>JBAVKA010000316.1:0-16006 GCA_049688075.1 Gammaproteobacteria bacterium
TCTCGGTCGTGTGCGGTCTTTTCGTACCCCCAATGCGAACCACCTGGTTCATGAGGGGCAGTCATCTTATCGACTCGTCGGCAGGATCGGTCTGACCGGTGGGCGCTCCAATCCGATCGGGATGGAGCGCCTTCAGGGTAATTACCGGATTCATCTGGAGGGGCAGCAGGTGCAACGGCTTTCCGATCTGGCGGGACGTTTCCCGGTCCAGATCATGACCAGCGATACCGCAAATATTCTCAATGGGGGCCCCGGTTATCGTCGACAGTCTCTGGACTGGGCATTGTTCCACGTGGAACAGGGATACCGTGTTCTGTGGCAGCGTTACAGTCGCGTGCTCAGGCAGCGTAATGCCGCACTGAGGGCTCACACGCCTCCAGCTCAGATTATGATCTGGGACAGAGAGCTCGCGGATGCAGCTGAAGGTCTCGACCGGCTGCGACGCACTTATGTTGCCGATCTTGAGCCGTACATACAGGATGAACTCGAAAGTCTGCTACCTGGCAGATCACTGTCTCTTCGTTACTCCTCGGGATGGCCAAGGGACCTGGCTCTGGAAACCGCATTGAAAAAAAACATCGATAAGGATCTTGCCCAGGGCTATACCCACTGTGGACCGCATCGGGCCGATATTGTGCTGATGGTAGACGGGAGTCCGGTGCATACCAATTTCTCGCGCGGGCAGCAGAAGGCTATGATAGTGGCTTTTTTAGTGGGTCAGGTGACGTTTCAGCACGCCCTGAATGCGCCACGGGGCGCCTTGTTACTCGATGATCTGGGAAGTGAACTCGATGAAGAGCATCAGTCACGAATTCTGCTCTGCCTTAAGGAAATCGGGGCCCAGGTCTTCGTTACCGCGATCAGTTCTCACACCACGAAAAAGGCAGAATGGCCTGGCATGAAAAGGTTCCACGTGGAACATGGCGTGGTACGGGAAGTGCTATAATGCCGCGCTTATTCAAAGGATTGTTCCATGACAGAGAAAAATAGCTATACCTCATCGAATATCAAGGTACTGAAGGGTCTGGATGCCGTTCGTAAGCGACCGGGAATGTATATTGGCGATACGGATGATGGAACGGGCCTGCATCATATGGTATTTGAAGTCGTCGATAATTCAATCGACGAAGCACTTGCCGGATATTGCAAGGAAATCACGGTCACATTGCATGGCGACGATTCCGTGACTGTGACCGATGACGGTCGGGGAATCCCGGTTGATATGCACTCGGAGGAAGGCTTGTCCGCGGCGGAAGTTATCATGACCGTGCTGCACGCGGGAGGGAAGTTTGATGATAACTCCTACAAGGTATCCGGCGGATTGCACGGCGTGGGGGTTTCCGTGGTGAATGCCCTGTCGGAAACTCTGCGCCTGACTATTTATCGGGACGGACACAGTTATGTTCAGGAATACCGGTTGGGGGTGCCCACGAAGCCCCTTGAGATCACAGGGGAGACGGAGCGTACTGGAACCGAGATCCGTTTCAAGCCCAGCAACAATATTTTTACCAATACCGAATATCACTACGACATTCTCGTTAAGCGGTTAAGAGAATTGTCTTTTTTGAATTCCGGTGTACGCATCAAGATCACTGACGAGCGCAATGACAAGCAGGATGTTTTCGAGTACCAGGGCGGCATTCGGGCCTTTGTCGAGCATTTGAATCGAAAGAAAACCCCATTGCATGCAACGGTGTTCTATTTCATCGGTGAAAAGGATGATGTCGGCGTCGAAGTCGCCATGCAGTGGAATGATTCCTACCAGGAAAATATCTTCTGTTTTACCAATAACATACCACAGCGTGATGGCGGCACCCACCTCGCCGGATTTCGCAGCGCCCTGACGCGAACGCTGAATTTGTATATGGAGCGGGAAGGGGTAATGCGCAAGGCAAAAGTCTCGGCAACCGGCGATGACGCGCGTGAAGGATTGACCGCTGTGCTGTCGGTCAAGGTGCATGACCCCAAGTTTTCATCCCAAACCAAGGACAAGCTGGTTTCTTCCGAGATCAAGGGCATCGTCGAATCGACGGTGAGCGAGCAATTTCAAAATTATCTGATGGAAAATCCGACGGAAGCCAAGGCGATTACGGCCAAGATCATCGAGGCGGCGCGGGCTCGGGAAGCGGCACGCAAGGCGCGTGAAATGACCCGGCGCAAGGGTGCACTGGATATCGCCGGGCTGCCCGGCAAACTGGCCGATTGCCAGGAGCGCGACCCGGCATTGTCCGAATTGTTCCTCGTCGAGGGAGATTCAGCGGGTGGATCGGCCAAGCAGGGACGTGACCGAAAATCCCAGGCCATCCTGCCGCTGAAGGGCAAAATCCTCAATGTGGAAAAGGCGCGGTTTGACAAAATGCTGTCATCTGCTGAGGTCGGCACACTGATCACAGCCATGGGTTGTGGCATCGGGAGGGAGGAATTCGACCCCGACAAGCTGCGTTACCACCGCATTATCATTATGACGGATGCCGATGTGGACGGCTCGCATATTCGAACCTTGCTGTTGACGTTTTTCTACCGTCAAATGCCGGTATTGATCGAGCGAGGACATATCTATATTGCCCAGCCACCGTTGTATAAGGTAAAAAAAGGCAAGCAAGAACAATATGTTAAAGATGATGCGGCCTTGAATGTCCTGCTTTTGCATGGCGCCATCGACAATGCGCAGCTTTTTGTGAATGCCGATGCGCCGCCGCTGAGTGGCCCGGCACTGGAGAACCTCGCGACACACTACATGGCCGTGATGGCCGGTATACAACGTCTGTCACGTCGTTATGATGCCGTGGTGCTGGAAAAATTGATCTATATGCCGTCCATGCAGGATGCGCTACGGGAAGAGGGCAACGGCGTTGCGGCCTGGTTCACGGAACTGGAGAATCGCCTGAACGCCAGTGTGCTCGCCGATCGGCATTATCAGTGCGAAGTGGCTCAAGGCTCTGATAATCAGAGTTTTACCGCTTCAATAAGCCGATGGACTCACGGCATTGTTGCCAGCCAGCAAAGCATTAGCGACGATTTTTTCAGTTCACACGATTACGAACGAATCGTGGCTCTGGGGCAGCAACTCGATGGTTTGATCGGCGAAGGCGCATTCGTGCTGCGGGGCGAGCGTCGGGAAACGGTGAATTCCTTCAAACAGGCGTTGACCTGGCTGATGGAAGAAGCCAAGCGCGGCCAGCATATTCAGCGTTACAAGGGACTGGGTGAAATGAATCCCGACCAGTTATGGGAAACCACCATGAATCCGAATACCCGGCGCCTGTTGCAGGTACAGATCGAGGATGCCGTCGGATCCGATGAAGTCTTTACCACCCTGATGGGAGATCAGGTGGAACCACGCCGGGATTTCATCGAACAAAATGCGTTGTCGGTATCGAATCTCGATATCTAGTCTTCGGCCGGTCGAATTGAAGTCTACCCCGTTGTGCTGAAAAAGCGGCAGTCTGTCTGTGGCCAGAAGGGGACCAGTAAATCCCTTGCCTTGAGGCGAGAGAGGATGAGTTTCCAGCGACCAGGGGTACGAGGCTGAGGTTTGTGTGCCGCTGCGAATGTATTCGAACAACAGAGTGTGATTGGCCGTTTTGTTCCAATGAAGTTAGCCGTGTGTATACCCTCGCCGAAGCCTGATGAGGCCTTTTCATCGAAGCACGGCTGTCGGCTGACTGAGCTTTAGCCGTAGCCCGAAGACACGCCAGCTTTAACCGACCAGCTATTCACACGTAATGGTTGCCTGCAAATAGTCCGTTTTGTTTCGACCTATTCCAGAGTAATCAAGACGATGCAACTGGATGAATGGCAACGACCAAGAACAGATATATAGTAATTACAGCAAGTTAATAAATTTTTAATAAATACTTATATTTATATATCTACCTATATTTAGGCATATATACAGTTTACTTGCCGACCTTGGCTAATGTGCCAGGTGTTGATTCCCTGCGCTGGCGTCATGGCAATAGCACCAATTTTATGGTGAGCAGTGAGTTATTTAACGGTGGTAATTTCAGTCATGGTGGATTCAATCCATGCCTCGGCCTCCTTAATGATCTCCTGCGCGGACCTGCCTACCGGTGTAATCAGAGGACCGATACGTACCTGAATTGTTCCGGGTCGTTTAATGAAGCTGTGTCGTGGCCAGAATTCACCGGCATTATGGGCGACAGGTAAAACCGGGTAGCCCGAATGCTCCGCCAGTACCGCGCCGCCAATTCGATAGCGCCCCTTCTGACCCGGCGGGACGCGTGTGCCCTCCGGAAAGATGATGACCCAGAGACCCTCCTTGAGGCGTTCCGTGCCTTGCCGGATCAACTGGATGACAGCCGCACGACCGGTACCGCGTTTGATGGCGATAGGTTTCATCATCGCGAGGCCCCAGCCAAAAAACGGGATCCAGAGCAGCTCACGTTTGGCCACCCAGATTTGTGAGGGGAAGATGCGTTGCAAGACAAACGTCTCCCAGGTGGATTGATGCTTGGCAAAGACGATGACGGGACCCTGGTGAGGAATGTTTTCTTCACCATCGACGACATAGCGAAGCTGACAGGTCGTCTCGAGCCAACACAGTATGAATCCCGCCCACCAGGTAACGAATTGCTGCCGCCGCTGCAGGCTGAAGGGGTACATCAGTATGACCAGAATGGCCGCCAGCACCGTGGTTGTAGAGAACACAAGCCAGAAGGCCAGGGCGCGCAGATACAGTGACAAACGTGAGGACGTAGTATCAGTTTCAGGATTCATCAGTTGTTCGCATTATCCCTTTGGTTGACAGCCAGCAGATCATCCACCGCACAGGCAAGATTGTCATATACCGGGACAACAATAGACGTATCGCAGGTATCAGGAATCGCGGCTCCCTTGCCGGTCCTGACCAGAATTGGACGAGCACCCGCGGCTTTGGCTGCATGCAGATCATGCAAGGAATCACCGATCGCTGGAATTCCATGGAGACTGATTCGAAGTCTTCGGGCGAGGTCCAGAAACAGCCCGGGTCTCGGCTTACGGCAGTGGCAGTTGTCATGTGGACCGTGCGGGCAGAAAAATATGGCATCGATCAGACCTCCTGCATCCGATACGCAGCGTCGCATTTTGTCGTGTATTCGCACCAGTGTGTCCGAGTCGAAAAGATTCCTTGCGATACCGGACTGATTGGTCACAACGATCACATGCCATCCGGCACGGCGAAGACGGGCGATTGCTTCAAGGCTGCCGGGTATCGGTATCCATTCCTCCGGAGATTTTATATACGCAGCGGAGTCCTCATTGATGACACCATCGCGATCGAGTATGACCAGTTTCATGGGAGCAGGTTTCTCCGCGCGCAGGTTATCCGGCTGATGAGGTCGGGTCTTGAGAATGGTGATACACGGGAAAGGCGATCTGTAATGTCATGCGGTATGGGGGTTGATCCTGACGATGCCTTGAAGTGTGTAAAGTAGTATGTGACCGAGCCGTGTAAATGCGGGTTACATATCCCGGAATTCAGACACCCGTATTCGGCCATTGATCATGCGGGATTCACGTTGCTCCAGTTTCCGAATCTTGCTCCAGAACGCCTCCGTTAAATCGAAATCAGCCGCTATGGCTGTACCGATGAGGAGGATAAACAGATCGGCGCATTCCTCGGCTAGCTTTTGTGTGTCCTTTCCCTTGGTGACGCAGGATGAAATCTCTCCCAGTTCTTCGGTCATCAGTGCAACGCGGTAGGCCAGTTCCTCGCCGCCGGTGTTTTTGAAATCATGCTTGTCGTGGAATGCCTGGACGGCGGCGAGCATGGCCTGGTAGGAATCCTGGTTGGTCATGGGGCACCTGGCAAATGGTCGTTTCCGAATATCAGGTAAATGGGGAGACAGGGGGTAACAATAACACGGCCTGGTCCGGCAGGAAGCCGATGCCGCCGGCCTTATGGCAGTCGACACTCTTTGTCAGGCGTTCCCTCATGATTTGCTCAACGGCTATCTCTGCAACGTGATGCCAAACCGGGATCAGGTCTGCAGCCGCGAAATGTCTGCGACACGCAGAAACAGTTCAGACAATGCATTGAGCAGGGCGAGGCGGTTATGGCGCAGCTGCGGATCATCCACCATGACCATGACGGAATCAAAGTACCTGTCTACCGGATCCCGCAAGGCGGAAAGCGCGCATAATGCCTCGGTGTAAACGCGCTGCTCGAACAACGGGGTTACTTTCCTGTTCAGATCACGCATCGCCCTGGCAAGGTCATGTTCCGCGCCGTCCTGTAAAAGACCGCTGTCGTAAGCGGCTGGAATTACCGAACCGGACTTGCGCAGGATATTGCGGATGCGCTTGTTGGCGCTTGCCAGACTTTCCGATTCAGGAAGGTTACGAAATGCCTTCACCGCGCGCATGCGTTGATCGAAATCGATGGGACGCACCGGCCGGCGTACGAGTACCGCCTCGAAGACATCGCCATCGTATCCCGCATCGAGATAGTAGGCGCGCAGGCGCTCCATCATGAAGTCAAACAGCTCATCTGTAATTCTGGCTGCCTTGATCTCGGGCGGCATGATGGCGGCGGCGATGGCAATCAGTTCATGCAGATCGAGATCGAGTTCGCGCTCGATCATAATGCGCAAAACACCGAGTGCGGCCCGACGCAGGCCAAATGGATCCTTGTCCCCGGTGGGGGGCTGGCCGATGGCGAAGATGCCTGTCAGCGTATCCAGCCGGTCAGCGATGGCCAGCGCCTGGCCGGTGTGCGAGGCGGGCAGTGCGTCACCGGCAAAGCGCGGCTGGTATTGTTCATCCATTGCGGCCGCGACTTCGGCAGGCTCTCTGTCGTGTGTGGCGTAGTAACGACCCATGATGCCCTGTAATTCAGGGAATTCGAAGACCATGCTGGTCAGCAGATCGCACTTGCACAGGGCCGCCGCGCGCTCTGCATATTCAACACTGGAACCGATGGCCCCGGCAATAAAGCTGGCGACGGCCTCGATCCGACGCTGCTTGTCGCCGAGCGAGCCGAGTTGCTGTTGGAAGGTGACCGTATCCAGCTGGGCTGCCCGGTGCTGCAGTGGATGTTTGCGATCCTGATTCCAGAAAAACGCGGCATCCTCCAGTCGTGGCCGGATGACGCGCTCGTTACCGGCCTTCACCATGGCGGGATCTCTGCTTTCGATGTTGGCAATGGTGATGAAGTGCGGCATCAGCCCGCCGTTTCCATTGACGACCGGGAAGAACTTCTGGTGGTGCTGCATGCTTGATATCAGCGCCTCCGCAGGCATCTCGAGAAAGCGACGGTCAAAATCGCCGGTTATCACCGACGGCCACTCCACCAGTGCAGTGACTTCATCCAGCAGCGCCTCGTCGATGAGCGCGTTGCCGCCGAGGTCTCTGGCGGCAGCCAGCACCTGCGTGCGTATGGTGTCACGGCGATGATCCATGTCCACCAGAACATGGCCCTGTTTCTCGAGCGTCTCCACATACGCGGCAGGCTCGCTGACAGGTAGTCTCTCGTTACAGTGGAAACGGTGCCCCCGTGTGTAACGGTCAGCCTCCAGCCCGAGTATGGTCGCCCTGACGGGATTCTCACCCAGCAGTAACACGATCCAGTGTACCGGGCGTACGAATTCCTCGCTGCGGTCGGCCCAGCGCATGCGCCTGGGCGTCGGCAGTGTCCTGAGTGCTCGTTCGATGAGTTCGGGGATGATTTCCTCTGTCGACTTGCCGGTTTCATGCATGCGCCAGGCCAGCCAGCTGCCCTTGCCGGTCTCCAGTTGATCGAGTTCCGTGACCGTCACGCCGCAGGAACGTGCAAATCCTTCCGCCGGCCGGGTTGGATTGCCATCCTCGTCGAAGGCCGCCGTCAACGCCGGGCCGCGCCGTATTACTTCGCGGTCGGGTTGCTGCAGGGGCATCTGTTCGATATGGACAGCCAGCCGGCGGGGCGAGGCATAGGCATGAACGGGGCCATGCTTGAGCTCATGCTCATCCAGCAATACGCTCAGTGAGGATTTGAACGACTCGGCCAGGCGGCGTAATGACAGTGGAGGCAGCTCTTCGGTGCCGATCTCGATCAGCAGGTCCTGTGTCCCGGTCATGATGACATACCTGCGACCGCCAGCATTGGAAATCCGAGTGATTCGCGGCGCTGGTAATAGGCTTCGGCAACCCGGCGCGCCAGGGTGCGCACGCGCAGGACATAGCGTTGACGTTCCGTAACCGAGATGGCGCTGCGCGCGTCCAGCAGGTTGAATGTGTGAGATGCCTTGAGCACCATTTCGTAAGCCGGCAACGGCAGGCCTGCCTCGATCAGGCGGCGGCTCTCGCGCTCGCACACATCGAACCAGTACAGCAATGACTCGATATCCGCCTGTTCGAAGTTGTACGCCGACATCTCCACTTCATTCTGGTGGTACACGTCCCGGTAGGTCATCGGTCCTTCCGCCCCTGCGGTCCAGACGAGATCGAATACGCTTTCGACTTCCTGCAGGTACATGGCGATGCGTTCCAGTCCATAGGTGATTTCACCGGTGACCGGCCGGCATTCCAGCCCCCCGACCTGCTGAAAATAGGTGAATTGCGTGACTTCCATTCCATTGAGCCAGACCTCCCATCCCAGTCCCCAGGCGCCCAGCGTCGGCGATTCCCAGTTGTCCTCAACGAAGCGAATATCATGCACCAGCGGATCGATGCCGAGTTCTACCAGGGAGCCGAGATAGCGGTCCTGGATGTCGAGTGGCGAGGGTTTCATGACCACCTGGTACTGGTAATAATGTTGCAATCGGTTCGGGTTCTCGCCGTAGCGACCGTCAGTGGGCCGACGTGAGGGTTGAACATAGGCGGCCCGCCAGGGTTCGGGCCCGATTGCGCGCAGGAAAGTCGCCGGGTGGAAGGTCCCGGCGCCTACTTCCATATCGTAGGGCTGCAGCAGGGCGCAACCCTGTCGTCCCCAGTAGTTTTGCAGGGCAAGAATCAGGTCCTGGAATGTTTGTGGCTTGTCAGACACGGCTTGGATTCTACCGGTTAATAACGGGTTTTTAGGGTGTTGCCGACGCGGGAGTATAACGTGCGCCAGAGGAAAATTCCCCAAACACGCCTGCCCGGATGGAATTTACCGGTTAACAGGTGAGTTTCGCCTGCCTGTCAGGGGATACCCGCGTATACAGCTGCGACAGCCGGTATGGACGGAGCGGCGCCGTTTAAAGCCGTAACCGGGCAAATGAACTGAATTCCCCTGCCAATGTCTATCCGCTTCCGTATCTGCGATAGAATAATTATCGGTCGTGTCCGGTAAATACCGGCACGGAGATACAGAACCGCGATCGAGTACATGATCATTAAATCCGCTGCAGGCGATTCACATGGTGTCAGCCACTCGTTACACGTTTTCGTACGACGCCATGACATCCGAATGAGCGTCCATCCATTAGGAAATTAACTCACCGCAAAGACGCCAGGGACGCAAAGGACTTCAATGGTTTTTATTTATAATTAACTTTGCGTCTTTGCGGCGAATGATGATGTTTATGAACAAACGCAAATTAACCCTGCGCCAGCGATTTAATGAGCAAACAATATAAAGCCGTGGCCCTGATTTCAGGCGGGCTCGATTCGCTCCTTGCGGCGCGTCTGGTCATGGAGCAGGGCATCCATGTCGAGGGCATCAATTTTTATACCGGGTTTTGTGTGGAAGGCCATACCCATGCAATCCGTAAACAGCACAGGGCACGCCCCAAGCGCAACAACGCGCTGTGGGTGGCCGAGCAACTGGGTATCCGTCTGCATATCATCGATGTCATCGAGGAATACAAGCAGGTCGTGATCAACCCGAGGCACGGCTACGGGGCCAATCTGAATCCCTGCCTGGATTGCAAGGTCTTTATGGTCAGAAAGGCGCTCGAATGGATGCATGCCCAGGGATTTGATTTCATCGTAACCGGAGAGGTCATCGGGCAGCGTCCCAAGTCGCAACGCCGCGTCAACATGCCGGTGGTCGCACGTGAATCCGGCGCGCATGATCGTCTGGTGCGACCGCTGTGCGCAAAAATTCTGCCGCCGACACTGCCGGAACGGGAGGGCTGGCTGGAGCGGGATAAACTGCTTGCATTCAACGGTCGCTCGCGCAAGCCGCAGATGGCGCTGGCGGACCACTACGGTTTTGAGGACTACGCGCAACCGGCAGGCGGCTGCTGCTTTCTAACCGACGGGCAGTATTCCCGAAAACTCTCGGATCTGTGGCAAACGCGCGGCGAACGGGACTATGAACTGGATGACATCATGTTGCTCAAGGTCGGACGGCATCTGCGACCGCAACCCGGTTTCAAACTGATCGTGGGACGCGAGGAAGGCGAGAACCGGTATCTTGAAGGTTACCGCAGGCGTTTTGTGCACATGATTCCGGTCAGTCATACCGGGCCGCTGGTGCTGCTTGACGGTGAAGCGGGCGCTGACGATCTTGAGCTGGCCGCCCGCATTGCCGCGCGCTTCAGCAAGGGTCGGGATGCCGCAGAGGTCACCATAGCGGTGACGGGGAAAGATGGAACCGTTCGGAACTACACGGTAGCTCCCTTGCCGTCTGCACAGATCCCGCCGGAGTGGTATCTATGAGCAGCGTGACCGTTGATGCCAGATATCTCCTCTGCCCGTTACCGGTCATTCGCACCCAGGACCAGGCGGCCGGTTTGCGCCCGGGAGATCGTATGCGCGTGTTGTGCACCGATCCGGGCGTGCTGCATGACATCCCCTCCTGGTGCCGGATTCATGGCCATACGGTAGCCGATATCTCCCGGCAGGGTGACGAGATTGCGATCACCATTCGCGTGGGCGATGGCGGGTCGATACCCGCAGGGAGTGCTGACGGGTCCGATCTGTAGAAGACCGGAGGTGATCTGAACCGGACGGTGACGGGATCGACTCACACATCGATTCACCGGTTGCCAAATCCAATGCTATGAGCGAGGCAAGACATTCTTCACCGTCGGGTGTATCTTCACCGGCCAGCCGCACAATTGTGGTGCCGCGCATCGGAGCGTGCACCAGCGTGGTGCGCGCAATCCGGCGGTGGGACACATAATGCCCTGATATAACGGCCATTTGCCCATTGAACAGGCCATGGCATAATTCCTGCCTTATTTCAGAGAAGAATCGCAAGATTTGTCGAGAGAGCCGCTGTCATCGCGATAGCGGCGTGTGAATTCGAATTGCTAGTTAATCTGGAGGGGTTTTAATGTCTGCCACCAAAGTTTTGAAAATGTTAAAGGACAACGAGGTCAAATACGTCGATCTGCGTTTTACCGATACCAAGGGCAAGGAGCAGCACGTCACGCTGCCTGCCGGTATCATCAAGGCCGATTTTTTCAAGGACGGAAAAATGTTCGATGGCTCCAGCATCTCCGGCTGGAAAGGAATCAACGATTCAGACATGGTGTTGATGCCTGATTCATCGACCGCCGTCATGGATCTGTTCAGCGACGAAGCCACCTTGATTCTGCGCTGCGATATTCTCGAACCTACGACCATGCAAGGCTACGATCGTGACCCGCGTTCGATTGCCCGGCGCGCCGAGGAATATCTCAAGTCCACCAAGATTGCCGATACCGCCTACTTCGGTCCTGAACCCGAGTTTTTCATTCTCGATGACGTTCGCTGGGGCGCCGACATCAGCGGCGCCTTCTACAAGGTCGACTCCGAAGAGGCGGCCTGGAACTCGGAGCGCGTCTACCCGGACGGCAATATCGGGCATCGTCCGACCAGCAAGGGTGGCTATTTCCCGGTTCCCCCGGTCGATTCGCTGCATGATATACGCGGTGCCATGTGCCTGGCGCTGGAAGAGATGGGTGTCGCTGTGGAAGTGCATCACCACGAGGTGGCGACCGCCGGTCAGTGCGAAATCGGTACCCGTTTCAATACCCTGACGCGCAAGGCCGATGAAGTCCTGATACTGAAATACGTGGTAATGAATGTGGCTCACGGCTACGGGAAAACCGCGACCTTCATGCCGAAGCCGCTGGTGGGCGATAACGGCAGCGGTATGCATGTGCACCAGTCGCTTTCAAAGGATGGCAAGAATATCTTTACCGGCACCAAGTACGGCGGACTGTCACAGCAGGCCCTCTACTATATCGGCGGCATCTTCAAGCATGCGCGTGCCCTCAATGCCTTCACCAATCCCGGCACGAACAGCTACAAGCGTCTGGTGCCGGGTTTCGAGGCCCCGGTCATGCTCGCCTATTCGGCCCGCAACCGCTCCGCTTCCATCCGGATTCCGCACGAGTCAAATCCCCAGGCGCGGCGGATCGAAGTGCGCTTCCCGGATCCCAGCGCCAATCCCTACCTTGCCTTTGCGGCGATGATGATGGCCGGTCTGGACGGTATCAAGAACAAGATTGATCCGGGAGAGGCCATGGACAAGGACCTGTACGACCTGCCGCCGGAAGAGGAGAAGAAGATCCCGAAAGTGTGTCACGCCCTGGATATGGCGCTTGACGCGCTTGACAACGATCGTAAATTCCTCATCGCCGGCGGTGTGTTCTCTGATGCCATGATTGACGGGTATATCGACCTGAAGATGGGTGAAGTCACGCGCCTGCGCATGACTACCCACCCTGTTGAATACGATATGTACTACAGCTTGTAGGCTGTCGCTGTTCGAGCTGGAGAAAGCGCTCCGTCCGGGGCGCTTTTTTTTTGTGGTTTTTGCGCGTGGTTCGACGAAATGACGGAAATTACTGATAATCTGTATTGAATCGGTGATATTCCACAGCTATGGTGAGCTTATGAAACGTTTCCCGGTATTACTCATACTGCTGTCCGCCGGTGTACAGGCGGACGTTTACAAGTCAGTCGATGAAAACGGCGAGATCATCTTCAGCGACCAGCCGACGCCCAATGCACAACGCATGAAATTACCGGAGTTGCCTACCTACAAGGCCCCGCCAGTTCCCGGTTTTTCCAGCAGCCCGAAGACCGCGCCGGTGGCGAGTCCTTATGACAGTGTGAAGATCATCGCTCCCGAGAACGATGCCACCATACGGGACAATCAGGGGGTTGTCAGGGTAGAGGTCGCGCTCGACCCCCCGCTGATGATCAAGCAGGGCCACAAGATTCAGTTTTATCTCAATGGCGAACCTCACGGCATACCGGTAGGAACCACATCCATCAGCTTCAGTAATCTGGATCGCGGTACCTATACCCTGTCAATGAGCGTTGTGGATGCCAGCGATGCGGTGTTGATGAGGAGTGAACCGGTCGTTTTCCACCTGCATCGTGAATCCGTTCTGAACCCCAACAGCCCGCTACACAAGCCAAAACCAATGCCCCTGCCCAAATCCTAGCCAGAATCCATGCCGTTGCCGGACACCCGTCAGGTACGATCCACTCTTATAGCACTACGCCCTGTTTTGGTGCATAATGGAGTCCTCTCTTCCCTTGGTTGGGATATCACGGTGTTGTGACATCTCCAAACATCTTGATTCATTGAACTTTTTACAGTGCTTTTGAACCAGTAACCCTTTTGAAGGAAGCTGGTTTGGATTTTGCATCACAAGCTGGCATGACAGCGACTGAAACCTTTCCCGAATTCGGCTCCGAACGATTGCTCGAATTTCTGAGTACGACGGTCCTCTTGTTCGACGACCAGTTGCGGTTGCGCTATATCAACCCGGCAGGGGAGGTGATGCTGGCACAAAGTGCACGCCACGCCTGTGGCAAGTCACTCCAGGATCTCATTGCCAATGCGGATATGGTCACCGAGCATTTGACGGGTACGCTGGAATCCAGACAAGTCGTCATGCAGCGAGGTTGCCGGCTGAATCTGGCAAATGAAAAGGCCAGTGTGATCGTGAATTGCACTCATACGCCGGTCAGTATTCCGGGAGAATTTTCCGGGGTGATGCTGGAACTGCGCAAGGTCGATCATCTCATGCGCATCGAGCAGGATGAACAGCTGATAATCCAGCAGGAAGCCACGCATGCCCTGTTGCGGGGACTTGCCCATGAGATCAAGAATCCGCTGGGTGGCCTGCGGGGCGCCGCTCAGTTGCTGGAAAGAGAGATTGAGGACGATGAACTGAAAGAATATACCCAGATCATCATTCGTGAAGCCGACCGGCTCCAGAACCTCATCGATCGGATGTTCTGGCCGAAGAACATACCCAGCATGCAGTCTGTGAATATTCACCATATTCTCGAACGGGTAAGCGATCTGGTGCTGGTTGAGGTAAACAACAGTCTGAAAATAATCAAGGATTATGACCCGAGTCTGCCCGAATTTCAGGCTGACCCGGATCTTCTTGTTCAGGCTGTACTGAATATCGTACTCAACGCCGTACAGGCACTGGGTGGCAAGGGCGAGATCAGGCTGCGTACCCGCGTACGGCGCCAGTTCAACATCGGCAGCCGGCGGCATCGGCTGGTCGCCAGCGTACAGGTGATTGATAACGGCCCGGGTATCGATGAGAGCCTTCGCGAAAAGATTTTCTACCCGATGATAACGACCCGCAGCGACGGCACCGGACTCGGACTATCCATCGCGCAGTCGCTGATTAACCGGCATCAGGGCCTGATTGAATGCAGCAGCAAACCGGGGCACACCGTGTTCACCATTTTACTTCCACTGGACAGCACACAATGAGCCATAACCAGAAAATCTGGGTCATTGACGACGACACTTCAATTCGCTGGGTACTCGAAAAGGCGCTTGACAAGGCCGGGATGGAGGTGACCAGTTTTGATTCCGGCACCAGGGCGCTGCAGGCACTGCAGAAGGAGGAACCGGCCGTGATTATTTCGGACATCCGCATGCCGGGCATAAACGGGCTGAAGTTGCTGGAGCAGATTGGCAATACCTGTCCGAAACTGCCGGTGATCATCATGACCGCGCATTCCGACCTCGACAGTGCGGTTTCCGCCTACAAGGGCGGCGCGTTTGAATATCTGCCCAAACCGTTTGATGTCGACGATGCAATAGCGCTCGCGCGTCGGGCGCTTAAAGTGAGGGAACAGCAGCAGGCGGAGGTTGTCATTGATAGCAAAAAGGACTCCCCGGAGATCGTTGGCAAGGCACCTGCGATGCAGGAGGTATTTCGCGCCATCGGACGACTGGCGCATTCAAACGCCACGGTCCTGATCAACGGAGAATCGGGCACCGGCAAGGAACTTGTCGCGCTGGCGCTGCATCGGCACAGCTTGCGCGCCGACAAACCGTTCGTGGCGCTCAACATGGCCGCGATACCGCGTGACCTGCTGGAGTCCGAGCTTTTTGGACATGAGCGGGGGGCATTTACCGGCGCGCAAAGCCGGCGTATCGGGCGGTTTGAACAGGCCGATGGCGGTACCCTGATGCTCGACGAGATAGGCGACATGCCGGCGGAACTGCAAACCCGATTGCTGAGGGTGCTGGCGGACGGGGAATTTTATCCCGTCGGTGCGCATACGCCGAAGAAGGTCAATGTGCGCATTATTGCCGCCACACACCAGGATCTTGAACAACGCGTCAAGGATGGCCGCTTCCGGGAAGACCTGTTTCACCGCCTGAATGTCATCCGCATCCATATACCGGCACTGCGTGAGCGTCGCGAGGACATCCCGGTACTGATGCGCTATTTCCTGGGTCTGGCTGCACTGGAGCTTGAGGTCGACGCAAAACAGGTCAGTCAGGACGTCGATAAAATGCTTGCCCAACTCGACTGGCCGGGTAATGTGCGCCAGCTCGAGAATCTGTGTCGCTGGCTGACTGTGATGGCGCCCGGTCAGGAAATACGGGTTGAGGATTTGCCTGATGAACTGACGACCCAGTCCGGTCACATGACGATGGCAGAGGGAGACTGGCAACCGCACTTGCGTAAATGGGTCCGTCAGCAACTCGTGGAAGGGCGCGAGCATTTACTGGATGAGGCCACGCCCGCTTTTGAGCGGATCATGATCGAGACGGCGCTGCAGCATACCAGCGGGCGGCGCCAGGAAGCGGCGCGGCTGCTGGGATGGGGCCGCAATACGCTGACCCGCAAACTCAAGGAACTCGGTTTGCAGGAAATCGCCTGAGCCG
>JBAVKA010000317.1:0-5359 GCA_049688075.1 Gammaproteobacteria bacterium
ATGCAAATTGACCTGACAGGGCAACATGTCGAGATAACCCCCCCTCTTCGCGAGTACGTCAACAGCAAGCTGGAGCGCCTGACACGCCATTCCGGTCAGGTACTGGACATCCATGTCATACTCAGCGTGGAAAAGCTCCGGCACACCGCGGAGGCAACGCTACGACTGAACGGCGGCAACGTATTCGCCGACGCCACCGAGGAGGACATGTATGCCGCGATCGACGCCCTCACCGACAAGCTGGACCGTCAGGTAAAAAAACACAACCAGAAGCTGAATGACCATCACAGGAACGAGGGTTCGCATAAAAACCATGTCTGAAAAACCGCTGGCCGCCCCCGGGCGGCAGTGCAGGGGACGGTAATACCATGAATATCTCCGAGCTACTTATCCAGGAACGGGTCTCCTGCTGTCCGCAGGTTGGCAGCAAGAAACGTTTGCTGGAACACATCAGCGAACTGCTTGCCAGAAACGTGCCGCAGCTATCCAGAAACGAAATATTCGACAGCCTGATCAGCCGTGAGAAACTCGGCAGTACCGGTCTGGGCAAGGGGGTCGCCATCCCGCACGGGCGCCTGAGTGCGCTGGAGCGACCGCTATGCGCCTTCATCAGGCTCGACAAGCCGATAGAATTCGACGCGGCGGACGGCCAGCCGGTCGATCTGGTATTCGCCCTCATCGTCCCGGAGAACTCCACCGATGAGCATCTGCAGATCCTTGCCGGCATCGCCGCGCTGTTCAGCAACCCGGCATTCTGCAGTGCCATGCGCGATTGCAACAACGATGCCTGCCTCCTGCAACTGCTTACCCACCGGGATATGCACCAGAAGACCGCATGAGCACCACACTGCTGATTTCCACTCTTTATGACGCCCTGAAGAAAAAACTCGGACTTGAATGGGTGACGGGTGAGGAACTTGGCGGGCATGCCATAGAGGCGGCCACGGATTCCACGGCCGAGATATCGCTGGTCGGACACCTCAACCTGATCAGCCAGCACCGCATCCAGGTGCTTGGAACCAAGGAACTGGACTACCTCGACAAGCTCAGGAAGAATTCGCGCAAGGATACCATCAGCCAGCTTTTCTCCGGCCAGTCCGATCTGATCATCATCGCCAGGCAACTGGAGGCGCCACGCGACCTGGTGGAAGCAGCCGCCGCAAGCCGTACAGCGGTGCTTTCTTCCTCCCCGCCCAGCGAGGAAACCATTCAGCACCTGCGTTATTTTCTCGGCAATTATCTCGCCGAGAAACTCACTCTGCACGGCGTCTTCATGGAGGTCATGGGCACCGGCGTGCTGATTACGGGAGCCTCCAGCATCGGCAAGAGCGAGCTGGCGCTGGAACTGCTGACACGCGGCCATCGCCTGATTGCCGACGACGCCGCGGAGTTCGCGCGCATCGCACCGGATGTCCTGAACGGCACCTGCCCGGAAATGCTGCGCGACTTCATCGAGGTGCGCGGCCTGGGGATACTCAATGTGCGCGCCATGTTCGGAGCCAGCGCCATAAAGCATAACCGCAACCTGCGGCTTATCATTGTCCTGCAGGAAATGGGCGAAGCCGCCGCGATGGACCGCCTGCACGGCAGCAGGCGCATGCGCACCATCATGGAAGTGGAGATACCGGAAATCACCCTGCCTGTCGGACCCGGCAGAAACCTCGCTGTGCTGGTGGAGGCTGCCGTGCGCAACCACATTCTCAACGTTAAAGGTTATGACGCGAGCCAGGCGTTCATCGAACGCCAGAAGCAGCGGCTTGAAACCGTCTCGCGATGAACCTCGTCATCATCAGCGGCCTGTCGGGCTCTGGCAAGACCATCGCCCTGCACACCCTGGAGGATGTCGGTTATTACTGCACCGACAATTTGCCGGTCGGGCTGCTCGATGCCTTTGCGCTGGAATTCAGCCAGCCGCACCTCGCCCGCGTGAAGAAAGTGGCCGTCGGTATAGATGCCCGCAACAATCCCGACCAGATCGGCAGTTTTCCCTCGGTGATCGCCGATTGCCGCCGCCGCGGCATCAACTGCAAGATCATCTTTCTCCAGGCGAATGACCATGCGCTGCTGAAACGCTTCAGTGAAACCCGTCGCAAACATCCACTGACAGGGCCAGGCATCTCGCTTGCCGATGCCATCCGGGAAGAACGAGGTCTGCTGGCGCCGATCAGCGCCAATGCCGATCTGTTCATCGACACCAGCCGGACGAATATCCACCAGCTGCGTGATCTGGTGCGTGATTGCATCGGGGCCGGAGAAAACCCCGGGCTCTCGCTCGTGCTTCGGTCGTTTGGCTACAAGCATGGCATCCCGGCCGACGCCGATTTCGTATTCGACTCACGCTGCCTGCCCAACCCCTATTGGGTACCCGCCCTGCGCAATCTGACCGGGCGTGACCGGGAGGTCATCGAATTTCTTGACGGGGAAGCGGCTGTACATGAATTATATGCAGATCTGAAGAACTTCCTCCTCAAATGGATACCCCGCTTCGAGGAGGACAATCGCAGCTATTTGAGCATCGCCATCGGCTGTACGGGCGGTCAGCACCGCTCCGTGTACCTGGTTGAGCGCATCGCCGGGAGCCTGGGCAACCGGTATGGAAATATAGTCATCAGACATCGTGAACTTGCATGAACGTCGGACTGCTGCTCATCACCCATAACGAGCTGGGCCACTACCTGCTGGACACGGCATCGGGCATCCTGGGCAGCTGTCCGGTCAGGACCCGATTCCTGAACGTGCCCGGCAGCTGCGACCCCGACAAGCTGCTGGATAGCGCCTGCGCACTCTGCCGGGAACTCGACCAGGGTGACGGCGTGCTGGTGCTGACGGACCTCTACGGGAGTACGCCCAGCAACATCGCCGCGCGCCTGCTCGAGAAGTACAACATCCTGGTGGTATCGGGAGTCAACGTTCCGATGCTGGTGCGCATCCTCAACTACCCAACCTGTTCGCTCGATGAAATGGCCCACAAGGCGCTGACCGGGGCGCACGACGGTGTGGTCGTCACCGCAAGAAAAATGGCTTCGTGAGATGCAACAGAAACAGGTCATCATCAACAACAAACTGGGTCTGCATGCCCGTGCGGCGGCCAAGTTCGTGACCCTGGCTTCCTCGTTCTCCAGCGCGATCGACATCACCAAGGATCACCAGACCGTGAATGGCAAGAGCATCATGGGGGTCATGATGCTGGCCGCCTCCCGGGGAACCAGTCTCATCCTGACGATCAATGGCGAGGACGAGGAAGCGGCTGCCGTGTCCCTGGAACGACTCATCGACGAGAAATTCGGCGAGACGGAATGATTGACGCCGGTCCCGCCGCGGGCGGTATCATCACCAGGGCGGTACCGGGGAGGACCTGGAACCAGCCCGGCCATAGTTGATGTTCATAGATAAACACCTTATTCACCATAAAGACGCAAAGGACGCAGAGAAATTCTTTAACGAAAACAATTCAATACTTTGCGTTCTGTGCGGCTTTGCGGTGAGTTTAGTTCTTTAAGGACGGACACAGTTTAGCTTGCCGGGGGGTAAACAGGACATGAGTCTGGCGCTGAATGGTATAGGCATTTCCCGCGGTGTTGCCATCGGCAGGGTTCATATCATCGTGCGCGGATCGATCGAGGTACAGGAAAGCCTCATATCCGAGCAGCTGATCGAAGCGGAGGTCACCCGGTTCCTGGCGGCTATTGCCACCGCCCGACTGCAGCTCAGGTCGATCCGTGACCGCATCCCGAAGGAAACCCGGGCGGACATCACCGCCTTTATCGACACGCACCTGTTGATGCTCGATGATGCAACCATCGTCGATACCCCCGTCGATCTGATCCGCAACACGCGCTGCAATGCCGAGTGGGCACTGAAACAGCAGCGCGATGCCGTGGTCGAGGTGTTCGAACAGATGGACGACGCCTACCTGCGGACCCGCCGTGATGACGTGGACCACGTCATCAACCGAATCCAGCGCATTCTGCTCTCCACCGGCCAGGGGGATCTGCATGTCGAAGGCGGCCTGCACGGCGCCATCGTCCTGGCCGACGACCTGACGCCGGCGGAAACCGTGCTGCTTCAACACCAGGGCATCAGCGCCTTCGCGACGGAATACGGCGGCCCGCTCTCGCACACCGCCATCCTGGCGCGCAGCGTACAACTGCCCGCCGTTGTCGGGGTGCACGGCATGCAGCGCTACCTGCAGGACGGCGACACCCTCATTCTGGACGGCCTGCATGGCGTACTCATCGCCGATCCCGACGAAAACATCCTCGAACACTACCGGCAACGCCAGACGCAGGAGGCACGGCGCCGCAGTGAACTGGCGGCTCTGGTGCAGACGCCGGCCGTGACGCTCGACCAGCGGCCGATCAGACTCATGGCCAACATCGAACTTCCCGAAGACATCGAGGCCGTCGTCCGGGAAAACACCCAGGGCGTCGGCCTCTACCGGACCGAATTCCTGTTCATGAACCGCAGGGAACCACCCGATGAAGAGGAACAATACCGCTGTTACCTCGGGGTCATCGAGGCACTGAACGGCAAACCCCTTACCATCCGCACGCTCGACATGGGCGCCGACAAGCAGGTGGACGGCGCCGGAAAGATTGGTCCGTGCGGCGGCAACCCCGCCCTGGGACTGCGCGCCATCCGTCTCTGCCTCAAGGACCCGGGGCTGTTCTGCCCTCAGTTGCGGGCCATACTGCGCGCTTCCGCCCAGGGACCGGTGCGCGTGATGATTCCCATGCTCTCGAACACGCACGAACTGCAGCAGGTGCTGACGCTCATCGAGGAGGCGAAACAGGCTCTGCTGCGGCAAGGCATGGCCTATGACCCCCACATTCGCATCGGCGGCATGATCGAGATCCCGGCCGCCGCACTCTCCGCGGCCGCCTTTTCCAGACGCCTCGATTTCCTGTCGATCGGCACCAACGACCTGATCCAGTACACGCTGGCGATCGACCGCGTGGATGACGAAGTGAATTACCTCTATGACCCGCTGCACCCGGCGGTGTTGCGTCTCATCAGTATGGTCATTGACGCCGGACAGCACGCCGGCATACCGGTAGCGATGTGTGGAGAGATGGCGGGCGATCCGCGCTACACCCGCCTGCTGCTCGGCATGGGGCTGACGGAATTCAGCATGCATCCCTCCGCGCTGCAGGAAGTCAAGAGCGTCATCAACCAGAGCCGCATCGACACCCTGGTCCCGCGGGTCGATGCGCTGCTGCAAGACGGCGAAGCCGACCGGATCCTCGCCGGCGTCGACGCCATCAACAGCTCCCTGCACTGACCGCAAAATGGGGAAAGATCACGTTTTCTTTGCGTTATTCCCACTCTAAGCGGAGTTCTCAACGCAAAGACGCAAAGG
>JBAVKA010000318.1:0-6718 GCA_049688075.1 Gammaproteobacteria bacterium
CAGCAACGCGGCGATCATGCACGTGTTAACAGGCCCTAACACAGCATTAAGTTCTTCATGACGTATGGCAGTGTTTCTCGCTGCCGTTTCATAATGGCCATATAATCACCGTAGCTATGACAATCCGCTTGCCGTGACGAGGCTTATGCCTGCCGCGGCGCCGTCTTCTGTCGCCGCTGTCCGAGATGGGTCAGTTCGTAGAGTACTGGCACCAGTAACAGGCTCACCAGCATCGAGAAGGAAAGTCCCGCGACGATAGTGACAGCCAGGGGACGCAGCATTTCCGAGCCCTCCCCGATGCCGATGGCCAGTGGCAGCATGCCGACGACGGTGGTGAGCGTGGTCATCAGAATGGGACGCAGCCGCAGGCGTGCCGCCTCGAGAATCGCTTCCCGAATGGAACGTCCTCGCTCGCGCACGATCTCGACATACTCGACCAGCACGATGGCGTTATTCACCACGATGCCGGCCAGCATGATCATGCCGAGCTTGACCGGCATCGACATCGGCAAGCCGGCGGCATGAATGCCGATCGCCACGCCGATCAGGGCAAAGGGGACGCTCAGCAGGATGATGAAGGGATTGCGCAACGACTCGTACTGTATCGCCATCACCACGAACACCAGGAACAGCGCCAGGAGCATCAGCGTCATGGCCAGATTGCGGCCCTCCTGCAGGGTCTTCCTGGCGCCGCCGTCGTACAGGGAGTAGCCCGCGGGCATTTCAAGGTCCTTGAGGCTGGCGTCGATCGCGCGGAGGCGACCGCCCAGGGTTGCCCCGGCGTCCACGGTGGCGCTCACCTCGACAATGCGCTGCTGATTGTCGCGCAGGATCTCGGCAGCGGCCTCGATCAGGTTGACCCGCGCCACATCACCCAGATAGATGGCCTTGCGCCCCTCCTGCTCGGGGAACAGCAGCACCGACTCCAGCTCCTGGGGATTCGCGGCTTCCAGTGGGGGCAGCCGCAGGCGTACGTCATAGCTGCGGTCACCGTCGATGTAATCGGTCATCACCTCCCCTTCCAGGGCGATGCGCATGGCATCCCCCACGTCCTTGACGTCCAGGCCAAGAACGCTGGCGCGCTCGCGGTCGATGACGATGTCGATTTCATGGTGCACCTCCTCCGAGGAGTGCTGCACATTGCGCAGTCCGTCGATCCGCTTCAGGCGCTGCACGATTTCGTCGGCGATCCTCTCGAGGGTTTTCAGCTCCGGTCCCTGGATGCGGAGACTGATATCGTCATCGCCGCGGCTGGTGCGTATGCCGCGTATGCCCTCGGTACGCATATTGACTTTGAGGCCGGCCAGCTGCCTGTCGGCGATCGCCCGGTTCATGCGCCGTATCCATTCCTCGCTGCTGAGATTGCGCCGGGACACGGGCACCAGCTGCACGTTGAGGGAACTGCTGCTCGGCGCCTCGCGCTGGGTGCGTCCGAAGATAAAACCGCCGACCGTGGAAAACACCTGTTCCACCTCCGGCTGCGCCTGAAACAGGGTTTCGAGTATCTGCACGCTGCGGTCCATATCATCCAGGGTGACCCCCGGATCCGCGGTCACGCTGACCGAGATACGCCCGTCGTCCATGGCGGGCAGAAAAACCTCCTGCCCGCCGTAGAAGCTCCGGGTGGCGATTACGAGCAGCACCACGAAGACCAGTATTACCAGGTACGGAAATCCCAGCGCACGGTCGACCAGTCCGGCATAGCGCTCCTGCAGCCAGCGCATGCCGGCATCCACCCGGCGGCGCAGCCGCCCCGTGTCCAGGGTGTGCACCCTGGCAGCCAGGGCCGGCACCAGCGTCAGGGCGATGGCCAGCGACGCCAGGATGGACGCCGAAATGGTGTAGATCAGCTCCCTGAACAACAGCCCCGTCAGCCCGCCGATGAACAGGAACGGCAGTACCGCCGCCAGGTTGGTGCTGGTGGAGGCGACGATGGCGCTGTTGACCTCCTGCGCGGCGTGCGTTCCGGCGGCGAGGTCCCCCTCGCCCAGGCGCTGGTGACGGTAGATGTTCTCCAGCATCACGATGGTATTGTCCACGATCAGCCCGACGCCCAGAGCCAGGCCGCCCAGGGTCATGATGTTCAGCGTCAATCCGCCCAGGCCCATGATCACGAACGTCACCATGATCGCGATGGGAATGGCACTGCCGATGATGAGGGTGCGGCGCAGATTGCCGAGAAAGAGGTATACCACCACCATGGCGAGCAGCGCGCCGCTGATGGCCGCCATGCCCGAGTTCGACAGGGCCTGGCGGATATAGAGGGACTGGTCGGACACGCTGCGGATGCGGATATCCTCCGGGATGAGCCCTTCGGCCGCCAGCCAGTCGAGCCGCTGCTCCACGGCATCGGCGACGGCGACGGTGTTGGCAGTCGGCTGCTTCTGGATGGAGAGCTTGATGCCGGGCTCCCCGTTGACGCGCACGCGCAGGCGCTCGTCCTCGTGGGTATCGATGACCTCGGCCACCTCCTGCAGGTTGACCAGACCGCCCTGCTGGAGGCGCAGCGGCAGTTCTGCTATCTGCTCCACGCTGGTGAAGCGCCCGCTGATGCGCCCCGAGAGTTCCTGGCTCGACATCTTCAGGCGGCCCGCAGGATCTTCCCGGTTACCCCGCTGCAGGGCATCGATGATGTCCTGCATGTTCAGTCCCACGCCGGCCAGGCGCTGCTGGTCAGGCAGCACCTGGATCTCGCGGATGAGCCCGCCGCCGACCTCCGCGGCAGCCACGCCGGGCAGATTGATGAACCATTTGCTGAAGATGTCATCCACCCAGCTGCGCAGCTCGACCGGGTCGCGCAGCGGCGAACTCACCACGAATTCCAGCACCGGTATCTGCGCGGGATCGCGCTTGTAGATAATGGGCGGGTCCGGCATTTCCGGCAGGAAACGCTTTGCCCGGTCGAGCCGGGTGCTGGCATCGCGCAATGCGATGTCGATGTCCTTGCCATACTCGAACGAGAGATCCACCGACACCGCGCCTTCGCCGGTGCGCGACTGCACCCCAATGGCATCCTCGGTAATGGCGAGTTGCTCTTCCAGCTGCCGGGTAAACTGGTCCTCCATCACCGTGGCCGGCACGCCGGGGCTCAGTATGCGCACCCGCACCTCGGGATAGATCAGGTGCGGGTGCAGGTCGATGGCGAGCCGCGAGAAGGCGAAGACGCCCAGCACGATGACCGCCAGCGCGATCATGGTGACGCCGACGGGATGGCGTATCGACCAGGACGCCAGCCCTCCGGTGCGCGCAGACGGTGCGGGCATCGTCAGGAGCTGGCGCGCTCGACGCGCTTGACCGGCTTGCCTGGAATCAGGTTGAGAAACCCGCGGGTGACGACCTGCTGCCCGTCTTCCAGCCCTTGCCTGATTTCGACCTTCTCCCCGAGACGCAGGCCGCTGGTGACATCCACACGCTGCGCCCTGCTCTCGCCATCGACGACGTAGACGTACTCGCTCGTCTCATCCCGGCGCAGCGCGGAAAACGGAATCACCCGGCGGCGCGCCGCCCGGGTGCTGAGTTCCACCCGGCAGAGCTGCCCCGGCGCGGCCCCCGCGGGGACCGGTGCGATTTCCACCTCGATGGTGCCGCGGCGGGTCAGCGGGTCGAGCGTCGGATAGATACGGATGATATGACCTTCGTACACCCGGTCGCCAAGGGCGTCGATGCTTACCCTGGCGACATCGCCGACGGCCAGGTACGGCAGGATGAGTTCGGAGACCGGCAGTTCCGTCACCAGCGACGAGGGGTCGGAAATGGTGAGCAGGTGCTGGTTGCGCTCCGCCACGTTACCGGGCTCAGAGAGTCGCTCGCTCACCACTCCGTTCAGGGGACTCTCGATGGTGGTGTAGCCCATGCGGGTTTTCAGCAGCTGTTCGTCGGCCTCGGAGACCTCGAGCTGGGTGTGGGCGCGGGCGTATTCATCCTCGGAGATGAGCTTCTTGCCACGTAGTTCCTTCAGGCGGTTGAGGTTCTGTTCAGCCTGCTTGCGCGTTGCGGCAGCCCGGGCAAGCTGCGCCTTGATGAGCGCATCGTCCAGCCTCACCACCACGTCGCCTGTCTTCACCCGGTCACCTTCATAGACCGGCAGCGCGGTGATACGCCCTTCTTCCTGAGTAAAGATTTTAACCTCGCGCAGGGCGCGCAGGGTACCCGTGCGGGTGCGCACCACGCTGAGGCTGTCGCTGATCACCGGCGCGGTCTCGACCAGGTGGACCGGTTCGCCCTTCTCCATGGCGGGTTCGGATTCCTGATCGCACCCCGGCAGGCAGGCAATCGGGCACGCGAGTAACGCTGTCACAATCAGGTGACGAAGGCGTGGTGACGGACTGATGATCATAATGGGCGTGTGACAGTCGGGTTACATGAACGATGCACCGATTATACCCATAACGGCAAGACCACCGGGGATAGGGAAAAGTTCTACATAAAATTAAGGTATCAATCCCTCAACAGGTAGCCGCTGTCCGCCTGGTCTTCGAGCAGTCCTGCAAGGCGTTTGACCATTTTGGGCAATCTCAGGAGGTTATCCAGTCCGTGCTTTTTTCTTTTCTTTATCAGGCTTGCCGGTTCGAAAAAGTACCTGGCATTATCCACGCTAAGGACGAAAGGCGGCAACCCCTCACGTGCCAGTAGATATCCCATAAGCAATGTGCCGGTACGGTGGTTGCCCTCGAGATACAACTGCGGTTGACTAAGTACCCGGGTAACCACGCCGGCGGCACGCCGCCACACCGAGATATGCCGATGCAGGTCCAACCATTCCATCAGCGCCCCGACACCACCTCCGTCAGCTTCGTAGAAATGCTGCTCGGTGATGCTGAGTTGCCTTGCGGAACAATCCCGCTGCCTGCCACCCTCGCCACACAGCACGATCCTGTTAAGTTCCAGGAGACGCTCGGACTTGCCCATTCTGAACAGATCGACACCCTTCGCCAGGTAGTCATCGACACGGCGATAACCGTCGACCATATTCGCCACCACCTCGTCGGTCAGGGGATCGCGTCTGGCGGTGAGACTGGCGTTAATACGGGGAAATTCACGCTGTACCGAAACCAGGGCTGCCTCGATAGCGACGATATTCAGACGTGGGCTCCTGACCACAAGCTCACCGGCGGGCAAACGACCAGGATCCGGACGACTTGCCATCACCCCTGCCGCTTGCCGTGCAAACTTGCTTTTAGCGGACGTCATCCAGCGCCTGACGGGCGCGGCGAATCAGCGTCTCGGGAAGGGGAATATATCCCATCGCTTCGGCGGTGGATTGGCCCTGCACCAACCCCCAGTCTGCCGCCTGCCTGAGAGCGGCAGCCTTCGCCGGTTCGGAATAGGACGTGTTGAGCAACAACCAGCTGAGACTGACAACCGGATAGGCGCCAGCGCCCGGGGGATCGGGCAGGAACAGACGCAAGTCATCCGGGATAGTCTGTGCGGCGGCATCCAGTGCCGCCTTGCCGCCGGCGGGGCCCGGTGCAACATACTCACCCGCCCGATTCTCCAGTGCCGCCATCGGCAGTCCGAGCCGCCGGGCAAAACCGTACTCCAGGTAACCAATGGAGTATCGGGTAATCCTGAGCCGCTGCGCGACGCCTTCGTTGCCTAACGCAATCATGGCGCCACCGGGCCAGTCGATCAGCTTGCCCGTGCCGGGATCGTCCCGCCAGGTCTGGCTGATGGCACTGAGGTGATTGGTAAAGGCGAACGTGGTACCGCTGCTGTCGCGGCGTGCCACGACCTGAATCCGCTTCGCGGGTAACGGCATGTCAGGGTTCGCCGCGACAATTCGCAGGTCATCCCAGCGCGAAATCCTGCCGAGGAAGATATCGACATAGACATCACGGGGCAGACGCAATTCCCCGCTGACATCCGGTATATCATAGGCGATGACCACCTCCCCGGCGGTCACGGGAATCAGCTTGACGCCCCGCCCTGCGGGCGGCTGAACGCGAGCGATTTCGGCATCGTTCATGGCCGCATCGCTGGCGCCGAAATCCACCCCGGCGGCGATGAAACGCTCGATCCCCTCGCCGCTGCCGACAGCGTCATAGCTGAACGAGACCCCGGGATGGTTCTGGGCGTAGGTTTTTATCCAGCGTTCAATCAGGGGGGCAGCGAAGGTCGAACCGGCGCCGCGGATCTTCAGCATCGTGGCAGTGTCCGAAGCCGGCGTTGCTGCGGCGGGTTCAGATATTTCCTTGCCGCAGGCCAGCAGGAGCGCGACGCACAGTATAACCGCGCCTGCCGCTACACGCTTGTGGGTGGTGATCATGACGGTCCCTGGAAACAGATCAACTGAACTCGCTGGAGATATATTGCCTGGTCAGTTTCCCCCTGGGATCCTCGAAGATCTGCCGGGTTGGTCCCATCTCCACCAGATAACCGGTACGCCCGCCTTCGGAAATCTCCACCGAGAAAAAAGCCGTGGTATCCGCCACTCGGGTTGCCTGCTGCATGTTGTGGGTCACCAGAGCGACGGTATAGTGCTCTTTAAGCCGCAGCATCAGTTCCTCGACTTGCCGGGTCGCGATGGGATCCAGGGCCGAGCAGGGCTCATCCATCAGCAACACGTCCGGTTCGGTGGCGATGGCCCGGGCAATGCACAGGCGCTGTTGCTGGCCGCCGGACAACGACAGCCCGCTGTTCTTCAACTTGTTCTTGACCTCTTCCCATAATGCGGCGCTGCGCAGGGCCTTTTCCACCTGTTCGTCCATATCGCCCCTGA
>JBAVKA010000319.1:0-2057 GCA_049688075.1 Gammaproteobacteria bacterium
GAATGGAAAGGCCGGGTTCCTGCTTTTTGGCGAGTATGTAGGACGCAGGTCCAAAGCGGGCAAAATCGACCGTTCCTTCCACCAGATCTCTCAACCCATCGTCGTAACTCTTCGAGACGCTGGTTCGGATTCTGACTGGTTCAGAGAGCAGATCCGTCAGCCGATCCTCGAGAACGTTGAGAGCTGGACGGAATTGCTGGACCATAGTGGATGGTTTGTCCGAGGTGTAGACGCCGAAGACCAGGTCGATGTCCGCCGTCGCTGGACTGACCCAGATCGTCGTAAGTAAGCAAGCGAGTAGGCTCGCACACCGCGCCAGGATACCCTTGCTGTTTGTCATAGTATTAGTCGCCCTAGTGGTCCTAACCATTAACGAAATTCTAAACTTCTACAGTTATCAAGCGGTTAATCGCCAGCCCCTTAAAAAGTCTATCTCCAAAAGCCAGAACTCCGACCTGTATATTTGCTTTCTTGCAGTCAACACGTTCATCGGCGACAATAGAACTATGAGCTGTAGTAAACAATTCGCGGCTTTGCCGTATATTTATTCAGTGGATCGCGTTGAAGTATGTCTGATAACCAGTAGAGAAACCGCCCGGTGGGTCATTCCAAAGGGCTGGCCGCAAGAGGGTCTAGCGCCGCATGAACTTGCCGCGCTGGAGGCGTTCGAGGAAGCTGGTCTAAGGGGCAGTACTGAGGCGACGGAGGTGGGTCGGTTTCGTTATCAGAAACGGTTGGAAGACGGCTCCGACGTGGAATGCGATGTTAGCGTCTATCCGATGCTCGTTGATTACCAAGCCATAGATTGGCCCGAAAAGGGCCAGCGCTCCGCAATTTGGGTCGAGCCGAAAAGGGCCAAAAGGCTCGTTGACTGTAAGGAACTCTCAGATCTTTTAGGCCGCTTCAATCCAAGTTTCTCATGGCCAAGGAAATTAGCGGTGGTCGCCTAAGGGTGCATTGAAGGCAGTTTGGCCACAAACACACTGCTTCTAAGGCGTTGCCCTCATTTTATGACAAAAATACTTCGTTAAGGCGACCACGGGTAGCCTCGGCTGTGGGCGTTGGAAGGCGTAATCGACAGGGATCGGGATAATGGGTGCTTCAGGGCAAGTTGTCCTCCTGATAGAGGACAACGCATCCAACATGAGATTTTTCCATGACCTGCTGCAGGTCCATGGCTGCAAAGTTATGCAAGCCATGGATGGGACCAGCGGTTGGCACATGGCGCGGGAACTCCGCCCAGACGTGATCCTTTTGGACGTTCAGTTGCCAGATGTATCCGGCCTTGACGTCATCACTTGGCTAAAGGCTGACGATGATCTGTCCTCGATCCCGGTGATCGCGCTGACCGCCTTCGCGATGAATGGCGACCGGGAAATGTTTCTGCAAAAAGGGTTTGACGCCTATATCTCTAAACCTGTCTCTATTCCTGACTTCCTGAGAGTCGTTGACGGACTTCTCGATACGAACGTCACTTATTCTGTCGCATAGGCGACCACCCGGCCAAAACGTCATGGCCAGGCTGTAGGTGCCCTTAGCCGCCAACACGAAGCTGGATAAGTTGACATATCCCCTCCCAGGTGGCCGCAGCGGCGGCGGAACCCGTGGCTCTGAGGATCTTAGCCCGCCGACTTGCCACCGCTAATGCGTCTTTTCCGTAGTTGGCAATCATTGCCTCTGCAGCGCGTGCAATTCGTTCCACGTCGAGCAAAGGATGGTCTGTTTCCATTGAGTGCACCCTCCCCAGCGAAGATCGTGCCGATATAGTTCAGTCAGCGCCTCACAAAATTGTGTATGGGGGCTCTCCACCAAAACATGAGCTCCGCAGGGCGAACGATGGGGGTGAGCCTGATGCCGTCTATTCAGGATCATGCCCATCGGCTGGGCCAGCTCTGGTGAAGGTGAAGGTGTTACATGCCAACAACCAGGCATCGACCTCTTTTGGGATATGAACCGCTCCGGGATTGCCGGAGGTTATTTTGTTTGAGTCACGCCGCCATGGCGGCCTGTTCCAGCATGGCGTAATAGCGTTCCTCGGCTTCGGCCGGCGGAATGTT
>JBAVKA010000320.1:0-9478 GCA_049688075.1 Gammaproteobacteria bacterium
CTTCATTCCACTCGATTCCATCCTGGGTCAGGGACGCGATGCGGGCTAGATTCCGGCAGGGCGAAGCGGTCCGTGTCATTCGCACTATTCGCAATGACGGCACGTTCCCAGGCGAGGAGGTCGGCGCCCTGCTGGTGCGGCGGGGGAGTGTCGGATATGTCAGGGATATCGGTACCTTTCTGCAGGACCAGGTCATCTGTTCCGTGCATTTTCTCGACAGCAACCGGCTGGTGGGCTGCCGGGAAGAGGAATTGCAGGCAGAGTCCGATCCCTGGGCGCCGAGCCGTTTCGAGTTCCGCAACAAGGTCACGCCGCGTCTGCCACTGGCGATAGGCGGCGAAATCATCGCCGAGCCCGGCGGGACCGGCGAGATCCTCAAGGTCCTGCGCGACATCCCCGGTGGTATCCAGTATCACGTGCGTTTCCCGGGCAGGACACTGCAGGTGCCGGAAACGGCACTCGATGCCTGTGTCGATCATGATGCGATCGCCGGGTGAGCGCGACGGGTCGGACTGCCATTAGACAGGAGGAAAACGCTGTCTATCGTTATCACCTGTTGCGGGTTGCGCTGGAGCATTTTCAGAAAAACCTGGCGCAGCTGGATGACACTCAGATGGTTGAGGTGCGCAAGCGGGCATCCAGGACCTTCGATATCGAGTCGCTGGTGCTCGCTACGCCCGAGGCACGCGAGGTGGTCATAGATGTGCGGCACCTCGATGCGGCCGTCACCGAGGTATCGGCGCGCTACCCGGATACGCAAGGTTTTCACGCGGACCTGACGGCGAACGGCCTGGATGAAACGGCGTTGCGCAGCGCGCTCTACCGCGAACTGGCGTTCGATGGCGTGCTGCAGCGTATAGGTTCGCGTCGCCCGTCGATCAACGATATCGACATGCGTCTCTATTACGAGCTGAACCGTGATCGCTTCCGTGTTCCGGAAAAGCGTACGGCCCGCCAGATACTGGTCACCATAAACCCGGACTATGCCGACAATACCCGGGCGGCTGCGCAGGTCCGTATAGGGAAGATTGCCGCCATGCTGGCGAGCCGGCCCGGGCGTTTCGCCGAGCAGGCACGCCGGTACTCCGAATGTCCGTCAGCGCTCGAGGGCGGAAAACTGGGTGAAATCTGTCGCGGTCAACTGTTTCCCGAGCTCGATACCGCCCTGTACGGATTGCGGGAGGGCGAAATCAGCGAGGTTGTCGAAACAGAAATCGGTTATCATCTGCTGCAGTGTGAAAAAATACAGCCGGTCCGGCAGGTACCCTATGCACGGGCGGCAGCAGACATTCACAAACTGCTCGACGAGCGCCACCGGCGCAACTGCCAGAAGACATGGCTCTCGGAACTGGTGCGGCAACAGGAAGCACAGGGGGCGCGGAATGACGCATGACAATAAAAGCTGCTCATTCTGCGGCAAGCAGCGCAGTGCCGATATTCCCCTGATAACCGGTACAAATGCGGCGGGATGCTTGCGGTGTTTAATGGGGCATTGTTCTGCATGCCGGTGATTCTGGCAAGGATCAAATCATGCATACGACTGGAATTCAAGATCAGCAGGCGACCGAACGTGCACGCGAGTCAGCGGGCCTGGGGATCCAGGCAGACTGTGCGATGATCAACTCGGATTTGCATCCATGTAGAGCGTGGTGCTGAATTTCTGTTGAAACATTTTATAAATCTCGGCGACAGTGCGGGGTTTTCTGGACTTCGGGCGGAAAATAGCCTGATTGGTTATTGCCGCTTTCGGGAAGACCTCATCCGCAATTCTGTCGGGATTCTCGTAGAGGGCTTTCAGGAATGAAATCGCGCCTGTCGTGCCAAAGAAGTGCGTCAAATACAGCTCGGTGTGTCCGGGCTCACGGTCAAGCGTATTGGTGAGCCGCCGTCTGTTGTATTTAACGTACTCTGCCGCCAGCAGGGCCGAGATTCTCGGGTTATGGCGCAGGGTAAGGACGTACTCGTGAATGACCGGATCATGTATCCTCAGACGCTTCTTTCCTGCGTCATCGGTATAATCTTCAATCTGCGCGGCATAAACCCCCATCCCGTATTTTTTTCCATAGTTTCTGACGGTCTCGAGCCAGGTATCACCCTTGAACTGGTAAAGACCTGCAGCGGCGGTTTTCGGCGCAACGCTGGTCGGGTCGAAGGAGCTTTCGGTGGCGGCGAGTTCCATGAGAAATGAGAATTCCACGCCGGTGCGCATGCTGCCCAGACGAATTGCCGCCAGAATTCCGCTGTCTATGCTGAATTTCCTCTTGTCCTTCCTCGCCTGTACGGCATATTTCCTTATGCTGGCAGTCAGTTGTTCACTGTCCAGTGATTTTTTCCGGTCCGGCGATGGAAGATACAACAACCTGAATTCGTTGAGCGCCTGCAGGGTGCGCGCACCTGTGCGCCCATTCGCGTGATCCTCTGGGACATCGAAACCCAGGGCGCGCAGGTTGTCCTGAATCTCTTCTCCATACGGATTCAAGCCGTGTTGCCCGGCAGAGTCTGCAGCCGTTGCCACGTTCAGTAACAGGGGAGGGCCCCATTTGCCGTAATCACGCAATTCTCCCGCGCCGCGCTCGGGTGATGTGGACCTGGCCGCCGCGGCTGATGGTGATTGTTCCATGACGCCCGGGTCCGGGTCGGCCTTGCCGGTCTGTACTGGCCGTCTCAGGGATGTCTTGCCCGGTCGTTTCTTTACCGATGCCGTATGCCTGTCGGGTGATGCGGGGGTTTCCGACAAGGGCAGCGCCTCTCCACGGGGATGATATTGCATGTAGCCTGCCAGCTCGCTGCTGTGGGCGGCCAGTGCCCGTATCTCGGCGCTCGCTCTGGCGAGTTCAAGGAAGTTTTCCTGGACACCCAGGATCGATGAGGCGTTCATTGCCAGACCCAGGATAAAGATGATGCCCGCGGACAGCATCATCGCGTTTAACTGCCAGAGGCAGGCGTTCTCCGGCTGTAAGTGAGGCCGCGAATCCGGGTGCAGGGGTGCATTCACCGGTGAGAGCCGGTGATTCGTTAAGTGTGACAGGGCATACCGTGTTAGTGTTTGTGCCGCCTTTCGGCAGGATTGATTATCGATATGCAACGTTCCGGCCCTGTGTATGGTGGCTTCAGGCGCGACTGAAGCCGGTCAATGGTTTCGCCCTCCCTGTTCCGGTTTCGGAACTGCTGCCCCTTTCCCGCTCTGTTTACGGCGACCCGTTTCCAATGGCATTTATCCGTGGGGCGTGATAGTGCGCCTTCAGATGGCCATCGAATTACAGCTCTCTGTTGGTCAGAAACCGCCGGAAAGAGACGGTTTGCTGCAAACTGCGTTAACCGGTATCGCACATATCACCGCTGCACCCGCAGGAGTGCGCATCGTGAGTCGTCAAACACCGGCGACTGGCAACGATACGAGCCGGGAAGGGTCCATATCGTGCCTGATGCCCTTATTGATGGGGCCGGCGTACCCGTCCTGCGGTGCGGCTTGAATCCCTGACAAAATATCAGCGGGTGTGACGCGAGCTATTCAGCCTGCACTCTACAGACAAGCGGCGAGCATCCGCTGTTTACGGCGACCGATCAGGGTTTGTCTCCCTGTCCGGCGGAAATCCACTGAATCTAGTTATCCATTGCGCCCTGGTCTATCCAGAGCCTGATGGTGTCTATATCCCCTGCTGTGAGTGACTCTTTGCCATGAGGCATGTTGATGCTGGGGTCGGCCTTGCCGGCGACGAGGATGTACAGGGTGCTGGACTCGGCAGACCCCGGAACGATAACCGGTCCCAACCGGGTTCCCTTCATGATCGATGCATAGGAATCGATTTGAAAGCCGCTCTTTTTCGCACCCTCCATGTCCGGCATGTGGCATTCAGCGCAATATTTGTCCAGGATCGGCCTGACGTCTGCAGTGTAACCCGGTTTATGCTCTACGCTGCAGGCAATGGTCATCAGGGTACTGATCAGGATGGTGGGAAGGTATACATACCTGATGGTCATCATTTTCTCCTTCGTCGCCGACAGATTAGTACAACTCCGCTTTTTATCATAATCTATACCCTGAGATGCGCAACTTCTTTGATCTCAGTCAATGTAGACCCTGTCTCATCTCGTGTTCCCGGAACAAATGAAATGCCACCGGCAAAGCCGCTGGTATTTGACACTGACCCGTTCACCCGGTCGTCAGTACCCAGCGGGCGCCGCGCGGGGTGGTTTCCTTTTTCCAGAATGGCGCCTTCGTCTTCAGGGCGTCGATCATGAATTCACAGGCACGGAAAGCCTCCTTGCGGTGAGCACTGGCGGCGATCACGAGGACAATGCGGTCATTCGGCGCCAGCGGCCCGACGCGATGGATGATGACGGCGTCGTTCAGTTTCCAGCGATCGGTCGCCTCGGCGGCGATTGCGGCCAGCGCCTTCTCGGTCATGCCGGGATAGTGCTCCAGGGTCATGCCGGTGATAGCGTCGCCCTCGTTCAGGTCGCGCACCAGGCCGATGAAACTGACCATGGCCCCGGCGCTTCCCTGCGGCTTGCCGCGCAGCCGTTCGAGTTCCTCGCCCGGATTGAAATCCTCCTGTTGCACCCGAATCATGTTCAGCCACCCGTGACCGGCGGGAACCAGGCAATCTCGTCACCGTCCCGGACGCCGGCCGCGCGTTCCGCAACCTCGTGGTTGACGGCGACCAGCAGGCGCTCGTCTGCGAGCGCCCCGGACCAGGGCTCGCCGCGGCCCTGCAGCCACCGCTGCAGCCCGGCGACCGAATCGACGCCATCGGGAAGCGTGACGGCTTCATCGCCGATACCGAGCCGTTCTCGCAGGCTGGCAAAGTAGCGCAGCTGTATCATGCCGCCGTTACCCCCCGGTCATCGACATGAAACGCACCACCTGCCCGGGTTTCTCACGGAACTCATGGCGTTCGGGTTTCAGGGTGATGGCATGCCGCACCGCATCCTGCAGGTCCGCATCGCTGATGCCGCCACGCAGCAGGGGTCGGAATTCGAACTTGTGTTCCTGGCCGAGACACAGGTACAGCGTACCGTCGACGGCCAGCCGGACGCGGTTGCAGGTTTCGCAGAAGTGCTGTGAAACCGGGGTGATGAAGCCGATGTTCAGCCTGGTGCCGGCGATTTGCATGTAGCGGGCAGGACCGCCGCCCGGCATGACCCCGGGTATCAGCGTGTAGCGACGTGCCAGTCTGTCCTTGATCGTCTGCAGGTTGAGGTAATAGCCGGTGGCATTTCTGCCGGTGTCACCGATGGGCATGGGCTCTATCAGACGCAGGGTATAATCATGCTCGATGCAGAACTCGACCATGTTTTCGATTTCATCATCGTTCACGCCCTGCATCACTACCATGTTGATCTTGATGGGTGCAAAACCGACGCGCTTCGCTGCCATCAGGCCATTCAGGACCCTGTCGAGTTTGCCATGGGTGATTTCCCGAAACCGTTCGGCACGCAGGGAATCCAGCGAGACGTTGATCCGGCTGATGCCGGCTTGCTGCAACGCCGCCGCATGATGTGCGAGCGCCACCGCGTTGGTGCTGAGGGAGAGGTCCTCGATCGCCGGTATCGCGGCGAGTTGTCTGACCAGCGCCGGCAGGTTTTTCCGGACCAGCGGCTCGCCGCCGGTAATGCGTATCCGGCGCACGCCGAGTGCGGCGAAAGCGCCGATGATGCGTTCAATCTCGGCAAATGTCAGCCATTCCTCCGGCTCGCTGAAATCCCGGTAGCTGCCCGGCAGGCAGTAGAAGCAGCGCAGGTCGCAGCGGTCCGTCACAGACAGGCGCAGGTATTCCACGGTGCGCCCGAACGGGTCTGTCAGCTTGGTATGCATGGTGTCCGAGACCACTTCTCCCGTGATTTGGCTGGCCAGCCCAGTTTCAGTCACAGTTCAGTTTCAGTCACAGTATAGACGATCATTGATCCGTGTTGCCCGGAGCGGCGGCTAGACTTCCCCGGCATCCCACTCGCCACTGCGACCGCCGGACTTGTGCAGCAGGCGGATAGCCTCGATAACCATCCCGCGGTCGACTGCCTTGCACATGTCGTATATCGTCAGTGCGGCCACGGCGGCGGCGGTCAGGGCTTCCATCTCCACCCCGGTAGCACCCTTCAGCCGGCAGGCTGTGGTGATGTGGACGCGGCTGCCGGGCTTGTCCAGAGCGATGTCGACGTCAATGCCGCTCAGCATGAGGGGGTGGCACAAAGGTATGAGGTCGGCGCAGCGCTTGGCGGCCTGGATGCCCGCGATGCGGGCTACGGCAATGACATCGCCCTTGCTGTGCCCGCCGGTCTCGATAAGCGAGAGCGTCTGTTCCTGCATTCGCACCCAGGCTTCGGCGCGCGCCTCGCGTACCGTCTCCGCCTTGCCGCCGACATCGACCATACGGGCCGTGCCATGGGCGTCGATATGGGTTAATTTGTCCATGGGATGTATCCGGGAAGCAGTAATGGGGGAATATTGCGCATGAAACAGTATTTTGCAAATCTGCTTTGCCGGTGTGCCATGATAGATGTGCTGATCTCCGTCATGGAGATGGTCTGTATACCCGCCTGGCGGGTATCTCTCCCTCCATGCAGAGACCGCGGGTAATCAGATAAGCGGGTTCCCACTGCATCCGTGACCCGCATGGCGTTCGGCACAGGACCGCGGCAAAGGTATACCGATATGCATGACCAGAAAATCACCATCCAGCCTGGCTGTGAAGACGAGTTGAACACCGGCCTGCTCAGCGTGGCGCAGGCGCGGGCACGCATCCTTGCCGCCGTGGAACCGGTCGAGGCAACCGAAACACTGCCGCTGCGGGAAGCGCTGGGACGGGTGCTTGCCGGGGCGATTGTTGCACCGCTCAATGTCCCGTCACACACCAATTCCGCGATGGACGGCTATGCCGTGCGTGCCGCCGACCTGCCGGAGGATGGTGTGCGCGAATTCCGCGTGCCCGGCACCTCCTGGGCCGGCCGTCCCTGGCTCACTCCCATCGAACCGGGTCAGGCGGTGCAGATCATGACCGGCGCCATGGTGCCGGAAGGCGCGGACACGGTCGTCATGCAGGAGCAGGTCGAGCGTGACGGCGACAGGGTGCGTATCGCCAGCGGCCACCATTGCGGGCAGAACGTGCGTGCGGCCGGCGAGGATATTGCCGCCGGGCAGCAGGCCTTTAGGGCCGGCAAACGGCTGACGGCAGCCGACATCGGCGTGCTGGCATCACTGGGGCTGGCCGAGGTGGCGGTGTTGCGCAAGTTAAAGGTGGCGTTTTTCTCCACCGGTGATGAACTGCGTTCGGTGGGCGAGGTGCTGAAACCCGGCGAGATCTACGACAGTAACCGTTACACCCTCTACGGCATGCTCAGCAAACTCGATGTCGACATCATCGACCTGGGGGTGGTGCGGGACCGGCGCGAACTGATCGAGCAGGCATTCGACACGGCTGCGGCCAGTGCGGATGCCGTCATCACCTCGGGTGGCGTCTCGGTGGGCGAGGCGGATTTTGTCAAGGAGACTCTCGAAAAGCTGGGCAACATGTCGTTCTGGAAGATCGCCATGAAACCGGGACGACCGGTCGCCTTTGGCCAGATCGGGGAGGCGGTATTCTTCGGTCTGCCGGGCAACCCGGTCTCGGTGATGGTGACCTATTTCCAGTTCGTCCTGCCTGCACTGCTGAAGATGACCGGCGAGGCCGTCCCCCCCGTAGCCTTCACGCTGCGCGCACGCACGAGTTCCCCGCTGAAAAAACGCCCCGGCCGGTTCGAATTCCAGCGCGGCATACTGGAACAATCCGCCCCGGGCGAGTTTATCGTGCGCAGCGCCGGTGCGCAGGGTTCAGGCATCCTGCGCTCCATGAGCGAGGCCAACTGCTTTATTCTGCTTGACCCCGATCGCACCAGCGTCGAGCCCGGTGAGGAGGTCGAAGTGCAGCCGTTTCAAAACCTGATCTGAAGACGCCGGAGCGACCATGTCGAACAATCCCAACGAACGGAATTTCAAACCCCTGAACATCGCCGTGATGACGGTTTCCGATACGCGTACCGAAGCCACCGACAAGTCCGGTGACACCCTGGTGAGGCTGCTGACCGAGGCCGGTCACAGGCTGGCGGAGAAGTGCATCGTGCCGGACGATATCTACCGGATACGCGCGGTTATCTCGCAGTGGATAGCGGACGCGAATGTCAATGCGGTAATCACCACAGGCGGCACCGGCATCACCGGGCGCGACTGCACGCCGGAGGCCGTTTCGGTGCTGTTCGACAAGCAGATAGAAGGCTTCGGCGAGGTGTTTCGCGCCGTTTCCTACGAGGAAATCAATACCTCCACCATCCAGTCGCGCGCCGTCGCCGGCGTGGCGAATGCCACATTCATTTTCTGTCTGCCCGGTTCCACCGGCGCCTGCCGTACCGGCTGGGGCAGATTGATCAGCCATCAGCTCGATTACCGTACGCGCCCCTGCAACCTGGTGGAACTCATGCCGCGGGTGCTGGAGAGGGGTTAATGAGAGAGAGTGGCCCGGTGCGGGATACGCCGCGCTCAGGGTCAATTAGATTTACCGTAGCTGTCCCGAATGCGCTTTGTACCCATGCAACAATACAACTTGAGTCGGTTAGAATAGACAAGCGCTGCAGGACGTAGTCTTGTTTCGAGATTCTGCCAGAGCATCTCCTCCGAAAAGGGGTTGATGAGCGGACTCACTTATGAAATGGTGTCCACAGGACCGGATGATTTCGCAGACGTCGGATCGTGTTATTTGATTACAAAGACAAACAGTGGCTCGCGAAATAACGCCGTCCAGCGTCACAATCTTGCGTGCAGTCCACAAAGCGGTAAATAGAAACAGTGGGGATGGGGACGTGAACCGATCATCGGTGGCACACCACCTCGGATGGTTTGTTACCAGTGGAGCTATGTGCCAAAAGTGCAGGTGCATCGAGTTAAGGCGCGAGATGTTGCGACTGTCGTAGGATTCATCCTGATGGTCGGGCTATGTGCCGAGCCCACGATTGCGAGCACGCATGCCAGGGACACTGATGGTGAAGCGAAGCGCGTCGTTATCCTTAATGCGACCGACCCGTATCTGCCGGCGTTTCTTGCCCTGGACAGCGCCCTGCGCGAGACCATCCGCGCGGGGCGCAGCGTGCCGACCGAGCTCTTCGCCGAGACGCTCGATATGCACCGCTTACCGCGGACGCAGTTCGACAGTGAATTGGTTACGCTGCTGCGCAAAAAATATCGGGACCTGAAGGTGGACGTCGTCGTAGCGGACGCGCAGATCGCGCTCGATTTCGCCCAGCGCCACCGCGCGGAAATCTGGCCGGGCGCAGTGATCGTTTTTAACAGCGTGCCGACCACCCTATTGCACAAGCGCAGCCTCGAACCACGCACGATCGGCGTTCCGGTCCGACTCGAATTCGGACAAACGCTCGATCTCGCGTTGAAGTTGCGGCCCGCGACACGACGGATCGCCGTCATCGCCGGTACCACCGACCCGGATCGCAGGTA
>JBAVKA010000321.1:0-2044 GCA_049688075.1 Gammaproteobacteria bacterium
GTGTGCTGTTTCCTTTCGGCACTGACTTCAGAGGAAAGTACAAAGGGCAAGTTCACACTGCCCGGGTTGAGAATGGTGCCCTTGTGTTGAACGACAAACGCTTTAAGTCCCCCTCTGAAGCTGCTGCTTCAATCACCGGATATGCGGTGGATGGATGGTGCTTCTGGGAGTGCATGCTTCCGGGTAAGTCGTCCTGGCAACTCATTGCAAACCTGCGCAGGTGGGTTCGCAAGTGAATCGCTAGAGCCCTGGGTATACATGTGGTTTCATGTAGAGATGGCCCTTATTAGGCCGTTTTCGTTTGGGTCTAGATGTCGCGTTTTGCTGCATTCATGCCGTTCGCCAGTCATTCGGGAATGTCGCTTTGTGGCCGACAGCTGTCATGAGGCACCCTGCGTCCACATGGATAACTGGCGTGTCGGGAAGGTCTCCTTTTGGGTGCATCCCGGACCTACAAGGCATAAATCGATTCTTCACAGGATGCAGCCGAGACTGTGCTGAATGTGTTTTGCACAGGATACGATCCGGGTCAATTCGAACGAACTTCCCTGCGGTCGCAGGCGGCGGGGCGGGTCACGATTCTTCCTCCTCGTCAGAGGATCGGGTAGACAGCATGTCCCACCAGCGAATATTGCCGTCAAAGGCAGTCGCTGCAGTACCGAAAGCGGTTGTGCCTTACGCCGCCTGGAGGGCTATGCTGGCTTCTTCACTGAGAATCTTGTAAATATTGTTGAAATCGGCCTTGCCAGTCTCCACGATCAGGATGATGTTGCTCGCGACAAAAACTGAATAATCACCAGCAAAAAACGCCCACCCGCGGAACGGCGCCCAATTCATTTCGCTGATGTGATCAATGTTCTCAACAACCGTGGCCATCAGTGTGTTGATTGCGCAGAACCTTTCCGTCATCTTATCCTGATTTTGAGTCTGATTACTCTTGACTATATAGCTGATGTGAACACCATCAGGTTTGCACTCGGCAGCTGAAATGGCCCCTTTGAGACGCATCAGGTTAGTGAGATTCACCATAATATACAATCTCCTTCCGATATCTACCATCGGTACGGTTGTGGGCATATTGATAAATAACGATCCCCGCGATCAGTATAGTTAAGATCGGATAAAATCTACCCTCGCCATTTCAAGGTATTCGGTTTGTGCGGGTATCCAAGCCTGGATGTGGAGAACACTACAGGGTTGATTTCTATCATTTACCGATTGGTTATCTGAGGCCGCCGGGTTTTCCATAAACGTTCATTGCCCTACACCCTTTGTTCCAAACAATAGACTGGATTTATATATAGATCAGGAAATTCAAGTCTGTCGCCGTAATTATGATGCATGGTGTGCATTAGAAATGAATTGAGATAGGCATATGAACCCGACGCACCCGATGCCGGTGCGGGGTGTGTAAGACCTTGTTTTGTATGGATCGGCGTCGAGTCATCAGGAGCGAGGAGTGGTTAGTGATGTTTTTCCGTGGAACTGTCAGGCAACCCCACCACCAGTGTAGATCAGGCGTGAAAATCCCGCCAGCACCCGATGACGCGTCGCTTACCTATGCGTTTCAATGTGCTACGGGCAGCAGGGAGGCGACAGGCGCGACAGGTGCGAGGTACTTCATTCCTGATGCCTATAATCGGGGGCAGAGTTGCCGTTCAGCAGATGCCCTCCTCGGTTTTCTGTGGCTGCGTTGTAGTACCGAGTACGCCAAAATACGACCTTCACACCCACACTAAAACGGCCCCGAAGGGTCGCCTTTGAGATGTTTAAGCTTTTTTCATTCGTCTGGATATCCCAATAAGCCCCAGCAGGCCGGAGCCGAAGAGCCAGACCGCAGCAGGGAGAGGGACAACGGCAGCCGGCACCAGCTGCGTGGTATTGAAGTTCATTCCAAAAGTACTGAATGCATCCGCTATTGACTCCGTGCCATCAGCTGCGGCGGTCAGGGCGGCAAGCACGTAGAACTCATCCCCATTATTCAGGGTTATTTGCAGTTGATCGTTCAGATCAGACGTGGTGGTGCTGCGATCAACCAGGCCTG
>JBAVKA010000322.1:0-2358 GCA_049688075.1 Gammaproteobacteria bacterium
CTACGAACCTCGCGGTCTGGAGTTCGGATCTCTCCGGGCGCGCCAAGTTCTCATTGCCAGAGAACACTATCGAATTCGCCACGCACCGCTATCAATGATTGCGTTATTGCCTGAAGCGGCGCTATCATTGCAATCATCTATTCATCGAAGCACATGGGGTGCTGTTATGGCAAATCTCGTGGTTAGAAACCTTGATCAACGCATCGTCGATGCACTCAAGCAACGTGCGGCGCGGCACGGTCGTAGTGCCGAGGCCGAGCATCGCGCTTTACTCGAAGCATTACTCTTGAGGCCCAAGGGGAAAAGCTTCGCGGAAGCCCTCGCAGCGATGCCCAACGTGGGGCAGGATGAGGATTTCGAGCGAGTAGATGACGAGGTCGGTAACGCTCATGTATTTGGTTGATACCAACGTCATCAGCGAGGCGCGCAAGAGGTCAAAAGGGAATAGAGGGGTCCGGGCGTTCTTCGAGCAGGCCATCGTGGACGAGACACCGCTGTTCATATCGGTCGTCACTGTCGGTGAATTGCGCCGCGGTGTCGAATCGATCCGTCACCGAGGCGATGTGCGCCAGGCGAATCAGTTAGATAAGTGGCTGGTGGCCTTGCTGACCGAATACCAGGATCACATACTCGATATTGACCAGGACATTGCACAGCTTTGGGGACGGCTCCTGGTGCCACATACAGAAAACGCGTTGGACAAGCAAATTGCCGCAACGGCACTGATTTATGAATTGACGATCGTCACACGTAACGACAAGGATTTCGTCAAGACCGGTGTACCCGTGCTGAACCCTTTCACGGCGTAGAAATTTAAGCTTCGTCAGTAGAATTCATGGGCCTGTCTGTGGCGAATTGATAATCATGTCGCCGGAAAGGTGAGCATGAAGTAGTTTCTGAGGAGATTGCGTGCGGGAATTTTGCGGGATTCAGTTATGCATTGTCCTGCATTGTTGTGCAAAATGGGCAACGGGCATTCCAGTGATCAATGTTAAAAAACAAAACGTTAGCGATTGTGCTGCTAACTACGAACCAGGCGGTCGGGAGTTCGAATCTCTCCGGGCGCGCCATTAAATCTAAACTTGCGTGTTGACTCGTAAGTCTTTTAATCATCAAGTCACCAGTAAGTCACCATCAAGGATGGAATCAGGGCATCCTTAGCCGGTCAATTCGTATGATTTGGTGTTACCCCAAATTAAGCACAGAGGGGGTATACCCCCCCTTTTTTTAACTGCTATAGTCGTATTTACCGTCTCTTATTTTTTTCGGGGATATTTTATATGCCTGTTTCCGCCTTCAATCCGGATGAGCGAGATCGACTCGTTTGAGACGGTTAGGGGGCGTTCTGTGATCAACCTCGCGGTGCCCATTATTTCGATGGTATGCTCAGACGGTGATTCGCCGAATTCAGGTCAGCCTTGACGGCTACTGCTGCTTTCCCGGCCTGTTGAGGCGGCAGCCCAGGATGGCCGTCTTGTTTACACCGTCGCTCAGGGTATAGACCAGGTATCGCGCCCCACTACATTCGATGCCAAGATCGTCAGGGTTTCCTGCGTCAGCAGATGATGCAGCGCCTGCTCACAGGGGTCTCCAGTCACGAAACGGGGGTTGGCAATGCCTGGAAAATTAAAAAAATGACGGACACGAACCGTCCTCCCTTCGAAGTTAGAGTATAGAGGCGTACAAAAAAGAATAGATGTCGCCATCTCCCGTGTCTATGGATACCCCTCCTACATCAGCAACGCCACGCCTCACGCCAGAATCAGATGCGTCCTACAGGCCCATCCTCCCGGCCTGCCAGGCTGTCCACATGAACATGCGCAGAGCGATCGAGCACGTAAGGTATGAGCTTCATCAAACTGCCTGGTCGGGTTGAGGTTAGAGCGGTGGTGGCCGCAGTTGTCGCCTTGGCCAGCCGAGCCTCTTCCTGCACCCGGGCCTTCCTCAGCTCAAACCCCATATGAATGGGTATCCCGCCTAGATGGAAAACCGGTTCGATCCATGCGTGCGTGTTCACTAAGATCCGGTTAACCGATGCACAGACGGCGACATATCAGCGCAGGCTGCGAAGATGGCGTCGATATGCCGGTGATCCGTTCCACAGCAACCGCCGAGCACTGTCAATCGTGGCAATAACCGCTGCAAGTCGAGATACTGATCGCCTAGTTCACTGGGGTTACCCGCATCCAGCTCGGTACTGTCATCGAGCTCAGCATGGCTGCGGCACGAAGCATTGGCGCGCAGGCCACGGATGCGCTCCCGCCAGTTGCCACTGGCGTCGAGGACGTGGAGGAAGTGCGTCGGATGCGCGCAGTTGATCATGTAGTAGGCGGCATAGCCGCCGGTCTCGGCATCGGT
>JBAVKA010000323.1:0-5563 GCA_049688075.1 Gammaproteobacteria bacterium
GCGCGCCAGCGCGGCATCCAGGGTGGTGATCGAGACGCACACCGTGGCCTGGCGGCGCGCCGCGGCCCGGGCGATGAGATCGATGTCGCGCTCGATCAGGGCCGACTTGGTGACAATCGAAAATGGATGCTGCATCTCCACCAGCACCTCGAGGATGGCGCGCGTCAGGCCCAGTTTGCGCTCGCACGGCTGATAGGCATCGGTGTTGATGCCGACCGCGACGGGCGCACAGCGGTAGGTGCGTGCGGCCAGCTCGCGCTTCAGCTGCGCGGGCGCGTCCGGCTTGTAGAACAGCCGGGTTTCGAAATCGAGGCCGGGCGAAAGTCCGAGCCAGGCATGCGTCGGACGCGCGAAGCAGTAGGCGCAGCCATGCTCGCAGCCGCGGAAGGGATTGATGGAACGATCGAAGCCGATATCCGGCGATTGGTTGTAGGCGATCACCGTGCGGCTGGCATCGACGCCAAGCGTGGTCGCCGGCGCATGCAGGGGCTCCTCCAGGCTGCCCCAGCCGTCATCGATGTCCTCGCATGCCGTGTCCGCATAGCGATTGGCCGGGCTCAGCGTGGCGCCGCGACCCTTGTGGACATGACGGGGAAGTTTGTCGCCCATAATGGGGGGAAGTGTAGATCAAAACAGCCGGCCGGCAGTAGCCCGGGCACAACACGGCAGGACCGTTCGGCATTGCCTTCCCTGCACCCGCCAGGTACCCGTTGGCGGGTGAGTAGCATATCATCCGGCGAGCAGGCAACGGGCAGGGGAACAGCATGACCGACACGCAATCAGCGATCGCCGGTTTCCGGCAAAAGCTCTATCAATACATAGACCACCTGTATCACGGTCATAGCCGGCGGGCGCATGTTTTCCGCTGGTCACTGCTGGCGTTCGACTGCCTGACCATCCTGTACTTCGTCATCGCCTCTTTTTTTCATCACGTCGATGAACTGCATGTGATCGAGGAGGCGATCGGGGTTGCTTACCTGCTGGAATTCCTAGCACGACTCTTCATCAGCCGGCAGCGCCTGCACACCGTATTCAACCCGGTCGGACTGGCAGATCTGATTGTCATCGCCTCGCTGCTGGCGCCCACGCTGGCCGAGAATTACTCGTTTCTGCGCGTGATCCGCGCCCTGCGGCTGCTGCGCTCCTATCACATGATCAAGACCCTGCGCATGCAATCCACCTTTGTGCGCATGCATGAAGACGTGATCTTCAGCGTAGTCAACCTGGTGGTGTTCATTTTCATCATCACCGCGGTGGTCTATGTGACGCAGGTGGGTGACAATCCGGCCATCACGGATTATTTCGATGCGTTGTATTTCACTGTCGCCACGCTGACCACCACCGGCTTCGGCGACATCACCCTGGTCGGCACCGGGGGGCGCATACTCGCGGTGCTGATCATGATCTTCGGCATTTCATTGTTCCTGCGCCTGCTGCAGACCATCTTCCGGCCGGACAAGATTCGCTACGAATGCCCGATGTGCGGCCTGAACCGCCACGACAATGACGCCGTGCACTGCAAGCACTGCGGCACCGTGCTGCATATCACCACCGGGGGCGCGGACTAGGGACCGCGAGCCGCGAGCCTGCGTTCCTCCTCAGCTTGCCTGTCACTCCGGCAGAAACAACGCCTCGAGCGTAGTCCTGTACAGCCGGAGCTGCCTGACGGTGATGTCCGCCTCGTTGAGTGACTTCGACAGGATAAACGCCCCCTCGAAGGCAGACATGAAGCCATCGGCCAGCGCCATGGGATCAACCGGCCGGCGTGGCGGATATTTCTTCATGATCGCCCGGATCAGCTTCGTCACTTCCCGGCGTGACAGGATGAATTCCTCGTTGAGGATGGCGCGGGTCTCCTCATCAAACTGTTGCAGCTCGTAGACATAGGATGCCAGCAGGCAGCCCGGATACGGCTCGGTCAGGTTCTCGAAGAGTTCCTCGTACAGACCGACCAGGATCAGCAACTGCTGCAAGGGATCATCGCTGAGTTTGCTGGCGCGCGCCAGGTTATCCCGGAAGAGTTTCAGACCGTCATCGGCATAACGGCGGATGAGCGCGCGGGCAAGCTCGTTCTTGCTCCTGAAGTGATGGAAGAACGCCCCCTTGGTCAGACCCAGGCTCTGGATAAGCTGATCCACCGAAATGCCGGCAAACCCGTGACCCAGGATCAGCGACTGGGCAGCATCCAGGATCCGTTTGCGTGTGTCTTCACCCTTGCTGGCCATGCCAGCCATATAAACATACTTATTGGTATGTGTAAACCAGCGACATGCTGATCCTGCAACATCGATATAGTCGTAACACATTATATATAAACTTGAATTTTCTTAGATATAAAAACATACCAAATGGTATTGACAGTTCCCGGAGCCATGACTAGACTACAAAACATACCGAACGGTATGTATGTAATCCTGCCGCCACCGGCAGGGTTTTACAACTCAATGAAAAACGGGGGCACATCATGATCGACCTACTGGAACCCATTACGCTGGCCCTGATCCCGGGCTTTCTGCTGCTGGATTTCATCATCCAGCGGCGCCGCTACGAAAAAAGCCGTCACTGGCGCCTGCGCGGCGGACTGGTGACCCTGGCGAATTTCGTATTTACCGGCCAGGTTGCGCTGTTCTGGGGAAACCTCCTCGGCGAGGCGCACCTGCTGGATCTGAGTGGTCTCGGCGCCTGGGGCGTGGTACCGGGCGTGCTGGTGTACGAACTCGTCCACTACGGCTATCACCGGGCGGCACATGAGTGGAACTGGTTGTGGCGCGCCGGCCACCAGATGCACCACAGTGCCGAAAGCCTCGATGCCTTCGGCGCCTACTACCTGCATCCGCTGGATGCCGCGTTGTTCACCACCATCGGCAGCCTGGTGTTCTTTCCCCTGCTGGGACTGAGTACGGATGCCGGGGTCATCGCCGCACTGTTCCTGACTTTCAATGCCATGTTCCAGCACGCCAATATCCGCACGCCGCACTGGCTGGGTTACCTCGTGCAGCGGCCGGAGAGTCACAACATCCATCACGGCCGCGGCATCCACCGCTACAATTACAGCGACCTGCCGCTGTGGGATATGCTATTCGGCACCTTCCGGAACCCGAGCACCCTGGAAAACACCGCCTGCGGCTTCTACCAGGGCGCCTCCGGCCGGCTCCTCGAACTGCTGATCGGCCGCGACGTGTCAACCCCGGCATCGCGGGAACGCGGCACACAGCCAGCGACTCAGGGCGAACTGCATCGGGCGAGGATCTCGACGTGAGGAACAACGATGACGGCGTCGGGCGAGAACGGCCTTCCCGGTGCTCCGCGATGACGGACAGGACGTCCGAATGTCGCGGAGCACACAACTACATGGATGCCTGAGGTAGAGCAACGCATGGAACAGTTGTCGAGGACGTGAGAGAGCGACTGTACCTGCATGGCCCAGGCCAGCCTCTCGACCGGTTCCCGGTCTCACCTTCTCCCTGTAGACAAAAACGGCGGCCCCGAGGGGCCGCCGCCTGCTGACCCGAAAGTCAGCACTGTCGCTTCCTCCATGAATCAACGCCGCGATGGTAACCCGCTGATCGGGTCCCGGCTATACGGGAAACTACGTATATGAGGGATCAAGGATTCATGCCGAGAGGTCCCGGGGCTGCTATCGGCTAGCCGGTGGACCTCTCCGGGGATTTCTCCGGCTGAGCCGCCGGGCGCATCCACTCGGACAGCAGGGCGTAGCCCACGGCCAGAATCACCGGCCCGAGGAAGACGCCGATGAAACCGAACGCCAGCAGCCCGCCCAGCACACCCATAAACACCAGCAGCAGCGGCAGCGAACCGCCACGGCTGATGAGATACGGCTTGATGACATTGTCGATGCTGCTGACCACCACCAGTCCGTAGCCCGCAAGGAATATCGCCCAGCCGGTTTCCCCCCGGGAATAGAGCCACAGCGCCGCCGGCAGCCACACCAGCGGCGGCCCCATCGGGATGATGGAAAGAAAGAACGTCAGCAAACCGAGCAGCATGGCGCCGGGAACGCCGGAGATCCAGAACCCGATCAGCGCCAGCACAGATTGCGCCAGCGCCGTGCCGAGTATGCCGTTCACTACCCGCGACACCGTGCCGGCGGTCACCTCGATCAACTGCTTGGCGCGGTTTCCGGCCAGGCGTTCCATCACCGCCTGCGTACGCGCGGTGATGGCCGGCCCGTCGCGGTAAAAAAAGAAACAGATGAACACGCTGAAGGTGATGAGCACCACGCCGTGACCGAGCGCCCCGCCGGCCTTGATGGCCCAGTTCTTGAGCGGCAGCTGCAACAGGTACTGCTTGAGTTGCAGCAGAGCGGCGCCTTCGTCTCCCTGCATCAGCAGCGTCCACTTGCCCTTGAGAAAGCCGCCGGCGAGGGGTACGGCTTCAAGCCAGCCCGGAGGTGGCGGAAGCGGCTGATTCAGGGTTTCGCGCAACATCTTCAGCAGTTCCACTGCATTGTCCACCAGGCTCACGCCCATGATGGCGAACGGGGTGACCAGAGTCAGCAGCAGCAGCGCAGTCATCGCCATGGCAGCCGCCCCGGAGCGGTCGTGCAGACGGGTGAGCAGCCACCCGTAGACCGGCCAGGAGGCATGAGCGAGGACGGCGGCCAGGATGAGCGAGATGATGAAGGGGCGCAGCACCAGCACGGTGCCGATGACCAGCAGCGTCAGCAGGGCAATACCTGCCATCATCTCTACACGACGTGTCGTGTACACGTTGCTGCCTCCAGAATGCGGGAATGAGACCGCCGCACGGTATTGTTGCAACAGGTTGCGGCAGGGAACCTGGCGGAATCACCGCCTGTCGCGCTGCGCGCCGGCGTTTCCGCGTCGCGACCACCGGCCTCAGGTTCCCGGGAAGTATAAGCAGGGTATCGCCTGAAGGTCCATTTCCGTGGCACGCGGCCATTAACCGGGATGGAAGCGATTAGCACAGGAAAACACAGGCGTATCAGTCGCCGGCTGTCGTGGATATTGTTGTCTGCGCCGCCTGGCGTATCGGTTCCCGGGTGCTGAAGAACATCGTCATCCGGGCCTTAGCCGAGTGACCTGCGAATATCAGTTTATTCTTAATTATTACTGATCCTCGCCGCGTTCTGTGATTACATCCAGTCGTAACAAGCTGTAATAATCGGCCGCACTTCACGACCAATCAGCAGCCACTTGACTGCAAGTGTCCAGCGGCGCGGGATTCCTTGCTCTTTCCCGGATCGCTGACACTTTCGGACGTGTGGTATGAACGAAGATGAGTCTGCCCGGCTTGCGAGCCGGTTTATCTTCGTATGTTACTGACTAATCTCATGGAGATAGCATTTATGATGACACGCAGAAAAATGACCGGTCTGTTGTTGGCTACGACCGCGGCCGCGCTGTTCGGCAGCGCGAATATTGCCATGTCCGCCGATACTTCCGCCAGTAGCGCGGAGGTGAAGTGCATGGGAATCAACGCCTGCAAAGGCACGTCCGAGTGCAAGACCGCCTCCAACTCCTGCAAAGGACAGAACAACTGCAAGGGTCATGGCTGGGTGCACGCGAGCAAGAGCGAGTGC
>JBAVKA010000324.1:0-1736 GCA_049688075.1 Gammaproteobacteria bacterium
TACGTCTACGCCGGCATCGTGCCCCTGCGCGAGCTTTACGAGTCGGTGGAATGGCCGGTGATCGTGCTGCTCGGCTCGCTGATTCCGATCGGCGAGGCGCTGGAGTCGAGCGGCGGCACGGCACTCATCGCCGACGGCCTGGTAACTCTTTCCGCCGGCCAGTCCGCCGTCGTGGTGCTGACGCTGCTGATGGTCATCACCATGACCCTGTCGGACGTGATGAACAACACGGCGACCGCCGTCATCGCCGCGCCGATCGCCATCGACGTGGCCGAACGCTTGGGCGTGAACCCCGATCCCTTCCTCATGGCCGTCGCCGTCGCCGCCTCCTGCGCCTTCCTCACCCCGATCGGCCACAAGAACAACACCCTCGTCATGGGGGTCGGCGGCTACCGCTTCGGCGACTATTGGCGCATGGGCCTGCCGCTGGAGATTCTGATTATCGTAGTGGCGATCCCGATGATCCTGTTAGTCTGGCCCCTTGTTCCGACCTCTTGAGGCCACAGGCAGTACGAGAATGGGGCCGATTCCAATGATGCAAATTCTCCGGTTTGTTTCTTCTCACCCTCTTACTCGCGATCACAAATTGCAAGCATGCTTCCGTGTACTTAACTGGCAACTTCGGAGTCGATTAAAGTCGGAAATTTATATGCCATGGATCGCAGGCACCAAATTGGTAGTGAAGCGAGGAATGACCGGAGCAACTGGGAATGTTTATGCAGGTCTCCATGAATTCGTTGACATGAGTTTTCTTCTGCATTTTTTGCGACCAACCGATCTGTTTATCGATGCGGGGGCTAACGTTGGAAGCTATACAGTACTTGCATCGGGCGTCTGTAAGTCTCGTTCAATCAGTTTTGAGCCTGCATCGGAAACGTCAATGCATTTGAGAGCAAACATAAAAGCCAATGCGTTGGAAAATCTTGTGGTAGTTCATGAAGTTGCACTTGGAGCGAATGTAGGCACCGTTCGATTCACTGTTGGCCTCGATACTACAAATCGAGTCGCCAAGCCGGGTAATCATCAGAACACCAGGCTTGTGGCGCAGGCCCGCCTTGATGACATTTTGGCTGATGAAAACCCGAATTTAATTAAAGTTGATGTCGAAGGCTATGAAGAAGAAGTCTTGAAGGGCGCGGAACGAATATTATCGAACCGATCGCTCGTAGCATCCAATTAGAAACGGTTTCGGAATTCATTGGGACAACCCTGACAAATCACGGATTTGCCCGTTTACACTATGATCCCTTTCGCCGATCGCTCACAAAGAAAGTCACAGATTTTCGTGCGGCAAATGCCCTTTTTATTAGAAATGCAGAGTTTGTTAGAGGTCGTGTCCGCAGTGCTAACAAAGTGCATATTCTCGGTCACCTGATTTGATCGAAGGTCCCCACCGGGCCAATTGCCGCCCCAGCCTCCACGGCCGCGCCTAAACCTGGCCGTCGTGGGCCGAACAAGAAAAGAAATTCAAACTGAGACATTACCGCTTCGACACACCCCTTGCGTCTCTGTTGAGTGACTGGCTAGCTGGGACCAAAACAAAGAACAACACCCTCATCATGGGCCCTGGCGGCTACAAGTTCGGCGACTACTGGCGCATGGGTCTGCCGCTCGAAGCGCTGATCGTCGTGGTGGCGATCCCCATGATCCTCGTCGTCTGGCCGCTTTAGGAGCAATCTCCTCAGTTGGCACCTGCCGAGGCCCGATGTGCGAGTCCATCGCAATACCGGTGGATT
>JBAVKA010000325.1:0-2026 GCA_049688075.1 Gammaproteobacteria bacterium
CGACTACGGTGACCCTGCTGACCGAGCGTCGCAGCCATCGCCCGTGGGGGCTGGCCGGCGGAGGCGCAGGCGCCGCGGGGGAGAACCGGCGCGGCGACGAATGGCTGCCGGCAAAGACCAGTTTTACTGTCACCGCGGGTGAACGCATCACCATCGCCACGCCGGGCGGAGGTGGCTGGGGCGTGGAGCGAAACTAGTCAGTGTCTATCCATAAACACCGTTTTCACCGCAGAGACGCAGAGAAATTCTGCAATGAAAACAATCAAACACTTCGCGTTCTCTGCGTCTCAGCGGTGAGTATATTTTTTATGGATGGTCACTAGGTACCCTTGGCCAGGTGGTTGCGCTACAGTGTGCGGCGCTTGTGCTGTAGCGCATTGATACACGGCATGGATAACGGGATACTCATGAAGACGCTGTTGCAGGTTCTGCTTCTGCTCATTGCCGGTGTCCTGCTTGCCGGCTGCACCGCTCTGGTTGTTGGCGGCGCGCCGGCGGGCGGTCACGAAACGACGACCCGCGGCGGCGCAGAGTCCTCCCATGACGCCGCGATTATCTCGTCGATCAATTCACGCTACGTCCATGACAGCGTGGTCGATGCGCTGGACATCCGGGTGACGACCTGGCAGGGCGTCGTTACCCTGCAGGGTTCGGTCAGGAGTCAGGCCGCCGCCGCGCGCGCCGTTGAACTGGCTCGCTCGACACCGAACGTGCGGCGGGTGGTATCGAAGCTGACCGTCATACCCTGATCGTTTTTTCGCCGATGCTCGAATATTTCCACAGGAACCGGACCCATGTGTGGCATATGCGGTGAACTTCGCCTGGACGAAACGCCCCCGGTTCAGCAAACCATCCTGACGATGATGTCGCGGCTCGAGCGGCGCGGGCCGGATGCGGCGGGGCACTACCTCGATACGCCGGTTGCACTGGGACATCGCCGGCTGGCGGTCATCGATCTGTCCGAGCGTTCCAATCAGCCGCTGATTGACCGCGAACTCGGCCTGGTGCTGGTTTTCAATGGCACCATCTACAACTACCCGGAGCTCAAGCAACAGTTGATCACTCTGGGCTACCAGTTCTTTTCCGACGGGGACAGCGAGGTCATTCTCAAGGCCTATGCCCAATGGGGCGAGGACTGCCCCCGCTATCTGCACGGCATGTTTGCATTCGCGATCTGGGACACGAAGGCGCGTACCCTGTTTCTGGCGCGTGACCGCATGGGCATCAAGCCGCTGTATTACAGCCAGACGCGTCAGTATCTGCGCTTTGCCTCCACCAGTCAGGCGCTGCTCGCCGCCGGAGGTGTCGATACCCGCTTTGACCCGGTGGCCCTGCACCATCATCTGACCCTGCATGCCGTGGTGCCGGCGCCGCGGACCCTGCTGCGCGGGCTACGAAAACTCGCGCCTGGACACAGCCTCACCATCGGTCCGGATGGCCGCAGACGTTTGCGGCGTTACTGGCAGCTGGCGTGCCCGGAACGCATTCCCGTGCTGACCGAGTGGGAGTGGGCGGAGGCCGTGCGGGATGCCTTGATGCGCGCCGTGAAACGGCGGCGGACGATTGCCGACGTGCCGGTCGGCGTGCTGCTATCCGGAGGACTGGATTCCAGCTTGCTGGTTGCCCTGCTCGCGGCGGCGGGCGGGAGCGACCTGTTCACCTTCTCGGTGGGCTTCGAGGACCATCCTCACGAAAAGGGCAGTGAATTCGAATACTCGGACCAGGTCGCCGATCTCTATGGCACCCGGCATCAGCGCTTTTCCATTCCCAACAGTGAAGTGCTCGCCCGCCTGCCGGAAGCCGTGGACAACATGGCCGAACCCATGGTCGGGCAGGATGCCGTGGCGTTCTACCTGCTCGGTGAACGGGTCGCGCGGGAAGTCAAGGTGGTGCAGAGCGGGCAGGGGGCCGACGAGGTGTTCGGCGGCTATTTCTGGTATCCGCAGATGCAGGCGGCCGCCGGCAGCGACATCGAGCGCTTCAGGCCGTTGTATTTCGACCGCAGCCACGAGGAGCTGCTGGAGAC
>JBAVKA010000326.1:0-3490 GCA_049688075.1 Gammaproteobacteria bacterium
GTACACTGCGCAGGCCGCGCAACGGGAGGCCGATCAGGCCATAGCAGCACTGGAACCGTTGCCGGCATCCAGATACAAGGAGGCCCTGTACAGCCTCGCGGATTTTTCCGTCAATCGCACGTACTAGTTCGGGGTGTAGCTCAGCCTGGTAGAGCACTGCCTTCGGGAGGCAGGGGTCGGAGGTTCGAATCCTCTCACCCCGACCATTATAGAACAACAACTTACATCATTTCCAACCCACTTGTCAAAAAGCCGTACGGACGCCGATACGGAAAAGCATATTCTGACTTCCCTCTCCGCCGCAAGCCACTGAAGGCGGTTGGCTTATGTCTGTCCTACGAATGAATCCTCTGATGTAAGCGTGATGTGGTGACACTAGCGGTGACGAGAGCCTCCGGCATCAAGGTTACGTACACGGCCTTGCCAAACGGTGTGGAGATCTTCGAAACAAAGGATCTCCATCTGCTGACGGCTGTACATCGATGGTTGGGAGCGCCAGCCACCATCGAGCATCTTCCCCTTTGCTAGGGCGGCGTCCCTGTTCCGGCACGGGTGCGAAGGCGCTGTAGCGTTACCACTACGGGGGGAAGCATAACCTGATGCGCCTGGCGGGTCTGAAGGGGCAATGACGCGAGCGACTGTCAGAAGATGACCCGATGACTCGGCACGTCTCTCTGGCTGGATTGTTTCAAATGGGCGCTCCGGAATCATCGGGTCAAGGTGTTACAGCTATCCTAGGACAGGATGCGAATGACAGCTATTGGGGAAACTACCTAATAAGTAAATCAGGATTTAACGTTGCCTTAACAATGATGGCGTGCGAGGAGCTGGAACTGCTCATGCAGGAGAGACTGGAGGTAGAGCGCCAGGGAAGACTGCATTAGCTGTACCGAAAATTAGGCGTGTCCCTGGCAAATACGTGTGTTTAAGAGGGCGTGTCAGAATCTCCCGGCGACAGCTAATGCAGATTATTTAATATAGACCATGATGCGGAATATACAAGTGTGGAAACTACTAAGTGACCGCCTGTGGCTGCGCAGGCACGGCCATCGAGCTATGGCAGAGAATAAATCAATGGGTTCTGCTCAGTATGATTTGTTTCTTTCACCAAAAATAAGTAAAGAAAAAATGTACCCAGAAAGATGGACAACAAGGTTTGAGGCCAGTGCCAAGTCATCAGGAAATATGCGACAACATAAAAAATAACGCCCTGGCTGACTGCCTGCGATATCAAGACTAACTTTTCCATACGCCCCCCAAGCCATGGATATACAGGTAATACTATTTTTCGAATCATGACATAAATATGGTGGGAATGACATAAATATGGCGGGAATCACCTTGACCAGCTTGAGACGGCGCTGGTGCGGCCATCCCGCGCGGGCTTGTGTGGATTGGACTTCAGGACAATTCACAGGCTGGTGTGAATTGCTTAATTCAGTAACCGTAGTATGTGGTTTTTTTCATAATCTGACTCCTCCCTGCGCCCTGTTTCATCGGGCGCTTTTTTTGCAAGTAGCAGACAGGCCTCGGTCATCATGCCGGTTTTTTTACTTCCAGAGATAGCTGCTGCAGGTCTGAGAACAGCCAGAGGACTAAAATGCTCGCGCGGTCTTGCGCGGGGTTCTCTTCGGACTGCGGTCATGGCTTTGTCGATGCACACTCCGACAAGCCATACCGGATCGCGTGATATGACTTGTGGTGACCTTAGGATAAGGGTATCAATCTATTCTTATTCCCTGATGTTTCACGTCCAGGTCGTTCAGAAATACCGCTTGCAATAATCCATCAACAGCGTACCGTCGACGCGTCTGATGATTGTAATCAGACATTTCATCGCCACCGGCCAGCCGCCGGTGCGCAGACCCCAAGGAGGGGAACCATGAATCACTCGCCTGTCATTAGCACCATAGGTCATTCTTCCGCCAACGATGAAATAAACAATAATGTTGAAATTATTGTTCATATCAACGAAACACTGGATGGCGTTACCCGAAATGGCCTGCAAGCGGCCATACTGGAAGACAAGGGTGTGTTCTCGGCAGAGTTCTGCCCGCTTCGCTATCACCTGCTTCTGGTTCAATACGACCGGACAAAAATTAATTCCCGCGACGTACTCTCAAAAGTGGTGGCGCGAAATCTCTCCGCCCAGATCGTGGGTCCGATTTAAAAAAGAACGGTAGTTAAATCCCGTCACAACATATCCGCTTATCCCGGTTTCCGGGGCTACTCGGTAACCCTGAAGACTGACGTGTATAAGCGGTGACCTCAATTGACACTCTCGTAGTGTGAACTATGCTAAAAACCAGATGCTCTGGCAATCAGAGGCAGGAATCACTGAATTGCATGCATACGTAAAGGAGTACACCTCCGGGTCATAGCAAAGGATCCCGCCGCTTCGCCGTTACGGCAGCTGTTCACCACAACGTAAACGACGTGCCGACCTTATCCCCAGCTCAGTGAAACCCGCGTGGGTGTCTCAGAGCACAACCGACAGTATTTCAGCCAGTTGCGTCACTGAGTGTTGCGACAGCAGTGCTCAGTGGTCTGTAACCTCCCGACACCGCGGATCACGCCGGAACCCGAATCACTAAAACCTGTATTAAGAGGGGCCAGTACAATGAATGCGACTTATAAAAGACTCAGTTTTGCGCTGCTATTCATGGCAGGCGTCATCATTTTCAATGTTTACATGGTGTTCACGGGCGCAGCAGGTAATTTCTATGGCCACGTGCCCGGTACCGCGCCTCAGCCCGTGGCCCAGGCCCCCTTTCAAGGATGCATAAATTCACATGTAGCGGCTTCTCTAAACGACATGTCGATCCATTCGTCCAAATTCATGCCGGGGCACCTGAATACACGAGGCTGAATGTTAAAATGTCCCTGTTTTGGTGATTTTTCTGTCGAAGACACGCTGCGTACCATTCGAGACTTGTCCAACATGGCCATGCTCTTTAGAAGTGAATCGCTAGCACCCATCCAGAAAGGGTGCGCACTGGTCAAGGAATTGATTCGATGCTTGTGACGTTGCGACAAATCGTTCAGGAAGTCAGCACCGCAAAACAGCTGGATGAGGCCCTGGATATCATTGTTCACCGGGTCAAAGCTGCCCTGCCCATTGATGCCTGCGCCGTGTATCTGACCGATGTGGAAAGCAATCAATACGTCTTGATGGCAGCGGATGGCTTCAACCCGGCATCCATAGGCGAGGTCCGTATAGATCGACAGGAGGGTCTTCTGGGTCTGGTCGGGAAACGCCGCGAGTTGATTTATGTGTCGGACGCCGCAACCCACCCACGCTACCACCCGTCTACTGCCACAGGAGAAGCGCGCTATCACTCCTTTCTCGGCGTTCCGCTGATTCATTATCACCAGGTCCTGGGCGTGTTGGTGGCCTGGAAACGGGCACCTGGCCAATTCGATAAGGACGAGGTGACTTTTTTCGTCACGATCGCCGCGCAACTGGCAAAGGCTATCCACGACGCGTCGG
>JBAVKA010000327.1:0-4180 GCA_049688075.1 Gammaproteobacteria bacterium
TGCGATTGACGGAAAAATCCGCGAGGCTGTACAGGGCCTCCTTGTATCTGGATGCCGGCAACGGTTCCAGTGCTGCTATGGCCTGATCGGCCTCCCGTTGCGCGGCCTGCGCAGTGTACGGGATGCTCCCGGTTGATTCAATGGCGGCGAGCACGGCTGTCAGGTTTTCATGCCCGCCGTTCTCGATTGCCGTGCGGATGAGCTGCACTTCATCCGGCGTGCCCAGGTGCATGGCGCGAAGCAGCGGCAGTGTAGGCTTGCCCTCGGCGAGGTCATCGCCGATATTTTTGCCGGTATCCCCGGGTGAGGCGCTGTAATCCAGGACGTCGTCGATCAGCTGGAAGGCGATGCCGAGGTGCAATCCGTAGCCGGCCAGCGCGGCCTCGACCGCCTCCGGCTGTCTGCCAAGTATCGCTCCGATCTGCGCCGCAGCTTCGAAGAGCCTGGCGGTCTTGCGACTGATCACCTCCATGTAGCGCGTTTCTGTGGTGTTCGCGTCGTGGCAGTTGAGCAACTGCAGCACTTCTCCCTCGGCGATGGTATTGGTCGTATGCGACATGATTTCCATGATGCGCATGTCGTCGGCCTCGACCATCATTTCAAAGGCGCGCGAATAGAGAAAATCGCCTACCAGAACGCTGGCCTCGTTGCCCCACACGGCGTTGGCGGTCTTGTTGCCGCGGCGCAGGAGCGAGGCATCGACGACATCATCATGCAGCAGCGTGGCGGTGTGGATGAATTCGACCACCGCGGCCAGGTTGATATGCTGGTGGTCATGGTATTGGCTGGCGCGGGCGGAAAGCAGTACCAGCAGCGGGCGCAGACGCTTGCCGCCACTGTTAATGATGTAGTTTGAAAGCTGGTTGATCAGGGTAACATCGCTGTACAGCCGTGACCTGATCAAGGCATCGACTGCCGCCACGTCTTCGGACACGAGCGCGCGCAGAGCTTCGACGCTCATCGTAACGTGCTGATTAGGAATGACTTCCTGCATTTCCGTTTGTTTATGGCCGGATTGGCCGCGTGACGTTCTGCTTATTAGATGGACATGCTAGTTTAACGATCTTGATCGCCACGCACCAGAAGGTATTTGATTGACCTTGAACAGGGCAATCATTAAAATGAGCGGCCTTTTTCTGAATACTGGTGATGCAGCTGGAGTTTCCGACATGTATGCAGTGATAAAAACCGGTGGTAAGCAGTACCGGGTCTCGCAGGGAGATACCTTGAGGGTTGAGAAACTGAACGCCGGTGAGGGTGAGTCCGTCGAATTCGAGCGGGTGCTGATGGTCGGTGCGGACGACGATATCAGGATCGGCGCGCCCTACCTGGACGGAAGCCGCGTGACCGCCACGGTGAAGAGCCATGGCCGTGCCGACAAGGTTGAAATCATCAAATTCAGACGACGCAAGCATCACATGAAGCGGATGGGACATCGTCAGAGCTACACCGAAGTGGAGATCACGGGTATCTCGTGATGGCCCGCGTTTAGAGTAGAGGGTACTTAAATGGCACACAAGAAGGCAGGCGGCAGTACACGTAACGGCCGCGATTCCGAGTCCAAGCGCCTTGGCGTCAAATGCTACGGTGGTGAGTCGGTGATCGCCGGCAACATCATAATCCGGCAGCGGGGCACGCGTTTCCACGCCGGCACTAACGTCGGCTGCGGCAGGGACCATACCCTGTTCGCCAAGAGTGACGGCACCGTGCGTTTTGTCGAGCGCGGCGCCAGGAAGCGCAAGTACGTTGAAGTGGTTGCCGGCTGAGCCTGAGATCCTGATGGATCGAACGACCCCGCCACCGTGCGGGGTTTTTCATTTAGGGCTAATGTCAGCGCCATTCGTGTCTGATACGAATGACACCTGTTTGGTATTCGTCCATAAACACCATATTCACCGCAGAGACGCAAAGGTCGCACAGAAGTTCATTAACGAAAACAATTAAACTCTCCGCGTACCTTGACTCTCTGCGGTGAGTTTATTTCTTGTGTACAGAAAATATCACTCGCGCCCATGAAATTCATAGACGAAGCGACCATCGAGGTGCGCGCCGGAGACGGCGGGAATGGCTGCGTCAGTTTCCGGCGCGAGAAATACATTCCCTTCGGGGGTCCGGACGGCGGCGATGGCGGTGACGGCGGCAGTATCTACCTTGAGGCCGACAGCGCCGTGAATACCCTGGCCGATTTCCGGCATAGCCGTAAATTCCTGGCGGAACGCGGCCAGAACGGGATGGGCAAGAACCGTACCGGCAAGTCCGGCGCTGACCTCATCGTCAAGGTACCCGTGGGGACCCTCGTGCACGAGGAAGATACCGGAGAGCTCGTCGGTGATCTGGTGCGTCACGGTACACGGCTGCAGGTGGCAAGGGGCGGGTTTCACGGGCTGGGCAACACCCGCTTCAAGAGTTCCACCAACCGTGCCCCGCGGCAATCCAAACCCGGTACACCCGGCGAGGTGCGTCACCTGCAACTCGAACTCAAGCTGCTTGCCGATGTCGGTCTGCTCGGGATGCCCAATGCCGGTAAATCCACCCTGATTCGCGCGGTCTCATCCGCCCGTCCGAAAGTAGCTGACTACCTCTTTACCACGCTGCATCCGAACCTTGGTGTCGTCCGTGTCGCGGAACATCGCAGCTTCGTGATGGCCGATGTCCCGGGCCTGATCGAAGGGGCCGCAGAGGGCGCCGGACTGGGTGTCCGGTTCCTCAAGCATTTGTCCCGGACACGCCTTCTGTTGCATCTGGTCGACATCGGCCCACTGGCCGACCCGGCGGCCGACATAGCCGTCATCATGAAGGAACTGGAACATTTCAGCCCCGGGCTGGCCGGCAAGGAACGCTGGCTGGTGTTCAATAAAGTCGATTTGATCGCACCGGAGGACATCGAGACCCGCTGCCGGGTGATTACTGACACCCTGGACTGGGAGGGGCCGGTCTATGAGATATCCGGCCTCAGACAGGACGGAACGGATGCCCTGATGCAGGATGTGATGGTCTATCTCGACAGCGTCAGGGCATTGGAAGATGCGGGTGAAGGCGGTATGGCACATACTTAGTGTCCGTTCATAAACACCGTTTTCACCGCAGAGACGCAAAGGACGCAGAGAAATTCCTTTACGAAAACAATTAAAACACTTTGCGTTCTTTGCGCCTTTGCGGTGAGTTTGTTTCCTTTTGATTGGATACTAAGTGAGAACCCTTCGGGTGAGGGCAGGTTAAGTTAATTCACCCGGCAACTGATATTCGAGGTCCCCGCCAGCGGGGCCGTGGCATGGATTTGTGGCGAAGATGTCAAAACAGGTGAAAACAGGCGAATGCAGACGCTGGGTCATCAAGATCGGCAGCGCATTGCTCACGGACAATGGTCGCGGCCTGGCGGTGGGTGCAATCGACGGGTGGGTGGAACAAATCGCCGATTTGCGCAAGTCGGGCCGTGAAATGCTGCTGGTCTCATCCGGCGCGGTGGCCGAAGGCATGACGCGTCTGGGATGGACCCGTCGACCGCACGCCCTGCACGAACTGCAGGCGGCGGCTGCCGTTGGCCAGATGGGGCTGGTCCAGGCCTATGAGTCGCGATTCCAGCGATACGGCCTGCACACTGCGCAGGTGCTGCTTACCCACGATGACCTCGCCGACCGCCAGCGATACCTGAATGCCCGCAGCACCCTGCGCACGCTCCTCAGGATGGGCGTGGTACCGGTCGTCAATGAAAACGACACCGTGGCTACCGAGGAAATCCGTTTCGGTGACAACGACACCCTGGCCGCACTGGTGGCTAATCTTGTGGAAGCCGATTTGCTGGTCCTGCTGACTGATCAGCCCGGAATGTATGACAAGGACCCGCGCCGGGATGCGCAGGCTTCGCTGCTGGCCGAGGCGCAGGCCGGTGACGCGGCGCTGGAAGCCATGGCGGGTGATACCGGCGGGGTGCTTGGTCGGGGCGGTATGCTGACCAAGGTACGGGCGGCGGCGCGCGCGGCGCGCTCCGGGACGCTGACGGTGATCGCCTCAGGCCTGGAGGAAAAAATCCTTCAGCGTCTTGCCTCTGGCGAGACGCTCGGCACCCGCCTGTTTCCGGCTGCTGCGCCACTGGCCGCACGCAAGCAATGGCTTGCCGGTCGGCTCCAGGTGCGCGGGCGCCTGATGCTCGATAGCGGTGCTGTCAGCGTGCTGCGCGCGG
>JBAVKA010000328.1:0-10442 GCA_049688075.1 Gammaproteobacteria bacterium
TCATGGATATCACTCAAACCATCGCCCTGACCATGGGCGTGGCGTGGGCCAGCGGCATCAATCTCTATGCGGCCATCGTCATGCTGGGTTACCTGGGTTCCACCGGAAATATCGATTTGCCACCCGAATTGCAGATACTCACCAATCCCGTGATCATGCTCGCCGCGGGTGTGATGTATTGCATAGAATTCTTCGCTGACAAGGTGCCCGGCGTCGATACCGGCTGGGATCTGATCCAGACCTTTATCCGCATACCGGCAGGGGCGGCACTTGCTGCAGGAGCCATGGGTGACGTCGGCACCGGGGCACAACTGGCCGCCGCCATCACCGGCGGCACGCTGGCCACAGGCACTCATCTTGCCAAGGCCGGTGGCCGCGTCCTCATCAATACCTCTCCTGAACCTTTCACCAACTGGTTCGCATCCATCGGCGAAGATGTCGCCGTGATTGCCGGCCTCTGGACGGCGCTGCATCATCCACTGCTCTTTCTGTTACTCCTGCTACTGTTTATCATGGCCATATCCTGGTTGTTGCCCAGGATATGGGGCGGGATCAGGCGTGTTCTTGCGAAACTGGGCAGGCTGACGGGCGCCCCGGAATCCGAAACCGGGCAGAAACCATCTTCAATAAACGATATCCGCAAATGAGGCCTGGAACAGCCCTGATCAGCCTGTGTGCCATAACGCTGGTAGCCATGTCCGGTTACCTCTGGCTGAAGTCAGCCGAACTGGAGGAAGTACCTGACATAACGGTTGTGACCACCAGCGGTGAAAGAATCGCCCTGGCAGGCATGCGAGGCAAACCACTGCTGGTGACATTCTGGGCGACCACCTGCCCTTCCTGCATGAAGGAAATGCCACTACTCATCGATCTTTACCACGAATTGTCTCCACTGGGACTAAAGGTTATCGGCATTGCCATGTACTACGACCCTCCCAACCGGGTACTGGCCATGCAGGCGTCACGCAGCATCCCTTACACCATCGCGCTCGACATCGATGCCCGTGCCGCGCGCGCCTTCGGAGATGTGGAGCTGACACCCACCACGTTCCTGATCGCCCCTGATGGTCGGGTCGTTTACCAGAAGACCGGCGGAATGGACATGGATAGGCTGCGAAACGATATACTCGCCATGCTCAGGTCTTCACCGACCTCGCCTCCCGTTTCAGCGGGTGTCCACTCATAAGCTCACTGTTTCCCGGAACGCGCGACGCGTACAACCATGCTCTGGATCAAGGCCCTTCATATCATATTTCTGGTAACCTGGTTCGCCGGGCTGTTCTATCTGCCCCGCCTGTTCGTCTATCACGCGGACTGTACCGATGATATCGGGCACGCCCGCTTCCTGGTGATGGAACGCAAGCTGTTTGCCATCATGACGATCGGCGCCGTTCTGACGGCCCTGTTTGGCATCTGGATGCTGGCTGCTTATGCCTGGAGCACCTATCGGCATACAGGGTGGTTGATGACCAAACTCGTGCTGGTTGGCCTGCTGATTGCCTACCATGCCTCCTGCGCTTTCGTCATCCGCGACTTTCGGAATAAACGCAACAGCCACTCTCACGTGTACTACCGCTGGTACAATGAAGTCCCCGCACTGTTTCTGGTGGTTATTGTCCTTCTGGCCGTCGTTAAACCCTTCTGAAAACAGGGAAACGGGCGGCGATCCCGCAATCAGGTAGTATACTCACGTAACCCGATGACTGGAGGTGAATACACATGAGTCGCATCGTCAATTGTGTCGTATTGAAACGCGAAGCCGCAGGACTGGATGCACCACCCCATCCCGGCCCCCTGGGGATGCGTATTTACGAGAATGTTTCCAGCGAAGGCTGGCAAAAGTGGCTGGAACGCCTGACCATGATCATTAACGAAAATGGCCTGAATACCGCCGACAAGGGCAGCATCGAGTTGATCGAAAAACACATGGTGGGTTTCCTGTTCGGGGAGGGTGATTATGGTGCGACCCCTGAAGGATTTCGACCGCCCGGGGCCAAGAAGTGATCGCCTCCGGATATAAAACCGGAAACGTCATACAGCCGGGATAAATTTCCGTCTTGCGATTACCCGCGCGGTGTCTCACGCTTTAGTGTTGCCGCCTGTCTTCCAGCGCCATCACCGGAGCCACTACGATCTTCAGTTTCGCATGCGACTCCCGCAGTGCCGCCTCTGCCGCGGCGGGAGACGGCGCATGGGCGAAGATAAAACCCAGATACGCAGCCCCTTCCGGTAACGGCACGAGTTCGTATCCCTCGCGGACGCTGATCAGGATATCGTCAATCCAGGGCACGGCACGCGCCTCCGGGATTCCCTCTATGCGCCGCAGAATGCCGGCCTCGGTGATAGGAATCATCAACACACCGGCACCGCCTTCCTGTGGCATCACCGGTACAGTCTTGCCTACGGCATGCGAGATCACCAGGTCCTCCAGCGCCTGCCCTGCGCCAAAACGCAGGAGGCGGGCACAATCCCCCCCGATCGTGCGCGAGGCGACCTCAAGGATGACGCCATCACCCCCGTTGATACGCACCTCCGCGTGTACCGGACCCTCACGCAAACCGAGCGCCAGACAGGCCTGTTCGACGCGCATGATGATCCGCTCTCTGATGTTCTCGTCGTGACGCGAGGGAATGATGTAATACGTCTCCTCGAAAAATGGTCCATCCAGCGGGTCCGGCTTGTCGAATATAGCCAGCACATTCAACCGCCCTCCTCTCAACAGGCCTTCTAGGGCAACTTCGGGGCCGGACACGAAGGCTTCAATCAGCAGGTGGGTTAAGGCAAAGCCGTCGCGAGTCGTCTCGCCGGCAAGCATCCGCTCGATGCGTGCGCAAGCCGCACGCAGCGCTCCGGCGTCATCCACCCTGATGACACCGCGACTGGCCGAAAACGACAGCGGCTTGATCACACACGGGTATTCCAGCCGGCCAAGCTGGGAGTCGATGGGTTGTTGCAAATCGATGATCCGGAATCCGGGTACGGGCACACCCGCGGTGGCGAGCGCACTACGAGACAGGTCCTTGCGCCGGGTAAGCCGTGCAGCCTGCGGCGGGTTGTGCGGGAGATTCAAGGCCCGGGCGATTCGACTGGCGAGTTCCACGCTGGCATCGTCAGTGGCCACCACACCGATGAAGGGATAATCGAGGTTGGCGGCCAGCAGTCGCTCGATCGCTGCCGGATCCTCGAGATCTATATGCAACCCGTCAGCTATTTCGCTGACCAGGGAAAACCTGCCTTCAGAGGCGACCAGGACGTTAATGCCCTGGCGCCGTGCCGCTTCGAGATAGGGAACAGTCCGGTAACTGTTCGGTGGAGTGATCAAAAGGAGGCGGTCCGCCTCCTTCGGTACGGGTTGTGTCAGGCACAACCTCCGCCCGCGGCGCCGCAGGCGCCACAGGTACCCGACCCCCCCGTCAGGGCGAAGGCATTGTTGAAGACAAAACTGGCGCCCGTCGGACGTTCGACATAATCGATCTCCACACCGCGCAGGTAATTGAGCGCCACGGCATCGACAAAGACGCTGAAACCGTCCTCCTTGCGCACATAATCATAGTCAGACTGCGAGTCGGTGAACGTCATGCCATAACCCATGCCCCCGCAACCGCCGCCGGACACAAAAACCCGAATGGCCTGCAGATCGGCGTCATCGACCTGGCTGAACAATTCGGCCATTTTCTCCCGCGCCGCCGGAGTTAGGCTAAGGTCAGTGGCTGCCAGCGTCATCTCTGGCTGTGTAACTGCTTGTTGTGTGGCTGTTTGCGTCATATCAGACCTCGTAATCGGTACATGCCCGAAAAATTTCAATGAACCTGGAACAAATATAAACCGTGTTTGTTCCATGTGCCAGCTTACTAGCGTAGCGACTGCCGAATATTCGGTCAGGCGTGGATAGCAGGGTAACAATAATCCATCTTAATAACATCAACATAGGGATATTTCGGCAGTCTGCAAACGGCGTTATCCGAATGATTTAACTGATGACTGATGCGAATCATTTTACTTTAAGCCACATGCAGTCCCGACACTGCTCACAACCGTTATGAGAAATGATCCCTGAAACATTCAGGTCAATTGCCCCTCTCCTCACCCCGATAATGCCGGGGTTCGTGACGCGCGCCGCTGAGGCAGACAGCAGCGACTAAAGGCCTGATATCCAGTCAAAAACCTGACGACAGCACCCTCCAAGTTTACCCGGCAATATAGTTAATTGCCGGGCCGCACAAGCCCGCCCAGCCCACCTTGCACAAGCACACTGTTATAGAACGCCCGGATCGCGCGCGGGTCCTCCATTGACCAGGCCTGGTCGAGCAGATCCCGTGTCTCGGCACGGGTGAAACTCCTTATCACCCATTTAACCCGCGGCAGACTGCTGACTGACATGCTCAAACTGTCGACGCCCAGACCCAGCAGCGCGAGTACGGCTGCCGGATCACCGGCCATTTCGCCGCAGACGCTGATCGGCTTGCCAAACTGGTGGGCCGCATCCACGACCTGCCTGATCGCCCGCAGCACAGCCGGATGCAATGTCTGGTAAAGCCCGGCGACGCGGGTATTGTTTCGATCCACAGCCAGCAGGTACTGGGTGAGGTCATTGGTGCCAATGGAGAAGAAATCCACTCGCTGCGCCATGGCCGCCACCTGGTAGACAGCTGACGGCACCTCGATCATGACGCCGATGGGCGGGCGATGAACCTCCATGCCCTCCTCGATCAGTTCACTCATCGCCTGTGATATGAATGTCATGGCGATATCGACTTCGGTAACCGTCGACACCATGGGCAACAGAATCGTGAGATTGTCCAGCCCGACGCTGGCGCGCAGCATGGCGCGCAACTGGGTCAGAAATATTTCCGGGTGGTCGAGTGAGATACGGATACCCCGCCAGCCGAGGAACGGGTTGTCTTCCTTGACCGGGAAATAGGACAGCACCTTGTCTCCGCCGACATCGAGCGTGCGCAGCGTCACCGGCCTCGGCACGAAGGCCTCAAGCGCCTTGCGATAAATACGCAGTTGCTCCTCTTCACCGGGAAACTGATTGCGGATCAGAAAGGGTATTTCGGTACGGTACAGTCCGACGCCGTCACTCTCACTGTGCATGGACAATTCAATGTCTGAAAACACCAGGCCGGTATTCAGGTAAAGCGGCACGTGCACACCATCCGGGGTCACCGACGGCAGGGCAGCCATCTCCTTCAGGCCCTTGGTCAGCTCGGTTTCCTCGGCTTGCAGACGCAGGAACTCATCCAGCAGCAACTCTGACGGACGCACGAAAACCTCGCCACGATAGCCATCGGCGATCAGTGTCTGCCCTTCCAGGCGCGCCACCGGCAGATCTTCAATCCCCATCACGGCGGGTATGCCGAGGGCCTGTGCGAGGATGGCAACATGAGATGAACTGGAACCCCTGGTCGAGACGATACCCGCGAGATGTTCGGTTGGAATTTCGGCCAGTTGTCCCACGCTGATCTCCTTTCCAACCAGCACCGTCGAGGAATAGACCGGCCGTGCCTCGGGCCGGTCGCGCTGGATATGAGTAACAATCCGGCGGCCCAGATCCCGGATATCGCTGGCGCGCTCCCGCAGATAGGCGTCCTCCATCGTCTCGAATACCTGTACGTGATCCGCGATAGTCTGGCGCAAGGCGCCCGGCGCCCAGTTGCCCTCACGGATGCGCTCCACGGTCTTTCCGACCAGACTGTCACTTTCCAGCATGAGCAGCAGGGCATCGAACAACGCAAGATCTTCCGCCGGCAGTGAGCCGGACAACCGGTTGGAATAATCCCGCAGGTCATCCTGGACGGCGGCCACGGCTTCGTAAAAGCCCTCGATTTCGGTATCGATGTCGACGGACTTGCGGTCAGGGATGGCATCGAGGTTCTGCGGTGGATACACCACCATGGCCTGCCCGATGGCCAGGCCCGGCGCCCCGGGCAATCCCCGCAGCGTCACCGAAACCTCGTCCCTGTCCTCCAGCAGCCTGGAAATCTCGCCGCTGGCTCCCGCATGGGTGATGGCGCCGGCAAGCTGTGCCGCCAGGGTGACCAGGAAGGCCTCTTCCTCTTCACCGAACTTACGGTACTCCCGCTGACGAACCACAAGGACCCCGAGCACCTTGCGGTACTGGATAATCGGCACGCCGAGAAACCCATGGTAGGGTTGTTCGCCCGTTTCAACGATGAACAGATACTGCGGATGGCTGGGAGCATCCTCCAGATTGACCGGTTCCTCGCGCTCAGCCACCATCCCGATGAGGCCCATGCCCTTGTCGATACGCACCTTGCCTATGGCGTCCTTTCGAAAACCCTCGGTGGCCATCAGCACATACTGGTTGCGCTCCATATCCAGCAGGTAAACCGAGGCAACGTCCACCCCCACATTGACGTGGACACGCTGGACAATGATATCCAGCGCCTTCTGCAGATCGGGAGCCGCGTTGACTTCCTGGATGATGCGCCGGAGGATATCCAGCATAGGTACTGCTCCGTTAGGGGAAATGAGGCGCCAGTAACAGCGTCTTGCACTGCGACCAGGGTGTTATGCCTTATGCCTGCCTACTTTGGCAAGCGCCGGTTACCGGTGGAATCGGTATCCTCATCAGAAAACAGCAGCGGCGCCAGTTCTTTCAACGCCCGTTTATAGACATTACGCTTGAAGGCCACGACCTCGTTTAGCGGATGCCAGTAGTCAACCCAGCACCAGTGATCGAACTCGGGTTTGTCGGTGCTATGCAGGCAGACCTCGGTGTCGTCGCCCAGCAGACGCAGCATGAACCAGACCTGTTTCTGCCCGATACATATCGGGCGACTGGTGCGACGAATATACTGTCGTGGCAGACGGTAACGCAGCCAGCCGCGCGTCGCTCCCATCAACTCGACATGCTCGGGTCGCAGACCCACTTCCTCGGCCAGCTCACGGTACATCGCCTCACACGGGGTTTCATCGGTGCGTATACCGCCCTGAGGAAACTGCCAGGCATCCTGACCCACACGACGCGCCCATAGCACCCGCGCGTCGCTATTGGACAGAATGATGCCGACATTCGGCCTGAATCCATCAAAATCAATCACTTGACAAATCCATCATGCAGTTCTTCAGAAGTTACATTCTCCCATAGCCGCCCATTGAGGGCAAATACCGGCTGCCGTCACGATGCACGGCTGTGTTACCTTTTCTCAACCCCACTTTTATGCTGGACGAGGTATTTTCACATGAGGGAGCGCCGGTGAGCATTGCGCTTTTTGACCTGGACAACACCCTCCTGGCTGGAGACAGCGATTATCTGTGGGGCTGTTTTCTCTCCGATCAGGGCATCGTCGACCGGGATTATTACGAACAGGAGACCCAGCGATTCTACGACCAGTACAAGGTGGGCGAACTCGACATCCATGAATTCCTGCGCTTCCAGCTGCGCCCCCTCGCCGAACATGACATGGCCACGCTCAGTCGCTGGCGCAAGCAGTATCTCGAGGAAAAAATCATGCCGATCCTGCTCCCGAGGGCACAGGCATTGATCGACGGGCATCGCGGCAGGGGTGATCTGCCCGTTATCATCACAGCGACCAACCGCTTCATCACCGGTCCGATTGCCGCGCTCTTCGGCGTGGAGCAATTGCTCGCCACCGACCCCGAAGTGATCGATGGCCGTTATACCGGCGGTATCAGCGACATCCCCTGTTTTCAGGATGGCAAGGTCCGGAAGGTGTCCGACTGGCTGGATACACACCGGCAGACACTCGAGAACAGCTGGTTCTACAGCGACTCTCACAACGACCTTCCGCTGCTTGAGAAAGTAACCCATCCGGTAGCCGTCGATCCCGACGAAATCCTGCGCCGGCATGCCGGCGAATGCGGCTGGCCGGTCATCAGCCTGAGGGATTGACTCGCATTTCTGATAACCGATTCCTGCTCATGCGTCTCCTCACGCTGTTTACGTCACTTCTTCTGCTGAGCACCCTCAGCATCATGTTCAGCATGGCAAGCGGCAGCATACCGATAGGCTGGCACGACCTGCTCTCCGCAATTCAAGGCGACGGACACGGGCTTGCCTCACGCGTCCTCATCGACCTGCGCTGGCCGCGCACCGCCGCGGCCTATGTCACCGGCGCGCTGCTGGCGCTGGCCGGTGGACTCATGCAGGTCCTGCTGCGCAACCCCCTTGCGGATCCCTATGTGCTCGGTATCTCGGGGGGCGCGGCAGTCGCGGCGCTACTGATGATGATGCTGGGCATGGGTGGCATCTGGTTGCAGGGCGCTGCGTTCACCGGTGCGCTGCTGTCGATGCTACTGGTCTTCGGGCTGTCGCACGGGCATGGCAGCTGGAATATCAGCCGGTTGCTGCTCACCGGCGTTGTCGTCGCCGCCGGCTGGGGAGCCGCCATCGGCTTTCTGCTCGCACTCAGCCCCGAACAGGACCTGCGCGGTATGATGTTCTGGCTGATGGGCGACCTCTCATCCTCCACCGTTCCGATCGGAGGTCTCATCGTCCTGCTGGTCGGCCTGATGATGGCGGTCACCAGTGGCCGCTCACTCAACCTGCTTGCGCATGGTGAACTGGTCGCCGTTTCCCTGGGGGTCTCGATCCAGCCACTGCGACAACTGATCTATGTCCTGGCCTCACTACTCACTGCGGCGGCCGTCACAAGCGCGGGCACCATCGGTTTCGTCGGGCTGATTGTTCCCCATATGCTGCGACTGCGAGGAGTGCGGGATCACCGTATCCTGTTGCCTGCGGCGGCGTTTCTGGGAGGCAGCCTGCTGGTCATCGCCGACACCCTGGCGCGCACCGTTCTCGCCCCGCGTCAACTGCCGGTGGGTATCCTGACCGCCCTGATCGGCGTTCCGGTGTTTCTCTACCTGCTCTATCAGGGTCGTGAACACTACGGCAGGGATGGGTAAACCCGCATGTCCCGCCTGGAGGCAGAACAACTCGACATCCGCATCGGCGAAAGTGAAGTTTGCAGCCACCTCGATCTGCGCATCAATAGCGGAGAAAACTGGGGACTCCTCGGACGCAACGGCGTGGGCAAGACCACCCTGCTGCATACACTGGCCGGCTTGCGTCGCCCCGATTCCGGCGATGTGAAACTTGATGGAACTCCATTGTCATCCCTCAGCCGGCGCAGCATAGCCCGGTACATCGGTGTGTTGCTGCAGGACCACCAGGATGCCTTCCCCGCCAGTGTCATGGAGACAGTCCTGATCGGTCGACACCCCTATCTGGGGCCACTTCAGTGGGAAGGCCCAGCGGACTACGTCGCAGCCACCGAGGCGTTGCACGCCGTTGAACTGGAAGGCATGGGGACCCGCGGCATCGCCACGCTCTCCGGGGGTGAACGACGGCGACTGGGCATCGCCACGCTGCTGGCTCAGGACCCGCATCTCTTTCTGCTGGATGAGCCGACCAACCACATGGATCTTCATCACCAGATCCTCATCCTTGATCTGCTGAGTCAGCGCACGCGGGCCGGGGCGAAGTCCATGCTTCTCGTGCTGCATGAACTCAATCTTGCCCTGCGCTACTGCGATCATTTCCTGCTGTTGTACGGCGCTGGTGAAACCCTGCAGGGAACAGCCGAAGCGGTGCTGACGCAGCCTAACCTTGAACGCCTGTATGGCCATCCGTTGCAGGCCCTGCAGGTTCCCGGTGGAACCGTCTGGCTGCCGCGCTAGACCACCGGGGCGGAGATTCACTGTCGCGCCTTGACACCCTTCACGACTGGCCTTAAAGTCGCGGCAGTTTGTATCAGGTGTCCCGAGGACAGTCGTCCGAGGGATGAAACGGGAAGCCGGTGCGTCAGCCACCACTGACAATGCCGGCGCTGCCCCCGCAACGGTAAGCGAGACAAGGTGAATCAGCACACCACTGCGCACGGCGCGGGAAGGTGATTCACCCGGGTCCAACCACCCGCTCGCAAGCCCGGAGACCGGCCTGATGCCTTGCAGGTGTATTGCGGAGGGCAATACTGACAGCGCGACCTCTGCTCACTGTCATTCTCCCTTTGCAATGCAATCCGGCGGCACGGGTGTGTGCCGCGTACCGGGAGAATGGAATGAAAACCCGTCGCACCATCCTGTTGCCTGCCATGCTGGCCGTCATGCCGGCCTATGGCCAGACTCCGATCGACGAACAATCCGAAAACATTCTGGTAACGGCAACGCGCCTGGACAATGAGGACAGCAAGGCGCTCGGATACGTCACGGTCATCAGCGCCAGCGACATCGAGAACAGTACGGCCCGGACTGTCCCCGAACTGCTGTCAAGAGAAGCCGGCATCCTCAGCCGCAGTCTCTATGGCAACAACGGCACGCGCGCGACAATCGACATCCGCGGTTTCGGCGCGGCATCCACCCAGAACACGCTGATACTGCTCGATGGCCGACGTCTCAACGATATCGATCTCTCTGCGGTGGATTACGGCGCCATCCCGATCAGGAGCATCGAA
>JBAVKA010000329.1:0-32407 GCA_049688075.1 Gammaproteobacteria bacterium
ATCATTTCGCCCACCACCTGGAATTTCTCGCCGCGCGATGTCCTGGGTACGCCGGGATCGCTGGAACAGGCGCTGATCGCAGCACCGGTGCGCCCCGGGGAGAAAGATCCGGTCGCGGTTCAGCATATCGGGCGTTCCTTTGATCCCTGCATGGTGTGCTCGGTTCACTAGGGCCTGTTAACGCTTGTATGGTCGTCGCGTTGCTGTCTGAAATCAGGCCAGGCAAGGCGCGAGGAGTGAAGTTTAGTGGTGCTAAATGAACGACGAGCAACGCCGCATGGCCTGATTTCAGGCGCAACCCGAAGGGACGGGGCCATTTTCCCGCAATCCTGCGTTAGCGCTCATGGGTGTAGACTGACTACACGGCACTCGCGCTGCCTTGTCTTGCGAAAAAATGGCCTCCGTCGCGACGACCCTGCACGTGTTAACAGGCCCTACGTTAACATGCCGATTTCGTCCTGCCAGGATTTTCCCGGATCGTAGCCATGACGCACAATCTCTATATCACCGGCGCCGAGAAAGGCAGCGGAAAATCGGTCATCGTGCTGGCGGTGATGGAACTGCTGTCGGGCTATGCCGAGAAGATCGGGATCTTTCGCCCCGTGGTGCGCAGCACGCCGCAGGAGGACAACCTGCTGCGTCTCATCACCACGCGCTACCATCTGGATTACCCGCCCGAGGCGATCTACGGTGTCAATCTGGAGACGGCGCGCGAGCTGATCAAGGCTGACCGCTATGATGAGCTGCTGCGCATCATTCTCGACAAATACAGCACGCTCAACGCCGGCTGCGAGCACGTCGTGTGCATCGGCACCGATTACTCCGGCGTCAGCGGCATGCTGGAGTTCGATTTTAACGTGGATGCCGCGAACAACCTCGGTTGCCTGCTGATGCCGGTGGTGAGGGGCGAGGGCCGCGACCCGCTGGAAGTTACCGACGCCACCCTGGCGTTCCTCAAGTCGCTGCGGGACCGGGATTGCGATATCGCGGCCACCATTGTCAACCGCGTCACGGTCGGCAATGTCGCCACGGTGAGCGCGGAGCTGGGACGCCGGCTGAAGGGGGAGGCACCGGTGTACGTGGTTCCGGAGGAACCCCTGCTCGGGAAGCCCACCATGGGTGATATCGCCCGCGCCCTGAATGCCCGCCATTACCACGTCGGGGGGGATGGCCTGAACCGTGAGGTGCGCAACATCAAGGTGGCGGCGATGCAGCTGCCGGATTTTCTCACCTATATCGACGAGGGCAGTCTGATCGTCACACCCGGCGATCGCGCCGACATTATTCTCGGCAGCATCATTTCCTATACCTCCAAGGCCTATCCGGCGATTGCCGGCATTCTGCTCACCGGCGGACAGGAACCAGCCGCACCTGTGATGAAGCTGATCGCGGGACTGGGCAATCCGCCCGTGCCCATCCTTGGTGTCCACGAGGACACCTTTACCACCGCCATGGAAGTTACCTCGGTCACGGCGGTGATTACCCCTGAAAACGGCCGCAAGATTGCTGCGGGTCTGGGTATCGTGGAGCAGTCGCTCGACCTCGCGGCACTGCGCCAGCGCCTGCAGACCTCGCATTCGACGCGCGTCACCCCCTTCATGTTCGAGCATGAACTGATTCGGCGGGCGAAGGCGAAACGCGTGCGCATCGTCCTGCCCGAGGGGCTTGACGAGCGCATCCTGCGCGCCGCAGAAATGCTGCGCCTGCGCGATGTTACCGACCTGACCCTGCTTGGCGACCCGCAGGCGGTGCATACGCGGATCAACGAGCTGGGATTGCAGCTCGACGCCATCGATATCATCGATCCGCTTGCGTCTCCGCTGCGTGAGTCGTTCGCCGATACCTACTATGAACTGCGCAGGCACAAGGGCATCTCCCGCCAGATGGCGTTCGATGCGATGGCCGATGTAAGCTACTTTGCCACCATGATGGTTCAGCACGGTCAGGTCGACGGCATGGTCTCAGGCGCGCTGCATACCACACAGCAGACGGTGCGCCCCGCCTTCGAGATCATCCGTACCCGGCCCGGCATTTCAATCGTTTCCAGCGTCTTCCTGATGTGCCTCGAGGATCGTGTGCTGGTCTATGGCGACTGCGCCATCAATCCGGACCCGAGTGCCGAACAGCTCGCCGACATCGCGATCAGCTCAGCGGCGACGGCGCGCATGTTCGGCATCGAGCCGCGTGTGGCCATGCTGTCCTATTCCACCGGGGAATCCGGCAAGGGCGTGGCCGTCGACAAGGTCGTGAAGGCGACGGCGCTCGCCCGGCAGTTACAGCCGGAGCTGCTGCTGGAAGGGCCGATACAGTACGACGCGGCGGTGGATGCCAGCGTCGCCCGCACCAAGCTGCCTGACAGCCAGGTCAAGGGCCAGGCGACGGTGTTCATCTTTCCCGACCTCAATACCGGCAATAACACCTACAAGGCGGTGCAGCGTTCAGCGAACGCGGTGGCCATCGGGCCGGTGCTGCAGGGCCTCAACAAACCGGTCAACGACCTGAGCCGCGGCTGCACGGTCGCCGATATCGTCAACACCGTGGCAATCACCGCCATCCAGGCGCAGGCGGAACGGTACGGCGCATGAACATCCTGGTCATCAATTCGGGGAGTTCCTCCGTCAAGTATCAAATCCTCGACCTGGCGGACGGGACCGTACTGACCGGTGGCAGCCTGGAGCGCATCGGCGAGGCGGAAAGCCGGCTGAGCCATTACTGGCAGGACGCGTCGGGTGCCCGGCGAGAAATTACCCGCCGTGGCCCGGTGCCCGACCATGCGCACGCCTTCGAGCAGATCGCGGCGGTGATGCGGGAGTCGGGTGCATCCGGGCAGTTTGCCCTCGACGCCATCGGGCATCGCGTGGTGCACGGCGGCGAGCGCTTCCGGGGGCCGACCCGGATCGATGCGGAGGTGGTCGAGGCGCTGCGGGCGCTGAGCCCGCTCGCCCCGCTGCACAATCCGCCCAACCTCACCGGCATCGAGGTCTGCCTGCGGCTCTATCCGCAGGTGCCGCAGGTGGCCGTGTTCGATACCGCGTTTCACCAGACCCTGCCCGTTCATGCCTTCCGTTACGCCGTGCCCGACGCCTGGTATCGCGGCCATCACGTGCGCCGCTACGGCTTCCACGGCACCTCCCACGCCTATGTCGCCCGGCAGGCGGCCGCCCACCTGCAGCAGCCGCTGGATTCGCTGCGGCTGATCACCCTGCATCTGGGCAACGGCGCCAGCGCCGCGGCGATCCAGTCGGGACACTGCGTCGACACCTCCATGGGCTTGACGCCGCTCGAAGGCCTGATGATGGGTACCCGCAGCGGTGATATCGATCCGGCCATCCTGATCTACCTCAACCGCGAAACCGGCATCGACCTCGAGGACCTGGATTACCAGCTGAACCAGGAGAGCGGTCTCAAGGGCGTCTGCGGGGTGAACGACATGCGCGAGGCGCAGCGGCTTGCCGCGAGCGGAGACGAACGCGCCCGGCTTGCCATCGACATGTACTGCTACCGCATACGCAAATACATCGGCGCCTATTACGCGGTGCTCGGTCACCTCGATGCCCTGGTGTTCACCGCCGGTATCGGCGAGAACTCGCCACCGATCAGAAAGCAGTCCTGCGCGGGCCTGGAACGGTTCGGTATCCGTATCGACGATACCCGCAACGCGCAGGCCGGTGCGGGGGTATGCGATATACAGGCGGAGGATGCCTCGGTCAGGGTGCTGGTCGTTCCGACCAATGAAGAACTCGAGATCGCCCGCCAGACGCACTCCTGCCTGATGTTGCGTGCGTAACCCGCATGTTCACAGCCGTCTATCGCTGGGTTGACCGCAACATCCTTGAGCTGGGCCGCGAGCTGCGCCTGAGTTATCTGCCGCCGCTGATGGTCTATGTGGCGGCGGGCATCTCCGGGCTGACGGGCATCGTCGGCACCTTCTTCGTCAAGGACTATCTGGGGCTGTCCGCGGAATTTCTCGCCACGCTCGGCTTCTGGGCGGGCATTCCCTGGTCGCTGAAGATGCCGCTGGGTCACCTGGTGGATCTCATCTGGCGCTGGAAAGCGGGACTGGTGTTCCTCGGCGCGGCACTCATCACCGCGAGTCTCGGCATCATGATCGGCCTGATCGGCTACACCGACCTGATGCGCGGGATCATGCCGGTCGAGGCCTGGTTCGTGCTCAGCACGCTGCTCGCCCCGGTCGGTTATGTCGTTCAGGACGTGGTCGCGGACGCCATGACGGTCGAGGCCGTGCCACGCGTGGATGCCGAGGGCAGGGCATATCCGGCCGGGACCCTCAAACTCATGCACACCACCATGCAGACCCTCGGGCGTGTGGCGATCATCGGCGGCAGCGTCGCCGTGGCCGCGGTCAACCTGTTCATGTTCGCGGGCGTCGAGACCCTGCCCGAGACGGCGAAGGTGCACATCTACCAGAACATCTACACCCTGGCACTCGTCATCCCGGTTATTTCGGTGCTGGGCGTCGTGCTGGCAAGCGTGCTGCGCATGCGTGACGTGCACCGCCTGCGGCGCAAGGGTTTCAGCCGGACCGAGGTTCATGACATGCTCTCGGTTCACAACGAGGCGCCGGCCCCGAACTGGTGGATCCTGGGTGGCAGTCTGGTGTTCGTCGCGTTCACGCTCACGATGGGGCTCGCGGACGTGCCCTGGAACCAGGAGATCATCCTGGGAGGATCGCTGGCGATCATCCTGTTTCTCATGTCCCGCCTGGTGAAGGTGCTGGAACCGCAGGCCCGCTACGTGCTGGTCGGCACCGCCATCGTGATTTTCGTGTTCCGCGCCGTGCCGACGCCCGGCGCCGGCTCCACCTGGTGGATGATCGATGTACTGGGTTTCGACCAGCACTTCCTGTCGGTGCTGTCGCTGATCGGCAGCGCGCTCACGCTGGCGGGCATGTTCATTTTCCGCCGCTTCATGGCGGAGAAGTCGATCGCCTACGTGGTGGGATTCCTGACCGTCGTCGGCACGCTGCTCAGCCTGCCGATCATCGGCATGTACTACGACCTGCACGTGTGGACGGCCGCTCATACCGCCGGCGTGGTGGACGCGCGTTTCATCGCCCTGGTGGACACGGCGCTGGAGTCGCCGCTTGGCCAGATCGCCATGATCCCGATGCTCGCCTGGATCGCCAATTCCGCGCCCGCTCGTCTCAAGGCCACCTTCTTCGCGGTCATGGCCTCGTTCACCAACCTGGCGCTCTCACTGGAGCAACTGGGCACCAAGTACCTCAATCAGGTGTTTACCGTGACGCGCGAGGTCAGGGATCATGCCACGGGCGCGATCAGCGTGCCCGCCGATTACAGCGAGTTGGGCATCCTGCTGATCACGGTCACGGCGCTGACTTTCCTGCTGCCGATGGCGGCCATCGTGTTCGTGAAACTGACCCGTTTCCGCACGGCCTGACGGCGAGTCATGCCATTGGCCACGTAATCAGGAATCAAGTCAGGGACAGCCCGAAAGAATCGAACGAATCGAAATAACTTCATTTCCAGTGGACGATCCATACATTCCGGATCAGACGGGACAGTGTCTTCGATGCGTGATAAAGTCCCACGCTGCTTTTTCCGAATAACACCGAAACAGGGAGACCGATATGAAACGACTGTTCAACCATGCCTTGCTCCTGCTCGCGCTGATGGCCTTCACCGCGGCGTGCAGTCTGATCGGCGCCAATCAGGAAGCGGGGGCGGGAGTCGGCACCGCCGGGACCCCCGTCTCCACACTTTCCCGCATCACCCAGCGAGGTGAACTCGTTCTGGGTACCTCTGGCAACATGCCGCCGATGACCGAGGCGCTCGCGGATGGCAAGGTGGTCGGATTCGATATCGACATGGCGCGGCTGATGGCGAGCGGGATGAATGTCAAACTTAAGATCAAGGTCCTGCCCTTCGATCAACTGCTATCCGCGCTGGAGCGCGGTGATGTCGACGTGGTGATCTCCAATCTCACCATGACGCCGGAGCGCAATCTGCATGCCGCCTTCGTCGGTCCCTATATGACATCGGGCAAGTGCGTCATCACCCGTCGTGCGGATCTGGCCAAGGCAGAAAAAGCCGCAGATATCAACGTGCCCGAAACCCGTCTTGCCGCCCTGGCCGGTTCAACCAGTGCGGATTTCGTCAGGACGCTGCTGCCCCGGGCGACGCTGACGCTGGTTCAGAGCAACGAGGCGGGTGTCGGGCTGATCACCGATAACAAGGTGGATGGAATGATGGCCGATTATCCCATCTGCCTGTCGATACTGCAGCGTCATCCCGACGCCGGTTTCGTTTCGCTGATGTCGCTGCTGAATTACGAGCCCATCGGGATTGCCGTGCCGGCCCAGGATACGCTGTTCATAAACTGGACCGAAAATTTCCTCCAGCGCCTGCAGGGCGTCGGTCTGTTCGAGGAACTCAGCAAGCGGTGGTTTGGAACAGCAGCCGTGGCGGGTGGGAGTGATTGAGCCGGCATCATGATTCCCGGGTCATCTGTTCCAGTTTGGCGACCACGTCGCGGAAGGTCTCCTGATTGCGTTCGTTGAGCTCCATCAGGGCGCGGTGAGCCTTGAGCAGGGTGTGTGACAGGGATTCCCTGTCTACTTCCCTGCGGGGCAGTTCCTGTTCAGCGCCGGCCGGTACGGAGGCCCGGGATACGATGTCGAAGACCTCGTCCAGGGACATGCTGCTCAGCACCGCGTTGATGTCCGGGCGGTCCGAAACGATGGTGACCTGCGGGGCGCCGTGGTTGTGCATCTCCCTGGCGATTCGAACCAGCAGCCCGAGATTGGTGCTGTCGATGCAGTCGGTTGCGGTCAGGTCGATGACGAAACCCTCAGGCACCGAACCGGCGAACAACGTATCCAGGAAACGGTCCAGCGAGTGGCCCAGGGTATAGCGGATATCGCCGACGAAGCGCAGCACATGAATCCCGTCATGGCTGGCGTGAAGGATCTTCCCGTTTTCCATCGCCTGGCCCGGATATCTCACCAGCATCCCGAAAGTCGGCGGAATTCGCAGCCGCCGGTACGCCGATGTGGAGCGAACGTGATAGCGGTTGCTATCACGTGAGGGAACATCAAGCCCCGGCGAGCGAGAAACCGCCGGAATCGGGATAGAACGGCGCCGGGGCAAGGTGTATCCGGCCGACGATCTGAAAAATCTAGCGTTTCCCCATCCATTTCAGTCTTTTCCGATAAAGGCGTTGTTCGGCTGGTGAGATATCCGGGCTAATGCCTGGTGATTACCATGATGGCGATGTCGTCCGGCAGGTGCTTGTCTGCCAGCACCTCCAGACCCACGGTCATTTCCCTCAGATCGAGACCCGTTCCCTCCATTGAACGGGAAAGCAGTTCGCCGTAGCGTTTTTGCAGCGCCTCGACCGGCATCAGTTCCAGTATCCCGTCCGAGACCATCACCAGGTCAAACGTCGCCGGGAGATCCTGCTGGCAGAGCGTGAATTCCGTGTCGTAGAACATCCCGATCGGGCGTCCCCGGTACTCGAGGGTGCGCACCTCCTGTCCGTCGTTCAGCAGCGGGTAGGGGAACTGCCCCGCATTGCTGCAGAACAGGGTGTTCTCCGTCTGGTCAATCACGCCGTAGAACATGGTCAGATGCTTGTCGAGGTTCTGGCGGTAGACATCGCGATTGAGGCGCATCAGGACCTCCTGCGGCTGGAGTATGGTTTTGTCCCCCGACTGCCACAAGGCCTCGCGATACTGCGTCATGAGGGTATTGACCATCACGGTCACGAATGCCGAAGCAGCCCCGTGACCGGAGACATCCGCCATATAGAAGCCGATATGACGATCGTCGATGGGGAAGTAGTCGACGAAGTCGCCGCTGAGATACATCGAAGGAAACAGCCGTCGCCTGAAAGTATAGACGCCGAAACACTTGTTGTCCTCCGGCAGCATCTGCAGCTGGATCCTGCGCCCCGCTTCCTCATCCTCCTGGAGCTGCTCCAGGGTGCGAATCAGTTCCTGGTTCAGTGTTTCCAGATTCTCGCGGTACTCCCGGTTCTGGCGCAACAGTTCGGCGTGATCGAGGGCGCGGCGTACGGCGCTTTCCAGCACCGCCATGTCGTGGATGGGTTTGGTGATGTAATCCCATGCGCCGCGTTTCAGCGCCTGCACGGCGTAATTCAGCAGGCTGACGCCGGATACCACGATAACCGGGGTTTCCGGCGATTCGACGGTGATGGTGGACAGGACTTCCAGTCCGTCCATGCCCGGGAGGCGCAGATCGCACAACACCACATCCGGGTGTTCATGCCGGAAAGTCTCGATGCCGGAGGGGCCGTCGCTGGCCTCCAGCATAGTGAAGCCGCTGTCCGAGAGATAGGCCACGATCCCCCTGCGAATCGGTGGTTCGTCTTCGATAGTCAGGATTTTAGCGGCTTGCGCCATGGCAATACCCTGTGAACTTTGTGGCAAACCTGATCGATTTTTACCGGTATCGCTTTCGCATTCCGGGCATGGTTAGCTGCAGGCGGTCTTCACACGGACGGTGTCGGGGATGGAAACGGCAGTGAATGAAGTAACCGGAAACCGGTACTGGTTCCCGCTTGCGCCGAAGTTCGATCGTAGTGGTAGATCAATCAGGCTCTCCTCTGATGTATACGTAATTATACCTATTCTTGACCGCTGATGGATATGTCCTCAGCGCGGATTCCTCCTGAGAGGCAGGCGGATGATGAAACAGGTCCCCTGGCCCGGTGCGGAGTTGACATCGATGGTGCCTTTATGCTGTTCGGTGACTATGAAATAGGACACCGATAGCCCCAGTCCCGTTCCTGCGCCGACCGCCTTGGTGGTGAAAAAAGGTTCGAATACCCGACGGCGTGTGGGTTCGTCCATCCCGGGTCCGTTATCCTCCACTTCGATGCGGGCAAATTCGTCTTCCTTGCGGGTACGCAGGGTTATCCGGTGCGGCAGAGAACCGCCATCCATGGCCATGGCCTGTGCGGCGTTCTTGACCAGGTTGAGGAGAACCTGCTCGATCTCCATCGGTTCGCAGATCACCGTATCCAGTTCCGGATCCAGATCGCGCACGATTTCGATGTGCTTGAAGTCGTATTTCTTTTTCAGGTCATAGTCATTGGCGGCCAGCCTTACGGCCGTATCCAGTATCTCTTCTATACGGGCCGGCTGGAATTCGGTAGTCGTGCTGCGGCTGAAGGCCAGCATGTCGGCCACGATACGGCTGGCGCGGCTGGACGCCTGGCGTATGGATTCGACGAATTCCAGGATGCCACGTTCTTCCAGGTAGCGATAAACGAGATGCAGATCCACGCCCAGCGATTCGGCCACCTGGCGGTTGGCTTCCAGATCCGCAGAAATCCGGCGCTGGATGTTCTGGCTGCTCTGCAATACCCCGCTTAGCGGATTGTTGATTTCATGCGCCATGCCGGCGGCGAGTCCGCCGACGGACATCATCTTTTCGGTTTGCACCATCATCTGCTCGATGCGCACCCGGTCGGTGATATCGTCGACCCGGATCACCGCGCCAACCGCGCCATTGGTCGCCAGAGGATAAACCATGATGTCGGCATAGCGCGTTTCACCATCCCGGTCGGTGACCAGGCTGAGCCGCTCCGTACTGATCTGGCTATGGGAACGCATCGACGCCTGCAGGTTGCCCAGCTGGGACTCAAGCTCGGGAAACAGCACTCCAAATGGCTGGCCGATGGCCTGGGCAGTCGGCACACCGGTGGCCTGCTCGGCGCTCTGGTTCCACTCCGTGACATGTCCATCGATATCCACGCCGACCAGAACGGATGGCATGGAATCGATGATGTTCTTCAGATAGGAGCGCATACGCTGTAACTCCTGGTCAAATTGCACGCGCTCGGAAATATCGACGATGGAGGCGAGGATATGGGTCTGGTGGTCGGTCTCCACCGGGCTCAGGCCGATTTCGACGGGAAATTCACTGCCGTCCTTCCTGAGACCGAACAGATTGCGCCCGAGTCCCATGGCTCTGGCGCGGTGCTCGTCCAGGAAGCGGCTGCGGTATTCGTTGTGCCGGCCACGCAGGCGCTCGGGAATCAGCATTTCGACAGGCTGCCCGAGCAGTTCATCCCTCCGGTACCTGAAATATTTTTCCAGCTGCGAGTTGACGAGGACGATGAGACCTGCGGTATCCACCATCACAATGCCGTTGGGCGCCGACTCGACAACCAGCCGGAAGAGTTTTTCCGCGCGCTCGCGCTGGGTGATGTCCTCGATTTCTCCCACCACCATCAGCGGTTGCCCACGGGCATCCCGGACCAGTCCGGCGCGCGCACGGACAGTGATGATGGCGTCATCCTTGCGCACGTAGTGCTTCTCCAGATCGCAGCTGCCGATGCTGCCCTCGACCAGCTCCTGGAATTTACCGCGGGTTGATTCCCGGTCATCGGGATGCGTGATGTCATGGATCGACAGGCGTGCAAGCTCTTCTGCCGTGTATCCCAGGATGTCGCACAGCGTGGGATTGACGCTGAGCAGCCGGCCATCCAGTCCTGCGGTCAGGATGCCTATCGGGGCATGCTCCAGCGTGAGGCGCAGCTGCTCCTCGCGCTGTCGCAGCTGTTCCAGCGCCTGTTGCCGGGTGGTGATGTCCTCGCCGGAACTGAGGGTTGCCGTGATGTTGCCCGCCCCGTCGAACAGGGGGGTATTGTGCCAGGCGATGAGCCGTTCTTCTCCCGCAAGGGTCAGTACCGGATTCTGGAAGTACTCCGGGAAATTTTCCTGGCCGGCTATCAGTCTCTCGAATGATTGCCGCAGCGATTCCCTGTCACCGGGTGGCACAAAGGTGTCAAACCAGTTTTTGCCGATGATCTCCTCTTCCGGGTAGCCGAGCAGTTCGCTTCCCTTGCGATTGATGAGGGTGACTCTCTGATCGGCCCCGATGATCAGCAGCATGACGCCGGCGACATCGAGGTAGCGCTGGGCGGTGTCCTTCTCGATCTGCAGGGAACGTTCCGTCTGCTGGCGGTGGATTTCACTGCCGACCCACTGGCCCATCAGGCCGAGGATTTCCCGTTCCGTGTCCGTGAAGGGCGTCGGGCGCGCGGCGGGGCTGGAGAAGTTAAGCGTGCCGTACACTTCTTTGCCTGCTACCACCGGAATGCCGATGTAGGTTTCCAGATGATATTCCCGGTAGCATGGATGGGTTTTCCAGTCCGATGCCCCGGCATGCACGAATCCTATCGGACCGCTGGCCCTCACCGTTTCACGGCAATAGGTGTTGCCGAGTTCGAGTATGTCGCCGGGCCTGATGGCCTCATCCGGGATAACGATCTGGATGATTTCGTACGTTTCATCATAGATGTGCGAGAGTATTCCGATTGGCAGGCTGAACTGCCTGCAGCCGTTTTCAAGCAGGGCTTTGAGCCGCTGGGGGAAGGGTAGATTCTGGGCCGAGGTGATTTCATGAAGCGCGCGCAGGGTATCCCCGGTTTGCCGGCGTTCGGTGATTTCATGTTTCAGCGCCGCTTCCGCCTGTTCCCGCTCGCGAATTTCCGATTCCAGCCGGGTATTGCTCGCGGAGAGTTGCCGGGTGCGATCGGCGACCCGTTCCTCGAGTTGGGCGCGTGATTCACGGACCGCATGTTCGGCGCTGGCGCGGCGCCGTTCCTCCCGACGGATCAGCAGGTACATGACCGCGCTGAACAGCAGAAATACCAGGAAGATGGAAGCCGCCTGGCCCAGCAGCAGCTTCCTGTGCGCGGCATACAGGCCGGGATCGGGCAACTCGGCAAGCTGCCAGAGACTGCCCTTGACCTCGGTCGAGTAGCCTATGCGGCTCAATTCATCCGGTGTCAGTGAGATGCGGTCCTTCAGCACATCGCGGCTGCCGGTATCGGTGATCTCGATCAGGCCGGGTTTGTCCCGCTTCAGCAAAATCAGCCGATGGTCATGCAACTGGCTATTGGAGAGGATGCGTGCCAGCAGGACCGGTTTGAAGCTGATGAAGAAAACCCCCCCGTAACCGTCACCGGCCTGCCATCGGGACATGATGTCGAAATGGTAGCCTTCGGGATTTGGATGGATAAAAACCTTCTGCTCGCTGCTTTCGACGAAATGATGGATGTCAGCCTGACACAATTCCGATACCCGGCTCTCGATGTCTTCCAGCAGCACATTCCCCTGCGCATCGGTGATGGTATAGGCGAAGTAGTCTGGGAAGTGCCGTTTAACCCTTTCCGTGAACTGCTGTCGGGTTTCCCGATTCGAGGGATTGCGGGAGAGTTCACTGATGATGCCCCCTTCCTCCTCGGCGAACAGATGCACGCGACGGCGGATTTCTCCGAGATAAAGATCTATCGTCCTGGCAGCGCCCCTGGTCGAATGCTGCACCAGGGCGTTCTGGCTGCTGAGGTAGCTTCGATCGCCTTCCTTTATATACAACGAAAGGAAAAAGCAGACCAGGATCAGGATGGTGACGATAAGCAGTGTTGTGTAATTCTTCACGGGATGCTGGCTACCATTTGTGGCAATCTGGAAACACGGTCATCCGCCGGTACCGTTTTTTCATTGCGGGATACTCCCTGGTCGAAACATCAGGATACATGGTAATCCGCAAACCGGCGAATCCTGCGTGCTTGTATTCAAGCAAATAACGCTTGCCCATGATCAACCCTTTATGTCTAATCTTGGACCAAATCGGGACGAAAGGGCAGATGCAAATATGACCAGCGAAACACCTGAACAGACTCTGGGGAACGAACAGCCGGATCCCGCCAACATCGTCATCTTCGGCGCCACCGGCGATCTCACCAAACGCAAGCTGGTGCCGGCCCTGGCCCGAATGTACCGCGCCCGGCTGATTCATCCGCTGAGCCGTATCATCGGTGTCGCCAACAACATGGAAGAGGACGCGTGGTTTTCCCTGGTGCGCGCGGCGCTGGATACCTTCGCGGCCGACCTGGCGTTCACCAGCGAGGAGTGGGAGGGCTTTGCCGCGCGCCTGCACCTGGTTCGCGGCGACCTGTCCGAGGAGGCGACCTATGCGCAGATCGCCGTATCACTTGTCCCCCTGAATGACCGCGTCAATGTCATGTTCTACCTGGCCATTCCGCCGGACTGGTATGCCCGTGTTGCACAGGCGCTGGGGCGTGTGAATCTTGCCGACGAATCCGATGGCTACCGGCGCATCGTCATCGAAAAACCCTTCGGTCTTGACTGGGCCTCGGCGGTCGAGCTGAACCGGCAGTTGCAGGATATCTTCAGGGAGTCGCAGATCTACCGTATCGATCATTATCTCGGCAAGGAGAGCGTGCAGAACCTGTTCGTGTTCCGTTTCGGCAACAGCATCCTCGAGCCGCTGTGGAACCGCAATTACATCGATCATGTCCAGATCTCGGTCACCGAGACCATCGGCATCGAGTACCGGGCCGCCTACTATGAAGAGGCCGGTGCGCTGCGCGACATGATTCAGAGCCACATGATGCAGGTGATGACCCTGGTGGCTATGGAGCCGCCCGTCGACTACGCCGCCGATGCGGTGCGTGATGAAAAGGTGAAGGTCCTGCGCTCCATCCGGCCGGTCCGGCCTGCCAATATCGATCAGGTCGCGGTGGGTGCCCAGTACGGTTCGGGCATGATCGACGGACAGCCGGTGCCGGCTTATGTCAAGGAACCCGGCGTGGCGCCGGACTCCGTGAAGGAGACCTTTGCCGCGGTGCGCTTCTATATCGACAACTGGCGCTGGCAGGGCGTGCCGTTCGTGCTGTGGTACGGGAAAAGGCTGCAGAAGCGGGCTTCGGAAATCGTGATCCGTTTCCGCCAGCCGCCACACAACATGTTCGACCCGGAAGGTGAACCGCCCGTCGCCGATGCGCTGGTGTTCCGTCTGCAGCCTGACGAAGGCATGTTCCTGCGCATGAACGCCAAGGTGCCGGGCCTGACCACCAGAATGCGCCGCCTGGTGATGCGCGGGCCATACGCCTCCGGCACCGAAGCACTTGTCGAGGCCTATGAGACTCTGCTGCACGATGTGCTGCAGGGCGATGCCACGCTGTTTTCCCGCGCCGATGAGATCGAAGCGGCCTGGATGATCCTCGGTCCGATCCTGGAAGCCTGGAACAAACGCATCTCCATTGACCGCTATCGCGCCGGCAGCTGGGACGTCCCGGAGGTGGACCGCCTCTTCGAAGGCTGTGTCGGGGGATGGCACAAACCGACCTGACCGGCCGATGGATGCGAGTTGTGTCCATTCATTAAAGAAATAAATTCACGCAAAGACACAAAGTACGCGAAGAAACCTATTAACAAAAACAATTAACCACCTTTGCGTTCTTTGCGACTTTGCGGTGATTAATGATGTTTATGGTGTAACACTCGGTAGACTCTATAACATGAATGCCCGCAACACCACTGTTCGCTACCCGCTGCATGTCACCATCAGCACCCTGTTCATTACCCTGGTCGTCGTGCTCGGGGTTGTGCTCAGCTGGCAGAACTACCGCAAGACCTCCAGCATCATCCTGACCACCGCGGGGCAGGTATTCGACCAGATCACCCGCGAACTGATACTCGACTTCAACGGCACCTACCACCCGGTGGCCGGCGCCCTGCGGCTGCTGGCGCTCGTGCCGGTCACCACGGCCGCCACGCTGGATGAACGCCTCGAGTCGCTGGGGACATTCACCGTGACGCTCGCCAACGAACCGTCCGTGTCCGGAATCCAGATCGGCTACGCCAACGGGGACTACTTCATCGTCCGGCCGTTGCGAACAGACGAGCTGCGCCGGCACTTCGGGGCGCCCGAAGCAGCGGCCTTCGTCGCCGACCATGTCGACACTGCGGCTGACGGTGCGCGTCGACTGGTGCGGCTTTTTTTCGATTCACAGTCACGGGAGATACTGAGAAAGCCGGCCGAGGCCACAAGCTATGATCCGCGCACGCGTCCCTGGTATGCCACGGCGACCGCGCAGCCGACCGCTACCCGGCCCTATCTCTTCTATTTTCTCGGCAAGGTCGGCGCCACCGTTACGCTGGCGGCTCCCGTTCCCGGTGTCGTCGTCGCCTCCGATGTGACCCTGGAGAGGTTGTCCGAGACAACCAGTCGCCACCGCGTGACGGCGAGTTCCGAGGTCGTGCTGGTCGGGGCAGACGGCAAGGTGCTGGCCTATCGCGATCCCGGCAAACTGGTTCGGTCCTCGGGCGGGGGAGAACTGGTGATTGCCGGCCTGCCGGAGCTGGGCAGTGAGGTGCTGGCGCATCTTGCCGGGGATTCCATTCCGGGAGAGCGTTCCCTCGATTTCAAATTCCATGGCCGGCGCTGGATCGGGAGCGTACGCAAGGTCGCCAGCCCCGGCGGGGTGGACCTGTTCGCGCTTATGGTCGCTCCGGTGGACGAGCTGTTGAGCGAGGCAGTGAGGATGCGCTGGCAATCGGTCATGATCACGGGCCTCATCATCCTGCTGGCGATCCCGGTCGTCTGGCTCGTCGCAAGAAAGATATCCCGACCACTGCACCAGCTTGCCGGGGAGGCCGGTTTGATCAGCCGCTTCGATTTCGGGAGTCCGGTCCACTCCCGCTCCTTCATCCGCGAAGTGGATGAACTTGCCATCGCGATGGGTTTGATGAAAACCACGATCAGCCGGTTTCTCATGCTGATCAATTCACTGGCCGGGGAGAGGAACTTCGATACGCTGCTCGACGGTATCACCCGGGAAACCATGTCGGTCAGCGAGGCGGACGGGGTGCTCACCTACCTGGTCGATGAGGATGACGCCTGGCTCGCACCAGGCACGCTGCAACTGCGCGGGCCTGGCAGCCCCAGCATCGAGGGGTTGCCGCGTTTCGCCATGACCGACGGCAATGCCCTGGTCAGCGCCGCCCGTGGAAAGGAAAGCCGCCTGCTGCGCCTGCGCGCGGGCGAGCAGAGCGGCCTGGAGCCGCTGCTGCAGCGCCTCGACGCCAGAGCGATTAATCTGATCGCTCTGCCGCTGCGCAACCGGCAGGACATGGTCATCGGCGTACTCTGCCTGTTATTCCGGGATGACAACGGAAACAACCCGGCCGAGCCGCAGGAAGGTCATGTCGCCTTCGTCAGGGCGTTGTCCGGTTTCGCCGCGGTCTCACTGGAGAGCCGTCACCTGCTGATGATGCAGCAGGCGCTGCTCGATGCGTTCATCAAGCTCATTGCCGGCGCCATCGACTCCAAATCACCCTATACCGGCGGTCACTGCCAGCGGGTTCCGGTGCTGACACGCCTGCTGGCCGAGGCGGCCTGCGCGAGCGATGCCCCGCCGTTCCATGGATTCCGGCTGGACGACGAGCAATGGGAAGCCCTGGATATCGCCAGCTGGCTGCATGACTGCGGCAAGGTCACCACGCCGGAATACGTGGTCGACAAGTCGACCAAGCTGGAGACCCTCTATGACCGCATCCATGAGGTGCGCATGCGCTTCGAGGTGCTGAAGCGCGATGCCGCGGTTCGCTACTGGGAAGCGGTGGCCGATGGTGGTGACCGCGAAACGCTTCGGCAGGCGCTGCAGGCGGAATGGGCCCGTCTGGATGGCGATTTCGCCTTCGTCGCGGCCTGCAATGAGGGTGGCGAGTCACTCGGTGCTGACAAACTGGAACGTCTGCGAGAAATCGCGAGCCGCACCTGGACGCGCACCCTCGATGACCGCATCGGCATTTCCTGGGAGGAGAAGCTGCGCAAGGACCGGACGCCGACCGCGGTGCTCCCGGTGGAGGAGAAGCTGCTCGACGACAAGGCGGAGCATCTGATCGAACGAATGGAAGCCGACCGCATGCCTGAGGACAATCCCTGGGGATTCCGTCTCGACGTCCCGCAGTACAAGTACAATCGGGGTGAACTCTACAATCTCGCCGTCGAGCGCGGCACGCTGACGCCCGAAGAACGTTACCAGATCAACGATCACATCGTGCAGACCATCATCATGCTGAAGAAGCTGCCCTATCCCCGGCATCTGCGCGAGGTGCCGCTGCTCGCCGGATGCCACCACGAAACCATGGATGGAAGGGGGTACCCGAAACGGCTGACCAGCGCCGAGATGCCACTGGCCGCGCGCATGATGGCGATCGCCGATATCTTCGAGGCGCTCACAGCCTCGGACAGGCCCTACAAGAAGGCCAAAACGCTGAGCGAGGCGCTGCGTATCATGCAGCGCATGAAAGAAGACCGGCACATCGACCCCGACCTGTTCGAGCTGTTTCTCGCAAGCGGTGTACACCTCGAGTACGGGCGGCGCTTCCTGCGGCCCGAGCAGCTCGACCTGGCGAACGGGGAACAGGACTGAAACGGACGCACCAGGCAGTGAAGTCTGATGTCGTCGCTGCTCGCCCGACAGGCCAGACAGCCGTGCTCTGAATGCACCTCACATGGTTCGTGATACGTCTGGATCAGCCCCGCATGGCTATTCACCCGGGGGTGCCAGGGCGCAGAGCACTACACCGGCATGGATACGATAAATTCATCCTATGACCGTGACGGATCATAAGTACGCTTGACAGTTTTGAAAGCAGGGTCCTGTTGACTCGTTAAGCGTCATTATTTTGTTGTTTACATATTATCTTCAACAGCCTATATATAACCAAAGGCGATGAATGTTCAAACTATAAATCGAATTTGGGGGAATGATGAAAGAACGGAGAATTAATAAAACTGACCGTCGCCAACGCACCGAGAAGTTACCGGTGAGGGATGCCGAGGGTGTCAGTGTCCTCCTGGAACGTCGCTATTTCCCTGACCGTCGCAAGAGTCATTACGATCCCAACTGGTAATCGTGTCGGGCCCGAGTTCAAAAGCGCACAGGGCATAAAGCTACGGGCAAATAACGCGACGCTCTGAACGCGGCAGGCCTCGCAGAAGGACACCTGCCGTCCATGGTGCGCAAGCAACGCACTATCCACGCCCTCGTGAGTTCAACACGATGCGACAAAACCACCGCTGAGCTGCCTGTATCAGCTGTTATTAACCTTCCGCAACAGTAAAAATCCAAGCAACGCGTTGCTTACTACAAACACGATGTCCAGAATGCCGGGTGCGGTCACTCTCCGGCTGTTGCCGTCGGTGCGCTGCGCCTGAGTCGTGATCGGGTAATGTTTGCTGTTCTGGAGCACGTATTGGTCAGAATTATCCGTGATCCCTTCAAGGGCATTCGCGGATAATGCGATGATCACAAGAATAGAAGCAAATAACGCACCCACTATGCCTGATTTTTTCATCCTTATGAGACCTCATTTAATTCTATTGAGCGGCAGCTGCTTCCACTATTAGCCAGTGCGCGTGACGTTCTCTCTAATAACGAATTCAAGGCCTGATCCTCTGAATTTCAGAGTTCCAGCGTAATGTATTGTTAACTGTTTAGCTCATGAATCAAGGACTGTCTATCCGTAGAACTACGTGCACACATAAAAAAGGGCCGCCCGGTGGCGGCCCCTGGGTGGCATCCGGCTCGCGCCGGACGCGATCAGGTGATCGGCGTCAGAACGATCTCCACACGGCGGTTCTGGGCGCGCCCTTCAGGGGTGCTGTTGCTTGCGATGGGATTATTCATACCCATGCCGCTGGTGACGATGCGCGCCGGCAGGACCTTCTGGCTCTCCAGGTAGCGCGCGACACTGTTGGCGCGTGCCTCGGACAGGCGCTGGTTCATCTCCGCCCCGCCGGTATTGTCGGTATGACCGATGATGTCGATGTAGGTCTTTTCGTATTTGTTGACCACCAGGGCGACGGAATTCAGCACCGCGAAGAAATCCGCGTTGATATCGCTGGAGCCGGTCGCGAAGGTGATGTTGCCCGGCATGTTCAGGATGATGTTGTCACCGTCGCGGGTAACGCTCACCCCGGTGTTCTGGAGTTGCGCGCGCAGCTCGTCATCCTGCTTATCCATGTAGTACCCTACGCCGCCGCCGGCGATTGCGCCGATGCCGGCCCCGAGCAGCACGTTTTTGCGTTTGCCGCCGCCGGCGATTGCGCCGAGGATCGCTCCACTGGCCGCGCCGATGCCGGCTCCGATGCCGGTCTTGCTTGCCTCTTTTTCACCGGTGTAGGGATTGGTGGTGCAGGCCGAGGCAGCCAGTGTCAGGATGAGGAACATCGCCAGCAGGCGTTTGCCGGCGGGCGTTACCACGGCGGCACCGGTACAGGTGGTGGTGTCTTTGTTCATGTGTACTCCTGGATGGAAAAGGGTGTGTAGTCCGCAGCGTCCGCGGTGCGTGAAGTATGCTACGAGTTGCCCCGTCTTGTGAAGGATTCATCCGCTACCACGGAAAGGCGGGAGATTCAGGGTTGCAGCAGCTGAAGCGCCCGGTCCAGCTGCTCGTGCGTGGTGTGGAAATGCGGTGAGAAGCGGATGCCGCCCCCGCGGGTGGCGCAAATGACATTCTCGTCACGCAGTCGCCCATGAAGTTCTTCGGTGGACTCTCGCCGCGGCCGGAAGGTGACGATGCCGGCATGCCGTTGATCTTCCAGTGGGGTGATCAACTGGAATTCATCGGCCTGCGCGCTGAAATAGTCGATCAGGTAGCGGCTGTTTTCCATGACCCGCTTCTCTATTACCGGCATCCCGATCTCGTGGATGAGCGAGAGACTGGCATTCAGGGCGTGTATGCCTGTCATGTTCGGGCTGCCGCATTCGAATCGCCGGGCCGAGGCGGCCAGGCGCCACGCCGGGTTGTCGTAGTCGCCGTGATTTTCAACCATGTGCCAGCCGTACTGTTGCAGTTCCAGCCGTTCCATGACACCGGCGCGGCAGTAAAACAGCGCCACGCCTTCGGGCCCCATCATCCACTTGTGTCCGTCGGCCATGACGAAATCGGCCCGGCAGGACTGAACGTCGATGCCGATGGCGCCGAGACTCTGGATCGCATCCACGCAGAAAAGGACGTCACGCTGCTGGCAGGCGGCGCCGATTATCTCCAGGTCGAGTCTCAATCCCGTCGCATATTGCACCGAACTGACCGAAACCACCCGGGTGTGCTGGTCGATACAGGAGAGGATAGCCTCTTCGGGAGAGACATCTCCGGTTAGCCCGGCGGCGCGCGTCTCGACCCCGAATTTTGCCAGCGACTCCCAGACGATGCGGTTGGACGGGAACTCCTGGTCGGTGATCACCACATTATCGCCCGGCAGCCAGGTCAAGCCGTAGGCGACCACCGACAAGGCTTCGGAGGTATTCTTGAGCAGTGCGATCTCGTTGATGGAAGCGGCATTGATCAGGCGGCAGAGCTGCGCCTTGAGGGCGTGTTCGGTTTCAATCCAGGCGCCGTAATTGCGGGCTCCTGTCGATGCGTTTTCCTCGGCGAAGGACTTGACGGCCTCGGCGGTTCGGCGCGGCCAGGGAGAGACCGCGGCATGGTTCAGGTAAATGATCGACTCGTCGAGGGTGAATTCGGCGCTGAGCATGGCAAATACGCCTCTTGATTAATCACACATGTGAATCCGTTGCAGGTATTATACGCCGGCGTCGAAGGCTGGCCGTTAGCAACTGCATCCCGTGTTCTCACGGAGAACCAATCATATCCCTATGCGTGCATGAATAATAACAGTTCAATACTTTCAGTCGGATATTCTATATACAGAGAATCCATATTGGCTTTGAGCCGGATTCAGATGCCGGGTCTGTCCTGCCGTGTGATGCGAGTGTCGCCTTCGATGCTGATACGGTTATTCGGGTTGCTGTTTCTGACGAACGCACTGGCGCAACCGCTTGCCGTTCATGGCGTGGCGAACGGAATATGGTTGCGGGTGGATACCCGTGATGCCACGCTGACGGTCATGAAGGGTGACAAGCCGCAGGAGGTTTTCAGCAATATTGCCATCGGACGCTATGGAAAAACCTATTTCAAGATGAAAGGCGATCACAGGACACCGCTGGGGCGATTCGCCATCGCCTGGATACCCGCGAAATCCCGGTACCACCGGTTTCTTGGTCTGAATTACCCCGATCTCGAGCGGGCTGACCGCGCCCTGGTGGACGGGAATATCACCGAGGCACAGTGGCAAGCCATCCGTCGTGCCTCCGAGGCGGACAGACGCCCGCCTCAGGATACCCCCCTCGGTGGATTTATCGGTATTCATGGCACGGGGGACGGGGATCTCAAGGTACATAGCCAATACAACTGGACCAGCGGCTGCATCGCATTGACCAACGAACAGATCGATCGCCTGATGGACTGGGTCCGGATTGGAACCCCCGTCGAGATCCGTTAGTTCGCAAATCCCGCGGCGTCCCGAATCGCGATGCCGGCGTCGATGCATGGAATATCAGGTGTCGTGAAATGCAGACAGCCGGGGGGGCGACGAATCTACGCGATTAGGTGATGAAGGCGGATAAGAAATTGTTGTTTTTCTTGACAGAGTCTTCAGGTAGCATATGGCACCGACGCTGGAAGCTGTCGCTGCCTACACCGCTCAGGCTGCAGGAGTTGCAGCTTAAAGGGGAGTTGTCTGTTATTTCAGCCAAGCCATCAAATTTTTAAGGAGAGAGATTAATGAAGGAGTCCGTTATGAGTCGTTCACGCATGTTGATCCTTGTTGCAGTCGCCGGTGTCTATGCCGGACTTACCGGTTGCGCCACTACCGGTGACCTGGATGCACTCAAAGCCGAGGTAAACCAGAACAAGCTGGATATAGCCACGGCAAACAAGAATGCCTCTGATGCCAAGTCCATGGCCCAGGAGGCCATTACGACGGCCAATCAGGCAAACTCGACCGCCGAGGACACGGCGAGCAAACTCGACCGCATGTTCAAGAAGTCAATGTACAAGTAACAAAGGGCAGTCGCTTGCGCATACCCGCAGCGTTTGGCGGGACGGCGCCTGTTGTCATTGCTGGTACGACAAAGCCCCTGCGGGGGCTTTGTTTTTCCAGCTACTTCGTAATCATCACCGGGATGCCGCTTTGCTCTTCAACCGCGGCCTTGATGGCGCTGCCGCTGAGCGCCACATGCTGTTCATTCCCCGAGCCGGCGATGGCGTCGGCGATGTTGTCGAACGCGGCATTGATGATGTCCTGATATTTTTCCTGGTCTTCATCCATCGGCGGGTGCACCTCCATAAACAGGGCGCCGGCCAGCCAGCCGACCTTGATGGGCTGGTTGACCAGCTGGATCTGGGTTCCGACGGGAACCTGATCGAACAGACGTTCGATATCTTCCGGATACATGCGTATGCAGCCGTGGGAGACGCGCATGCCGACACCGAAGGGCTTGTTAGTGCTGTGAATCAGGTAGCCTGAAAAGCCGAGCCGCATGGCGAAACGTCCCAGGGGATTGTCCGGCCCGGGCGGCACGACATCGGGCAGGATCTCGCCTTCTTTCGCATGCTCCTCCTTCAATGATTTGGGAGGACGCCAGGAGGGGTCCCTCTCCTTGGCGATAATCTTCGTTTTTCCCAGCGGTGTTACCCAGTCCATGCGTCCGACACTGACCGGATGGGTGATCACGACCTGTGGCTGGCCGCGCACCGGTTTGGGATAATAGTACAGGCGCATTTCCGGCAGGTTGAGTACCAGACCGGTACGCTCCGCCCGGGGGAGAATGTAGCGATTCGGGATCATGACCTGCGCGCCGTGCTCCGGCAACCAGCGATCCACGTTCGGATTGGCCAGCAAAATCTCGTTCTGTCCGATGTCATACTTGCGGGCAATATCCAGCAGCGTGTCTTCCCGGCTGGCCTCTGTGAACTCGACCTGTCCGACCACGTCGATATCCGCCGGAGGTAACTGGAAAGTAACGGCAACCGAGTTACCGGCAATGGGCAGGGTGCACAGCAGCACCAGGAAATAACGACGCATAATGAAAATGATGAGTTCGATTGTCTTTCGTGGAAGCCCCGGAGCGGGCGGGTATCCGAATGTTAAGGTACCGATGACGGATTGTCATTCTTCATATCGGCCGCCGCGGGAGTTCGTGTACCGGCGAGTTCCGGTGACGTCGCCTTTGCCGCACGGTTGTTGAAAGCACGCACGGCGGATTTGAGGGTGGTAAAACGGTAGGCGGCATTCTGTTCGGCCTGCTTGTGCGCCCACTCCGGATCGAAAAACCGCATCAGGTTGCGCTTTACGCGGGCCGTCCCGAGCACGATGCCGCGCGCCGCAAGTTCTTCCCGGAGTTCCGCGAATTTCTGCAACGCGGTAATGTCCACGACGTTGATGGTGCTGGCATCCACCACGAACCACTCCACCGGGGATTCCGCCGCGGCAATGATCGCGCGCACCCGGTCGCGGAAGTAATCGGTGTTGAAGAACACGAGATTGGCGTCGAATCGATAGAGTACAAGTCCCGGCACGGTGGTGACCCCGGGGTAGTCGGTGATGTCGTGAAAGCCCTTGATCCCCGGTACCCGGCCCAGCACGGCATCGTGGGGGCGTGAACCGACCGCGAGCAGCCACAGCAGGGAAAGGACGACGGCCAGCAGCACGCCGTGCAGCACGCCGAGCAGCAGCACGCCGAGCGTGGTCGTCACCGAAAGCAGGAGTTCCCGGCGGCTGCTCCGGTAAAGATCGCGCAGCGTCGCGAAGTCGAACAGCCCGACGGCGGAGACCATGATGACCGCCGCCAGCGCGGTAATCGGCACATAGCCCAGCGGGTTGGTCAGGAAGAACAGCACCACCAGCATGGCCGCCGCGGCTACGATGCCGACCATCTGGGTTTTGCCACCCATGGCATTGTTGACGGCGGTGCGTGAATCGGCCCCGGTCACGGGGAAACCCTGGGCGATACCCGTGGCCAGATTGGCGGCGCCGAAGGCGATCAGTTCCTGGTTGGCGTCGATATCGTAGCGATTCAGCCGGGCAAAACTCTTGGCCGTGAGCACGCCGCTGGTGAAGCTGACCAGCGTGATGCCGGCGGCATCGACAAACAGATTGCGGAGCTTCTCGGGATCGAACGGTGCGAGGTGCAAGCCGGGCAGTCCCGCCGGCACCTCACCGAGAATGGCGACTCCGTGCTGCTGCAGTCCCAGTGTGGCCACGGCCACGATCCCGGCCACCACCACGACCAGGGCGGCCGGCAACCGGGGCGACAGGCGCCGCAGCACGACCATCGCCACCAGCAGGCCAAGACCCAGCATCAGTGTCGGCAGATGGGCTTCCGGTAGCTTGCCTGCGAATTCAACCCACTGCGAGAAGACATCTGTGGCACTGCTGGTGTAACCGCACAGCTTCGGAAGCTGGCCCATGAGGATGATCAGCGCAATGCCGTTGAGATAGCCGGCAAGGATTGGCTGGGACAGGAAATTGGCGATAAAACCCAGGCGCATTACGCCGCCGATGATGTAGAGGGTACCGGTCATCAGGGTCAGCACCACCATGAGGGCGAGGTAGAGCTGGGTATCGCCGCCGGCCAGCGGTCCGAGACTCGCGGCCACGATGATGGCGGTTGCCGCATCGGGTCCGGTCATGAGTTGCCGTGATGAACCGAACAGCGCATAGGCCAGCAGTGGAAAGATGGCCGAGTACATGCCGACGACCGCCGGCACGCCGGCGAGGTCTGAGTAGGCGATGCCGACTGGCAGGGCGATGGCCGCCACCGAGAGCCCCGCGGCGATATCGCTGCCCAGCCAGGACGACTGGTAGCGCAGTAATGATCCGAGCCCCGGCGCATAGCGGCAGATCCGGCGGAACGCCTCGCCACGCGCCTGCTGTTCGTTGTGGTTCATGGATGCGCATCCCCATTTTCACCGTGCTGGGCATGAATGATAAGGCAAGTCGCGTATTCGAACGTCAAGCTCTGGCAGGCCGCATGGTGGCAGTCCGGTGATTCTGGTAAGGTTGGGCGGCACTGACAGGGGGCACGATGGCTGAGCACGCTATCCCGGGAGCCTGCATGGCGGGAATACATCATCAGTGGATACACTCCGGGTTCGTTGCATCGCTCGCGACGGGCTCATACCTGTACGTGGGCACTGCACGCAAGCGGGTATTGGCAGTTCTACTGCTTCCTTTGATGCTGATGCTGTCCTGGAACATTGGCGGCTGTACTGCGGCGGACACTGGCGCGGATACCCACCCCCCGGGTGAGGCGGCATTGAACGGACGCTTCAGGAATCTTGCCTTCGAACAATTGTCCTTCAAAGTGGAAACAAGCATTCCGCTGTCGCCGCCTGCACAGCGGGCGATCGAGGAGTTTATCGCAGCGGGGGCTCGACGCCTGAGCGCGGATGGGGCGACCCCGGAGAGAATCTCCGCGGCCGAAGTCAATCTCAACCGGTTCGTGTCGCAGTTGAGCGAGGCAGCCAATGTCAGGGAACAGAGCGACATCAATCCCGAAACGGTCGCTGCAACCCGGAAGCGCCTCTGCCCGCTGTATCCATTCTGCTGAGCTGTCGTCCGAGAGTGAGGCAGCGTCGGCCTGACCGCAACAGGTACTCAGCCATCCGGAGTCAGATCAGGGACACGGAACCTGCGAGAGGTCGGTGCCCACGGCATCGACCAGAATATCGAAGTTCTTGCCGATTATAGCGCGGGTGCAGTTGCACTGCGGCTTGCTGGCAAGCATATACTTGCGCACTGCCTCCTGGTATTGCCCCGGCGCGTCCGCATAATTTCCCAACAATGCCCTGGTGTCCGCATAGAGTTGTTCAGTGCTGCAATCGTCCGGTCCCTGGTAGCGGTCAAAATGCCTGTTCGTATCCCCGAGGATATTTTTCAGCAACGCTGACAGACTGTCCCCGGCTTCCGGTTGCACCACAACGGTTGGTTCATCCGCACGTAGTGAGGTTGATCCAAAGCCGGATAACAGCAGGATGGCTGCCGCCAGGGAGGCGTGTTTCGACAGGGGTGGGGTCATGGTTTTTTTCTCCTCGAATATCGATCGAAAACAATCGGTTCAGGCGGCGTGTCCGGTGAGTATAGCAGAGCGGCTATGTCCTGATTGCGACTGATGGTATGTTCTGGACGGGTAATTCCTCGTCGTTATGCCCGCTTTTGTCAGGTCCGTCGCTGCACACGCCGGAAGCTGTTGCTGTCGCTGTGTTGCCGTGAACTCATGATTTTTTCCTGCCACCGAGTGACGCCAGGCTGACTGCCAGGATGACGATGACCAGCACTGGCCAGAAGGTTGGGACGGCCAGCGCGATCCCCGCTGTTCCCAGCAGAACGAGGCCGATCAACAGGAAAGTTCCTGCTCCCAGAATGACCAGACCGGAGAGGAGACCAGTCAGCAACAGGATGGCGAGGAAGGCAGGAACGGCGGCGATGCGCACCAGCGGATCGGTCACCGGTTCGCCGTTTATCGTCAGACTGACATGCCCTCCATCGGGATGGAAAATATACGCCAGCAAAGCAATCAGCAGGCCAAGCAGCACGATTTTCAGGATAAGGCCGGATTTTTTTCTGTCCATGGCTAGTTCCCCTTGCGGATATGGTTCCTGCGCAACAGGTAGATGCCCAGTGACAGTACAACGAGCAGCGTCACCGCCCAGGTGTAGGGCGAGAGATAGCCGAAGTCGATGGCAAACGCATGAAAGTTCCTGTCCAGCAAGTACGCGCCCAGGCCCCACACGCCGACCCACAGCGCCGCGCCCAGGCTGGTCATCAGCAGGAACAGGTGGGGCGGCATCTGCAGGATGCCGACCAGGAGGTTGCTCAGCTGGCGCACGCCGTCGATAAAGCGCGCCACCAGTATCAGCTTGTTGCCGTGGTGTTCGCAGAGACGTTCCATGCGTTCGAAACGGACCGGATTGACGGGCAGGCGGCCGAGCAGCTTGCGACCGCCCAGCCTGCCCAGGTAGTAGCCGATGAGATTGCCAATGACTGTGGCGAACCAGGCTGAGACCAGCAACAGGGTAATATCGATTTTGCCGCGTGCGGCCAGTATGGCGCCGACCACCAGCAGGGTCTGGCCGGGTGCGGGAATGCCGAAGCCTTCCACGGCGACGGCCGCCATGATGATGACCAGGCCGTAGTGCAGCAGCAGCGGTTCGAACCGGCTCATCTCCGCCTGGAAGTGCTGCGTGATTTCTGACATCTCTCCAGTCATGGTTATCTCCTGTGGGGCGGGGTTTGTCCGTCCACGGGTAAAGGTTACAAAATGGTAATGCGCGGGTGCTACTGGGACAATGTGTCCTTGTTTATACTGAGTGCAGTTATTATCGCCCGCGCGGGCGCCACACCGCGAATATACGCCGCTCATGAACATTCTGGTTATCGAGGACGATTCCGATACCGCGAACTATCTGATCAAGGGCCTCAGGGAAAGCGGCCATGCGGTCGATCATGCCGCCGATGGCAGGGAGGGGCTGTACCTGGCCATGGAAGGACGCCATGAGATCATGATTATCGATCGCATGCTGCCGGGCATCGACGGTCTGTCCATCATCCGTACCCTGCGCGCCTCGGGCAACCGGACCCCGGTACTCATCCTGAGTGCGCTCGGTGAAGTCGACGACCGCGTTCACGGCCTGCGTGCGGGTGGCGATGATTACCTGGTCAAGCCTTTTGCCTACTCGGAATTGCTGGCGCGGCTGGAGGCGCTGCTGCGGCGCGGGAATGCCGGGGCGGCCGAAACCGTGCTGCAGGTGGCTGACCTGGAAATGGATCTGCTGTCGCGCAGCGTGCGTCGCGCGGGGCAGGCGCTCGAGCTGCAGCCGCGCGAATTCCGGCTGCTGGAATACCTGATGCGTCATGCAGGGCAGGTGGTGACACGCACCATGCTGCTCGAGAGCGTCTGGGATTATCACTTCGACCCGCAGACCAATGTTATCGACGTCCACATCAGCCGCCTGCGCGGCAAGATCGACAAGGGATTCGAGCCGGCGCTGCTGCGCACGGTGCGCGGCGCCGGTTACAGTCTCGGCGCGCGCTAGCCCGAATTTCTCACAGGGCGGCGCGGAAAGATTCTATTCTTTTGAACTGATTGTAATCATGCTGACTAGACTGAAAACAGCGAGTTTCTCCAGGATGCCTGTCCCGGCCCTGTCTGGTTCTCGCGCGCCCCCGTACTTGCTTTTCACTCAAGGGGTAGCTACGGCTACCCCTTTCGCTCCAGAGCGGCGTTCGGACACACGAGCCCTGCGCCAGCATCCGGGATCCCTGTGAGAAGTTCGGGCTAGCCGCATGGCGACGCGCTATCTGCTGCACAGTTCGACTTTCCGCCTGGCGTTGATCTACATGGCGCTGTTCGGCACCTCGGTCCTGCTGCTTCTGGGGTTCATCTACTGGTCGACAGCCGCCTACCTGACGCAGCAGACCGACCAGACCATCGAGACGGAGATCGCGGATCTCGCGGAGCGTTACCGGACTATGGGGCTCGCCGGACTCACGACGCTGATATCGGCGCGCCTGTCGCGCAAACCCGCAGGTTCCGCGATCTACCTGCTGGTGGACAAGGGCCTCGATCCGCTGCTCGGCAATCTCGACCGCTGGCCGCGCGGCGTGCAGATCCAGGACGGCTGGATGGATTTCCGGCTGGAAGGCCCCGGGGCGGACAACGCGGATGTCCACCCGGCGCGCGCTCGGGTGTTCCGCATCGAAGGCGGTTTTCTCCTGCTCGTCGGCCGTGATATCCACGATCTCGAACTCACCAAGCAGCGTATCATCATCACCCTGGCCTGGGGGCTCGCCATCACGCTGGTACTCGGGGGGCTCGGCGGCGCCATGATGAGCCGCACTACCGTGCGGCGTATCGAGTCCATCAACCAGACCAGCCGGGAAATCATCTCCGGCGACCTCGGCCGCCGCATCCCCACCCGCAATACCGGCGATGATTTCGACGTGCTCGCGGACAATCTGAACGCCATGCTGGACCGGATCGGCTCGCTGATGGAGGATGTGCGTCGGGTATCGGACAACATTGCCCACGATCTGCGAACGCCGCTGGCGCGGCTGCGCAACCGGCTTGAGGAATTGCACCTGCAGTCGTCCGGTTCCGGCGCGAGTTCGGAAGGCATCGAGCAGGCCGTCGCCGAAGCCGACCGTCTGCTCAGCACCTTTAATGCGCTGCTGCGTATTGCGCGTATCGAGTCGCAGCACGGTGACGAATCCTTTACTGCGATCGCCATGGGTGACCTGGTGAGGGATGTGGCCGAGCTCTATGAACCGCTCATGGAGGAAAAATGCCAGGCGCTGGCGATGCAGCTGACCGGGGAGGTGACGATGTCCGGAGATCGCGATCTGCTGTTCCAGGCGATCGCCAATCTGCTGGACAACGCGACCAAGTACACGCCGGCGGGCGGCAGTATCCGCATCGACCTGGCCAGGCTGAACGGGAAGGGGAGACTGGTCATCGCCGACAGCGGTCCGGGCATACCCGAAGCGGCCCGTGAGAAGGTCTTTCAGCGGTTCTTCCGTCTGGAACAGAGCCGTACCACCCCGGGCAACGGTCTGGGCATGAGTCTGGTCGCCGCCGTGATGACGCTGCAGCAAATGTCCATCCGGCTGGAGGACAACCGGCCCGGCCTGCGGGTCGTGATCGAATTCCCGGTGTGCTGATCGGGCGATACTGAATCCATGGCGATCCTTGCGTGGATTCCGCTGCATTACCAAAATTTAATGCTGCCGTAAGGCTGGGGTTAGGGCTGCCGCACTACAGTATGTCGTGTGAACAGCGCCCGGTTGAACCGGAAGCGGGAGCCGTAGAAAATTCAACTCCTGCAAAGGCGAGCCGGTCCGGCACTCGACGCAACGGTTTGGCCGGAGGGATCATCAACCACGATGGAATTAACCAGAACCAGAGCGGGGGATTGTTGTCTCATCAACCACCCATTCACGCGAGATCGACGAGGACAGAATATGGATACAGCAACCGCAACACAGCATCGCAACCAGCCGGCCAGTACCGTTCAGGCGGCCTTTGAACGCCTGAGAGGCGAGCTGGAGGAGCGCATCATCGGCCAGCAGCAGCTCGTCGAACACCTGCTCATCGCGCTGCTGGCCGACGGCCACCTGCTGGTGGAAGGGGCGCCGGGACTGGCGAAAACCACCGCAATCAAGGAACTGGCATGCCGCATCCAGGGCGATTTTCATCGCCTGCAGTTCACCCCGGATTTGCTCCCCGGCGACCTGACCGGCACCGAGGTCTATCGCCCCCAGACCGGCGAGTTCGTCTTCCAGCGCGGACCGATCTTCCACAACCTGGTGCTGGCCGACGAAATCAACCGGGCGCCGGCCAAGGTGCAGTCCGCGCTGCTGGAGGCGATGGGCGAACGCCAGATCACGGTGGGGCAGGTGACCTACCGCCTGCCCGGCCTGTTCCTGGTGATGGCGACCCAGAATCCGATCGAGCAGGAAGGCACCTATCCCTTGCCCGAGGCGCAGCTGGACCGCTTCCTGATGTACGTACGGGTGGGATATCCGGGGGCCGGCACGGAGAAACAGATACTCGAACTCGCGCGCCGGCAGGCTTTCTCGGCCCGCCAGGAGGACGTGAAACCCGATGTCCTGCTGACCCAGGAGCAGGTGTTCACCGCGCAACGCGAGGTGCTCGCGCTGCACATGTCGCCGGCTGTCGAGGAGTACCTCGTGCAGCTGACGCTCGCCTCGCGTGATCCCTCGCCCTACGGCGATGACCTCAGGCGCTGGGTCAGCTACGGCGCGAGTCCGCGCGGCACCATCTCACTCGACCGTTGCGCACGCGCCCATGCCTGGCTGAGGGGGCGCGACTATGTCTCACCCGAGGATATCCAGGCCGTCGCCTTTGAGACCCTGCGCCATCGCATCCTGCTGTCATTCGAAGCCGAAGCCGAGGGCGTCACCTCCGATGTGTTCATCCGCGAACTGCTGCAGCGCGTGCCGGTGACCTGAACATGGGGCCACTGCGAAGACTGTTTCGCCGGGAAAGCGCCGGCTCCGGGACACCGCCGACGGGTGCGCCACCGGCTGCGGGGGTCCACGTCACCACCGACGAACTGATCCGGCTCAGACTCGCCGCGCGCGACCTGCAGCTTGGCAACCGCCGACCGTCGCTCAGCACCATCGCCGGTGCGCATGCCTCGCGTTTCCGCGGCCGCGGCATGGATTACCTCGAATCCCGCGGCTACCAGGCGGGTGACGATATCCGCAATATGGACTGGCGCGTGACGGCGCGCGCCGGTAATCCCCACGTCAAGTTGTACACGGAAGAGCGTGAACGTCCCGTGGTGGTCATGGTCGACCTCAATCCCGGCATGTTTTTCGGCACCCGCGGCGCTTTCAAGTCGGTCATCGCCGCGCGTGCCGCCGCGTTGATCGGCTGGGCGGCGGTGCGCCGTCATGACCGCATCGGGGCACTGCTCTTCAACGGCAGACACCACGAGCTGCGACCCCTCGGCGGACAGCGTGGCGTGCTGCGCCTGATCCGGGCGCTGGTCGACGCCACCGACCCCGCGACCGGAATGCACCAGCCGGACCATCCCGGCCTGCTGAGCGAGGCGCTGCGACGGCTGCGGCGCGTGGCGCGCCCGGGCAGCCTGGTCTTTATCCTGAGCGATTTCTACGGCATCGACGCCGATACGCGCGTGCATCTGCAGCGCCTGCGCCAGCACAGCGACGTCGTGGCCTGCCAGATTATCGATGCGCTGGAAGTTCATACCCCTCCGCCGGGGCGCTATGGCATCAGTGATGGACTCCGAACCGCAATTCTTGATACCCGTTCCGCCGCTCGCCAGGCGGCCTATGAGCGTTTTTTCGCGCAGCACCATCAGGCGGTCGATGAACTGACGCGCGCCTGCGCCGTGCCCCGCATCCGGTTGACGACGACCGACGATGTAGTCGAGCGGCTGCGCAGCAGTCTGGACGAGAGCGCCCGGCGCGGTGCGGGTTCCGTCGGAGTGGCGGCATGAACCCGAGCGTCCCGCCGGTGCTCGATCTGCGCGACGTGCATGCACCGCCGTTTCCCGATTTCTGGCCGCCCGCCCCGGGCTGGTGGATTGCAGCCGTGCTGCTCGCCGGCGTGCTGGTGATTGTCTCGGTACAGCTCTATCGGCGCTACCGCCTGCGCCGTTTGCGTCGACAGGTGCTGGCCACGCTCGATACGCTGACCGCCGGCTACTCCAGCGAGGCGTCGGTCGGTTTCGTCACCGACGTGTCGACGTTGCTGCGGCGCGTCGCCCTGCGGCGCTTCCCGCGACGCCGGGTTGCCGCCCTGTTTGGCGCCGACTGGTGCCGCTTCCTGGATGAGACCGGTGGGGGTGGCGGCTTCAGCCGGGGGGCGGGGCAGGTGCTGGCCAGTGGTCCCTATGCCGCCCGGGTCGACGTCGACCCCGAGGGGCTGACGGCGCTCGCACGCCTGTGGATCCGGAAAAATTTCGGAGAAGCTCATGGGGCTTGAATTCGCCTGGCCCTGGTTGCTCGCCGTCTTGCCGCTGCCCCTGCTGGTGGCGTGGCTCATGCCGCGTGCCCCCGAGATGCAAGGCACGGCATTGCGGGTTCCCTTTTACGCGAGCTTCAGCCACGTTGCGGCCGGAAAACAGTCGCCGCCATCGCGCTGGCGCCTGCTGCTGGCGGCGCTGGCCTGGGTGCTGCTGGTC
>JBAVKA010000330.1:0-2930 GCA_049688075.1 Gammaproteobacteria bacterium
GCATGGGAGCGTAGCCGAACAGGCGGCTTGCCCGGCGATTCAGCCAGGCCGGCAAGTCGAGCGCCCAGGCGGGCACGCGCAGCAGTCGCACCCGGCGCCGGCACACCTGCCCCACAATGGCCGCGACGTCGCGCCAGTCATAGCCTCCCGCCCGCCCGTCGTCGAGGGTAAAAATACCGTTATCGGCAGTCCCGCTGCGTATCCACGCAAGCACGGCCGCTGCCAGGTCATCGACATACAGCAGGGAAAACCGCGCATGGAGTGCACCGGGAACCGGTGCGACGCCACGGGCCATGGCGCGGAAGAGCGGCAGCATCTCCCGGTCGCCCGGTCCATAGACGGCGGGTGGCCGCAGCACGTCCCATGCGACCCGGCGCGCTTCGTTGACCAGCACCTGTTCTCCCCGGTACTTACTGGCGGTGTAAAACGACAGCTGCGGTTCGCGCGCCGCGAGTGATGACAGCGCCAGCAGGCGCGGCGGCGTGTCCTGAGCTTCCAGCACCCGTAGCAACCGCATGACGCCCTCGGCATTGGCATGGTCGAACTGCTCCTGCGTCGCACCGCGGACCGCACCCGCGCAGTGCACCACGGCGTACGCGCCGCGGGTCAGGGACTCCAGGGATACATTGTCTTCAAGACTGCCATATGTCAGGTCGACGCCCCCGGCCGGCAGGCATCCGGCCCGTTCCACCGACCGCACCAGTGCGCGCACCCGGTAGCCCGACTTGATGAGTTGTCGGGTGATGTTCTGGCCGATGAATCCCGTCGCACCGGTAATGGCAATTGTCTGTGTCATGGCGACTGGTCCCGGGTACACACAAGGTTACCTCGGAAAATCCGGATAGTATCCGTCCATAAACACCATTTTCACCGCAAAGACGCAAAGAAATTCTTTAACGAAAACAATAAAATACTTTGCGTTCTTTGCGTCCTTGCAGCGAGTCTATTCATTTGTGGAGGAACACTGGATATCCCCTACAACCGGATTTGATTCGTGTTTTTCCAACTGCCAACAATACGCGCTTCCGAGTGCTATGCGTTTTCCTGCGGAATAACGAGGAGATAATCCGTTGGCCCAACGCTCCCGCGCATGGCCCAGGCCAGTCTCTCGACCGGTACCCGGTCTCTCACCTCCTCCCTGCAGGCAAAAAATAACCGGCATGGGCCGGTTATCGATGAATATCAGCATGACCTGTGTTTATTCAGGCAGTATTCTGTTTCAGCATCGGACCCGATTCCGCAATTCTGGACGCGGGCAATTTGAGCTGCACCGGGTCATGACGCTCGATGAACTGCTGACGTGCCTTGGAGCGTGACAGCTTGCCCGAAGATGTGCGCGGCAGGGTATGGGACGGCACCAGTTCGATATAGCTGTCGATACCCAGCTCAAGATGCACCAGCCGCGACAGACGGTTGACCAGACTGGTGCGCCGGTCGAGATCGGAATCGCGACACTGAACCACGAGGACACACACCTCTTCGTCTTCCGGTCCCGGCACCGAGAATGCCAGCGCATCGCCGATGTTAACCTCCGGCTGCTGTTCGGCCAGATACTCGAGATCCTGCGGCCAGATATTGCGGCCGTTGATGATAATGCTGTCCTTCTTGCGGCCGGTAATGATCAGCTTGCCGTCCACACTGTAGCCGATGTCACCGGTATTGAGCCAGCCGTCGCCAGTCAAGGCCTCGGCAGTCTCCTCGGGCGCATTGAAGTAACCTGACATGACACTCGGGCCACGGACGAAAATGGTGCCGCTGCGACGATCCGGCAATATCGCCCCGTCATCGTTGCGGATTTCAACTTCATATTCCGGCAAGGGCCTGCCGCATTCCACGAAGCAACGTGGCCGCCCGGGATTCTCCAGGGTATGAATCGGCAGGGCTTCCTGGCAGTTCGCATGATGGTCGCCGTCGACGCAGTCCGTGGTATGTCCCTGGAACAACGGCGCGAAGCTGACCGCCAGCGAGCATTCCGCCATGCCGTAGCAGGCCAGAAATGCCTTGTCGTTGAACCCGGCAGGCGCCAGCGCTTCGGCAAAACGCACCAGCGTCTCCGAACGGATCATCTCGGCGCCGACACCGGCCACACGCCAGTTGCTGAGGTCGTACTTGCCGGCCTCGCCCGGGCGCAGGCGGCGGGTGCACAGTTCATAACCGAACGGCGGGCTGAACGAGATCGTCGCCTTGGTCAGGGTCATCAGGTTGAGCCACTGGCGCGGCCGCATGGCGAACTCGCGGGTATCCAGGTAATCGACCGACGTCTGCGCGGCCACCGGAACCAGCACCAAACCGACGAGACCCATGTCATGGTAGAACGGCAGCCAGGAGAAGCAGCGGTCGCCAGGACCCATATTGACGCCATGGCGGATGATGCCGGCCAGATTGCTCATGACCGAACGCTGCTCGATGACCACGCCGCGCGGGAAGCGGGTGCTGCCCGATGTGTACTGTATGTAGGCGATATCATGCGGCTCGACCGGCTGAAAATCGACGGCCACTTCCGGCAGGTGATCGAAGACCTGGGGGTCACCGATCAGGCGCAGCCCCAACTCCTGCCCCGCTTCCTCGAGGAATGACAGGTAGCCGCTCGGCGCCATGGCGATCACCGCCTGGCTGCTCGCCAGCAACCCGCGCAACTGCGTAACGAAAGTGGCATGCCCGCCCAGCTTGATGGAAGCAGGCAGCGCTACAGGCACCAGACCGCCGTACTGGCAGGCGAAGAAGAACCGCAAGAAATCGGGATTGGTTTCGGCGACCAGCGCGACACGATCGCCTTTCTGCAAGCCCATTCCCAGCAGCTTGCGCGCAAGACTCCGGGATTCCGTACGTAATTTCGCATAGGGCAACGTGGCATAGAGCTCGCCCCTGCCCGTGTAGAAATTCGCACCGGTCTGTCCCTGCGCCGCGTAATCCAGGGCGTCAGTGAGCGT
>JBAVKA010000331.1:0-5712 GCA_049688075.1 Gammaproteobacteria bacterium
GAGTCGCAGGGCACGGTGACCAGATAGCGCGTATGCATCACCGACAGGGCGCTGGCCATCCCGGCAAGCGGGCCGTTGAAGCCGCTGTGGCGGTCCTCGATGACCGGGTAGCCCATGCCGGCATAGCGCTCGATATTGCGGTTGGCGTTGATGAGGATCGTGTCGACCTGTCCCTGCAGCGCCGCGAGTGCGTACTCGATCAACGGCACCTGGTTGAGTTCTATCAGCCCCTTGTCGTGTCCACCCATGCGCCGGGCGCGCCCGCCCGCGAGTACCACGGCAGTGACACCGGACAACGGCTTCATGGTATGACCCCGAGATAGTCCTGTGCCGGGGACCGGTCCTGGCCGACCAGGTGCAGCGAGGGTGGCCCCGCGTTCAGCCTGCCATCCTGCAGGTGCAGGTTCAGGCAAATCGCGCATTCGGACTTCGAGAGTTCATGACTGCTGACCATAATGGCGAGCTCATCATTGAGGATTTCCAGCAGCAGCGTCCAGGTCTGCTGGCGGAACTCGCTGTCCATGTTCGCAGTCGGTTCGTCCAGCAGCAGCACCCGCGGCTGCAACAGCCAGGCACGCGCCAGCGCCAGACGCTGTTGTTCGCCGCCGGAGAGCGTACGTGCATTGCGCTGTGCCGCATGGTCGAGCCCTATCCGTTCCAGCATCACGGCGACCGCCCGGCGGCGCCGGGCGCGGGGTACGCCGGTCACCCGCAAGCCGTAGCCGAGGTTGTCTGTCACCGTGTCATCGAACATATAGGGATGCTGATGCAGGTACACCACGTCACGGCGCAGCCGCTGGCGTACCGCCTGCCAGGGCTGGCTGCGGTGATCCAGCGAGACGTCACAGCAGTCGGGGGGCTCCAGACCGGCCAGGATCTTGAGCAGCGTCGTCTTGCCCGCTCCGTTGCGGCCGGTGAGATGCACGATGCGGCCAGGCACCAGCGTCAGCCTGCCGATCGACAGCACGTGCCGTTCGCGGTAGTGCTTTTCGAGCCGTGTAAAGCACAGCTGGCCGTCGTTGTTCATGCCGCCTGCGCCTCGCGGCGCTGCAACAGGTTGAGCGTGAGGTTCAGTCCGAATGCCAGCGTGACCAGCACGAATCCCAGGGCAATCCCTTCGGCAAAATGCCCCTTGCTGGTTTCCAGGGCGATCGCCGTGGGGATGTTGCGGGTATGGCCTGCAATGTTGCCACCCACCATCATGGACGTGCCGATTTCCGAGATAATCCGGCCGAACCCGGCAATCACCGCCACCAGCAGGCCAAAGCGCACCTCGTGGACCAGCGTCAGCATCGCGCGCGGTCGTCCGGCGCCGAGTGTCAGCGCGGTTTCCCAGGCGCGGCGGTCGGCCGCGCGGATGGCGGCATAGCCCATCGCAACCAGGATGGGAAAGCACAGCACGATCTGCCCGATCACCATGGCGGTCTGGGTGAACAGCAGACGCAGGTCGCCCAGGGGGCCGCTGCGCGAGAGCAGCAGGTAGATGAGCAGGCCGACGACCACAGCCGGCAGCGCCATCAGCGTCTCGAAGATGGAAACCACCAGTCGGCGTCCGGGGAAAGAGACGTAGGCGAGCAGAAACGCGAGCAGCAGGGCGAACGGTGTGGCGCACAGAATCGCCTTGAGCGACACCCGGAACGAGATGCCGATGATCGTCCACAGGTCACGATCACCCGTCAGGAGCAGGTGAAATGCCTCGTGTGTGGGCTGCAGCAGATTGTCCATATCGACCCGCAATCAGCGTGTGCCCGGATTCGTGATGGCCAGAGGCGTAAACAGGGCCTGGCCGTCGATCCGGTAGTCCGCGATCATCCGCTGGCCCTCGCGCGAGGTGATCCAGGCGATGAAGGTCATCGCGCCGGTATAGTTGGCATCCGGATAGCGTTCGGGATTGACGGCGATCACGGCATAGGGATTGTACAGGGCCGGATCCTTCTCCAGGAGAATCTTCAGCGGCGATTTGGCGCGGTAGGCCAGCCACGTGCCCCGGTCGGTGAGGGTATAGCCGTCGAGTTCACCGGTCATCTGCAATACCTTGCCCATGCCCTGTCCGGCCTCGCGATACCAGTCGCCCGCGGGTTTGACGCCCGCTTTCTGCCAGAGTGCGAGCTCTTTTTTATTGGTGCCGGAGTCGTCGCCGCGGGACACGAATATCGACCGGGACTTTGCGATCCTTGCCAGCGCGTCGGCGGCGTCCTTGCTATGTACAACAGCCGCGGGATCGGCTGGCGGACCGATGATGACGAAATCGTTGTACATCACCCGGCGGCGGTTCACACCGCAGCCATCATCGACAAACTTCTGTTCCGCCGCCGGCGCATGCACCAGCACGACATCGACATCACCGTTGCAGCCGAGTTGCAATGCCTGTCCGGTGCCGACGGCCAGCACCTGGACATCGAGGTCGCTGCGCGATTCGAATTCCGGCAGGATCACCTTCAGCAAACCGGAGTTTTCGGTGCTGGTGGTCGTGGCCATGCGCAATACCGGGGGATCGGCCTGCACACTCAGGCTGCCGAGGCAAAGCCACACGAGTAAAAGACCTGGAAGTGCTCGTTTCATGAGAGAAATCTCTCTGTGTGCAATGATCGATAAACAGACTGGTCCGGCATTCGCAACGTCTGTCGAGTCGCAGTGACGAGGCATGCAAGTCGAGTGCCATGCGGCGCGAGGCAGCCGGCCGCCATGGACGATCGCAAGGCCGGTGCATGAGCAGGAACCGGTCCGGGTCAGTCATGCAGCGCGAGGCGGGTCGGGAATATGACGTTTCGTGCGGCATGGCCGGTGCTAGTTGTCGGGAAAGGGGTGAAAAGGAACCGATATCCCACCGCCGCAGTCACAGGATTACTCTTAACAGACAACTGGCAGACGCCCGGATGCTTGACGCCCCATGGGCCCCTGCTATGGTTTATGTGAGGTCATCGGTCAATCAGATCATGAATCATCTGCATAATGCCCGAGCAAGCCGGGTGGCAGGTGGTGTATTTTGACCCAGTCAGTGAGCACACTGGATCGCTTTGACGCAGCGCATAGCGCTGTAACCTCGCTTCGAAGCCGCATCGATAGGGTGGCCATGATGGTTACACGAGTGGACGCTATTCCGGTGGCTCCTCACGAATCGGCCGAGGAGTTTCGGGACCGTGGTCGCAGGCCGTTATCGGTGTTGCTCGTGGAACCTGATACGGCGCGCAGCGAACAGCTCAAGCGGGCGCTCAAACCGGTCTGTGCGCTGGTCGAAGCGGCGCCAACGCCGCAGCATGCGGAGGCCCTGTCACAGCGCTGTCACTTTGACCTGTTCGTCGTTACCCTGAGCCAGCCCGGCAGTCGCATCCTCGAGTGGTTGCAGATGCTGCGCGATCGGGGTGAAAGCGCCGAGATCGTGCTGACTTCCGAATATGCCGATGTTGATACGGCCATCAGTGCGCTGCGAGCCGGTGCATCGGACCTGCTGGTCAAGCCCTTCCGGGAAGAACAGTTGCTCGAGGCAATCCGGCGCTGCCTGCGGCGGCGCCGGCAGCTGCACGAGAATTACCTGTCACGCAGCGGCAAGCCGAGGGATCCAGCCGCTGAAGGCCTGGTGGGCGAGAGTCCGGCGATACGCCAGGTGCTCGATGTGATCGAGCGCGTCGCCTCGACCTCCTCGACCCTGCTGTTGCAGGGCGAGACCGGGACCGGCAAGGAACTCATCGCGCACGCCATCCATCAGCGCAGCGGACGCAAGGGACAGTTCGTCGCCGTGAATTGCGGGGCGATTCCCTCCGAACTGCTGGACAGTGAACTGTTCGGGCACATTCGCGGCGCCTTCACCGGTGCACACCTGTCCCGTTCCGGCCTGTTCGTGTGTGCCGACAACGGCACCATCTTTCTGGACGAAATCGGTGAACTCCCCTGGCCGATGCAGGCCAACCTGCTGCGGGTGCTGGAGGAACGTCGGGTGCGCCCCGTTGGCAGCAACCAGGAGCGTGCGGTGACCTGTCGCGTCATCGCGGCCAGTAATGCACCGCTGGAAGCCAGGGTCAGGGACGGTGTATTCCGCGAGGATCTGCACTTCCGCTTGAATGTGCTGCCGATTCACGTGCCGGCCCTGCGCGAGCGCGTCGAAGACATACCACTGCTGGTTGCGCATTTCATGCGCATGCTCAGTCCCGAGCTGGGTACGCCGCCGCTGCCGGTATCCCGGGAGGAACTGAAACACTTGCAGGGCCATCACTGGCCAGGCAACGTGCGCGAGCTGCGCAATCTGGTGGAACGAGCCCTGCTGCTGGGCAAACCGCTGCTGGAATGTTCCGAGTGGTACGGCGGCGGCGACCAGCCGGAACGGGACGCGGCACTTCGGCAGCAGTTTCCGCTGAGCCTGAGTCTGGCGGAAGTCAGCAAGCAGCATGTGCTCGGCGTGCTGAAAAGTGTCGGTGGCAACAAGTCCGAAGCGGCCCGACGTCTGCATATTTCCCGCAAAACCCTGGAACGCAAGATTCAGGTCTGGAACAGCAAGTCATGAAGCGTTGCACCTCCGCTACATGAGGCCGCAGTCAATCAGCGACTGCGCAAACTGCTGGGGAAATTCGGTCTCATCATTAATCATACTGATTATCCTCGAAACTCAGCCACAGCGGTCGGGGACTGAACCCGCCGTTTGTGTATCGCGATGTCCGTCCAGTGGGACATTATGTCGCAGCCGATTTGCGGCAGTTTCAGGTAACTCCATGATTCGACAGGCAACCCATGATGGTATGCCTCTTGCGCAGGGAACTGTGTCCTGACCAGTAAGGGAGATGCCTGTGCAAACCGATGCCCGTTTTCCCCTGTCGGCGGTGATGGAGTGCAGCCGCTCGAAGCGCGGTCCCTGGCGCCTGCCGGTGTGGCGCCTGATCGGCTTTGTCGCCGGACAGGCCATGACGGGCGACACGCCACAGCGGCTGCCGGTGCACACCAGCGAGGGACAGACACAATGGCTGTGGACCGGGCTGAGTGTTGCCCTGTTCCGCGATTCCGCCGAGAGCTACTGGTACAACCTGGTGGGCCGCCGGCCGTCCCTGTTCCTGGTCTGCCGGGAAGAGGCGGAAGGCGGGCTGGCTCCCTTTACCGTTACCGCGAACTACGACGAGGCCGGTGCCCACATGGAAGCCGATGACCTGGTTTTTTCGGCGCCGATCCCGCCGGAATTGCACCTGCAGCTGGAAGCGTTCGTGATGCAGTACTACCAGCCGCAGCGGCCGGAAAAACGCAAACGCGTCAACTGGACCGAGAAGGCCGACGATGGCTGGAAACCATCGCCACGACTCGCCCGGCCCTGACGCCGGTGCGCCCGGGTTTCTCGCGCGCTGGAGCGCGCGCAAGCGTGCCGCCGTGTCATCCGAAGAAGGCGCGCCGCCGGACGACGCCCGGGAGACACCCGTCGAGGGGGCCGGCACGCACCCGTCCACAACCGGCGGGGCGCAGAAGGCGCTCACGGACCAGGACATGCCGAACCTGGAGTCGCTGAATGAGGAGAGTGATTACAGCGGCTTTCTCTCTCCCGGCGTGAGCGATGGGCTGCAGCGGCTGGCGCTGCGCAAACTGTTCGGCGCCGCCAAATTCCAGGTGCGCGACGGCCTCGACGATTACGACACGGACTATAACCTGCTGCAACCCCTGCGCCGGGTGCTGGCCGGGGTGACGCAGGACGAACTGACGCAGCAGCTGCAACGCGCCACCGAAAAGCTGACGGTTAGC
>JBAVKA010000332.1:0-2744 GCA_049688075.1 Gammaproteobacteria bacterium
ACAATCCACTCTGGTATATTTTTCAGCCAGACCCCGTCCACCGTATCGGGTTTTTTTGTTTAAGGACCAAGCAAAAAGAGCCGAAATTAACTTGAGATGTTGGATTCTGAGATGGGGGCATTTCAATGTCAGAACCGAATTACAGTCGAGGTAGCTTTTACACGGACAAAGAGTCTGAGGATGAAGCGCAGGCCACTGCCGATGAGTTAAGGGAATTCAAAAAACAGTATGACGCCATGACGAGCCAGGAAAAGGCCAGATTGCCAATCTGGCTTCTAGAGTACTTTCAACAGGGATAAGCTGAAAGCGGCAAGGGAAGTTGCATTAGCAACCAGGCCCCGCCCGCGTGGCGGGGTTTTGGTTCCATCGGTTCCAGCATGAACTGGCGGAATATCGACGGCGCCGTATCAGTCACAGCCGTCGTGCTCGACCACGACTTCGCCACTTTCCGGGTCCTTTAACGGATTGCCTTTGTCGTCTGTAACGACGGTATTGACGAACATCATCGACTGGACGCGATTGAAGTGATCATCCAACGCATGATTGACTTCCCGGTCCTTCATGCCTTCATAGATCATCACATGATTGTTGCGTTCCCACTGAAGCTCCGCTGTAGTGGGATTTTCAAGCCGCCGTTGCTGCCAGGTCAGATGCTGTGTACTGCATGCACTTATAATAACAGCAAGAAACAATGCACCCATGTAAGAGAAGCTCGTCTTCATCTTCAAGGTATCCCTCCTGTCTTAAGTGTCCTTTTGACTGCCTCTCAGGAATTATCCTTTTTGCTAGAATTTCGTATTTTTCCCTCTTCTTGATTGTTGCAATCTTAAAGCTAGCAGACATGGCGGATATTTAAATTGTGGTAATTACTTAATAGGAAGAAATCCATGGTTTTATTGTGAATGTGACGCATGGCCCACCGTGCCGTACACGCGTCATGCAGACCATTAAAGGCGAAGCCACCCGGCCAGATACCAGCCGACCGGGCGACTACGCACGCCCTGGACTTCCCTGTGCCGGCACGGGATCGAAGGCGGTGCAAGTGTTGCCACTGCGCGGTAAAGCGTAGCCTGGGGCGGCTGGTGTGACTGTAGGACGCTATCGGCCGGGAGTGTGGGAATGGGGCTGTAAGAAGATGACCCGAAGACTCGGCGCAGTTCCTTTGCCACGGCTTAAAGAAGAATGTCCCATAATCAGCGGGTCAAGGCTGAGATAGGTACCTTAAGGCATCATCAGAGTTGCGAATATTGGGGAAACTACCTAATCAGTAAATAAGGATTTAACATTGCCTTAACAATGATGGAGCGCGAGGAGCTGGAACTGCTTATTAGAGAGGGAATGGAGGCCAATTGATCATATGATCACCTGAGAGGAAATAGGCATGATGATCCGGCGCGATGGTAGAGATTAAATTGACGGGTTTTACTCGGTATGTTTGGTCCCTTTCTCGAATAAGTAAAAATAGGACAATTGTACACACAAAGATGGACAAGAAGGTTTCAGGCCACTGCCAGGATATCAGGAAATATGCGACAACATAAAAAATCACGCTCAGGCTGACTGCCAGCGATATCAAGATAAACTTTTCCATATGCCTCCAGGCCATGAATGTACATGTAATTCTAACCCTCAGTTCATGACGTAAATATTGCGGGAATCACGTTGACCAGCCACTGGTTTCGCAGGTGCGGCGATCTGGGGCTTGGTCTACGGTTAGACCCGATGATTAGGCGTGCCTACCTGGTAGTGAAGACTGCATGTCGGAATCATCATACGCTCATTAGGCTATAGCGCGCTTACCTCAATTTTACCTTGTCCGAGGAAGGTATTCCTGACTGCCTGAGCGACAGCACGCGCGGCGATCCGGGGAGGGTCTGTTGGGCACGATCAGCGGAGTGTGTAGGAAAGCGTCTGTATTGAAGATGACCCGAAGACTCGGCACACCTGGCTAGGGGATAGCAGAAACGCACCGGAATCAACGGGTCAAAGCGATACAACTCGGTGACATATACTCCGACACCGCTGACACAGTTTTCTTATTAGGGCTAGACGCCAGTGTGGCCAGTGTGTCTAAAAGGGCAGTACCGGCGTTAATCCTCGTGCGCCATTCACTTGTCAGAATCGTATTGATATGCGGCGCGACCGCCTGAACGACCGCAGGCGCGGCGATCCTGCAACCAGACCCCGGCTCAGGCCGGGGTTTTCTTCAAGGAAGCATTACATGGCAATGGAAACGGCAACCTTAATAATCAAGCGGATTGAATGGCGATACCTGAAATCAAACGAGGTAACTTCCAACCGTATGGCTGCACTCAACAAGGCTGACATTAAATGGATGGATGTACGATGTAAGAATTGCAATCACGAATGGAAAGCCAAAGATAGTTATGAGATTGGGTGTTTTTATGAGGTGGCTAATGAAGTGATTCTTGATTGCCCACAGTGCGGCACAATCCATAGAATCCCACGGGAACAGCTTGATTAGAAGTATTCACCAGACACCGGCCACCGCGCCGGGGTTTTTGTTTGTGACGGGTCTGGAATGTGTCCGAAAGAAGACTTCCGCAGAGCGATACGGTTATGACTGGAATGCAGCAATACACGACATTCTCGGTCAACTGGAACAAAGCAGGAATTCAAATAAAAAGTTGTTGTTCTATAATGGTCGGGGTGAGAGGAATTGAACCTCCGACCCCTGCCTTCCGAATCCAAAAGCTACGCTTTTTCCTCCAGTCGCAAGCTCC
>JBAVKA010000333.1:0-1534 GCA_049688075.1 Gammaproteobacteria bacterium
GGCGCAGCCCTCCGCGCAACCTCCCGTCGATCTGCAGGCCGCCGGCGAAGGCGCAGCGGTCGAAGCGGTAGTGCCGCGCTTCGAGGACGCGTTCATCGCCCGGCTGAAATCAACCCGCGAGGAGGGCCACGCGGTCAAGTCGATGCACGCCCGGCCGCGATCCGCGGCGGGCGATGACACGATCATCGAGGTGCGGGACGTGTACCGCCGCTTCGGTGATTTCGTCGCCGTGAAGGGCGTCAGTTTCTCTGTGCGGCGCGGGGAAATCTTCGGCCTGCTGGGCGCCAACGGCGCCGGCAAGTCGACCACCTTCCGCATGCTCTGCGGGCTGCTGCCGGCAAGCGCCGGGACACTCAACGTCGCCGGGCATGACCTGCGTCATGCCGCCGCCAGGGCACGCGCGAGGCTGGGCTACATGGCGCAGCGTTTTTCCCTGTACGCCAACCTGACCGTCGCGGAGAACCTGCAGTTCTTCGCCAGCACCTACGGCCTGGACGGTGACGACCGCGCGGAGCGCATCCGCTGGGCGCTCGAGAACTTCGAACTGACGCCCTATGCCGACGGCAACAGCGGCGACCTGCCGCTCGGCTTCAAGCAGCGGCTGGCCTTCGCCGCCGCGCTGATGCACGAGCCGGACATCCTGTTTCTCGACGAGCCCACCTCCGGGGTCGATCCGCTCGCGCGGCGCGAGTTCTGGGAGCGCACCAACGCGCTGGCGGAATCCGGCGTCACCGTGCTGGTCACCACCCATTTCATGGACGAAGCCAACTATTGCGACCGTCTGGTGATCATGGCGGAAGGCGAGGTGCTGGCGCTCGGCACGCCGGCAGAGATGAAACAGCGCTTTCGCACTGCCGAAACTCCGCATCCCACCATGGAGGATGCGTTCATCGGGCTGATCGAAGCGCGGGCGGTGCGTCATGAACCGGCAGCCTGAGGCCCGCGGCGGGACAGGCCGGCGCCTGCGCGGCATGGTGCGCAAGGAATTCCTGCAGATCCTGCGCGACCCCTCCAGCATCGCCATCGCCTTCGTGATGCCGGTGGTGTTGCTGTTCCTGTTCGGCTACGGCGTGTCGCTCGATGCCAGGGATGTTCCGCTCGCCCTGGTCGCCGATCATCCGGATACCAACACCAGCGGCCTGCAGCGCGCCTTCGAACACTCGGACTATTTCACCCCCTATCACTACGCGGATATCCAGACGGCCATGCAGGCACTGCGCCGGCAGCAGGTCGACGGCATCGTATGGATGCGCGATGATTTCAGCCGCCGCCTGATCGATGCCGCCGACGCATCGATCGGGGTGATCGTCAACGGCGTCAACGCCAACCAGGCGCGCATCACCCAGGGCTACATTCAGGGCGTGTGGCAGAGCTGGCTGGAACACTATGCTGCCGCCCGGGGACGCAAACTGGAGGCGCCGGTGATGATCGAGCCGCGCGTCTGGTTCAACGCGGCGCTCTACAGCCGCCATTTCCTGGTGCCCGGTTTGATCGCGGTGATCATGACGCTGATCGGAGCGTTGCTGACCTCGCT
>JBAVKA010000334.1:0-2023 GCA_049688075.1 Gammaproteobacteria bacterium
CGCATGTCCATTCTCAACAGCGCGCGCAGCGGCAAGTTCTCCTCCGACCGCGCCATTGCCGAGTATTGCGATGACATCTGGAACGTACAGCCGGTGAACATTGCACTCGACTGAGTGGACACTCCACGCTGACCATACCCGGAAAGAGAAAGTCATACATGCCAGACAAGAATCGCGCAAAGGTGACCGGGAGAACACCGGAGGAGCGGTTCGGCAGACCGGAGTCGGGCTTGCGCCTCAAGCTTTACACGGTGATCTTCGAGGCCGACACCACCGCCGGAAAGGCCTTCGACGTGATTCTCATAGCTGCCATTCTCATGAGCGTAGCGGTGGTTATCATGGACAGCATGCAAAGCCTCTCGCTGCGCTACCGGGACTGGTTCAGGGCACTGGAGTGGGGTTTTACCTTTCTCTTTACGGCAGAGTACCTGGCCCGGCTCTGGTGCGTTCGCCACCCGTTGCGCTACGCGCGCAGCTTTTTTGGCATCATCGACCTGCTGGCATTCATGCCCACCTATATGGCGCTGATCTTCCCGCAGGCGATTACCTTTCAGGGTGTGCGTATCCTGCGATTACTGCGCATCTTCCGGATATTCAAGCTCAGCGCTTACCTCGCGGAGTATCGGACTCTTGGTGAAGCGCTCCGTGCCAGTGGCCGCAAGATTCTCATTTTCCTCTCGGTGGTGCTGATGGCCGTGCTATTGCTCGGCACCGCCATGTATGTCGTCGAGGGTCCACAGAACGGCTACACCAGCATCCCGACCTCGGTGTATTGGGCGATTGTTACGACGACGACCGTGGGCTACGGCGACGTGACGCCTCACACCGATCTGGGAAAGTTTATTGCCTCGGTGATGATGTTGCTCGGCTGGGGCATCCTCGCGGTGCCAACTGGTATCGTCACTGCTGAAATGACCGCGCAGCGCCAGCGTCCAGGTCGCCGCCTGCCCACCACGCGAACCTGTCACGAATGTCTCAGCGAAGGGCACGAGCCCGACGCGAAATTCTGCAAGGACTGCGGCGCGAGGTTGCCGGAGTACAAACACGACGAATGAGGATGACACACAGGCCCGTAAGACAAAGCGGAACTTCTCCCTCTCAGCGGACGACATACACCGGGCAGCTTCCGTGCAGCCCCTGATTTGACTGAATTTTATATGCACACTTGTGCTCGAGGGTGTTTTCTCCTAACGTCGTCACTGGTCCCTCACGGACCGACCCGCCTCGATGCCCACGTCGGGAATCGGGTGGTGAAAACGACCTGCTAACACAAGGAGAACGCAATGAGCACCAAGAAGAACGAACTCAGCCGTCGCAGCGTGCTGAAGGGGCTTGCGGCCATCCCCGTCATCGCCGCTTTCGGCTACCATCCCGGCGCGAGCGCCGCGATGGTTTCTCCCGATGATCCGACCGCCAAGGCCCTGCAGTACACCGAACACAGCACCGAGGCGGACAAGCACTGCGGCAACTGCAATCTTTACCAGGGAGGCGCTGCTGCCACTGGACCTTGCCCGATCTTCCCCGGCAAGGAGGTCGCCGCCGCCGGCTGGTGCAAATCCTGGGTAGCGAAAACCTAGGCGAAAATGCGCAGCAAAACAGAAACCGGCCCGAGTGGCCGGTTTCTGTTTGCCCGCATCACATCCCTTAGCGTGCAGGAGATCGGGACAGGTAAACAATGTGTGCTGGTATCGCCTGTCAGGCATGTTGCACCGCCGGCGCAGATGGAAACACCCCTTCAAACAGACGGTGCAGCAGGTCGGTGTAGGCTATGACGCCTTCTTTCTGTTATTCTTATCTTTCTTTCTCTTCTTGCCGCCGCCGGGTTTTTCTTGCTGGTTCTCGTGCTTTTCCCCTTCCACAATGGCGTGGTACTTCTTCCTGATTTCGTTGATATCAACCGTCGGTGCCGGGAATTTCATGTTCAGGGCTTCCAGCGTCTCGGCGACGATCCGGGAAATGGCGAGATTTCGGAACCACTTGTGGTTCGAGGGGATGATGAACCAGGGGGCATGTTTGGTGCTGC
>JBAVKA010000335.1:0-10992 GCA_049688075.1 Gammaproteobacteria bacterium
TGCAGATCGCCGCCCTGGACGTAAAGGGCCAGTCCGCTGCGTGCGGCGTCGAGCAGGCGGTCGAACAGGTGCGGCTCGACCTCGGCGTCCTGCTGCGCGAGTTGCTGCACCCGCCAGGCGTCGACCAGCAGCCCGCCGATTCCCAGCGGGTCGTCGGTGGCCCAGTTGCCGCGACGCACCATCGCCGCGTATTTGCGGCTTTCTTCCGCCAGGTCCGGTTGCGTCGATGCCCGCGAGGCGGCGGTGGCGCGCAGCTCCAGAGTTGTGATGTAGCCATCCAGCGGGTCGTGCTGACCCATGGACGCGACCAGCGGGCGCGACAGGTCGATACTCATCTTCCAGTGCATGCGACGCCTCGGCAGCAGCGGTGCGGGCACATAGGTGAACGCGCGGAACGCGGTCGCGTCGAGTTCGCGCGCCCACTGGTTGTAACGCACCTCACCGGTGACGCGCGCGACCTGGTCGAGGGCGTGCATCCAGCGGGTCAGGTAGTGGAAGTACTGGCCGTCGCGGTCCCACTCGCGGCGTTCGTCGAACGGTTCGCCGGGCGCCCGCTCGGGCACGGGTTTGCCGATACGCAGCCCGCCGGCGGTGGGATGCGCTTCGCCTTCGGCTTCGCCCAGTCCACTGATCCAGCCGTGGCGGTGATCGTCGGGGCGATGCCGGCCGAGCGTGTGGTGCACCTGTTCGACCTGCCCCAGCGCGCGTTCGCGCCAGGCCCGGTTGCCGGTCGCACGCGCGAGGCCGAGGTACACACACACCGCGAACGCATCGGTCCACAGGTAGCGCCGCGGTGGCTGGTCGGCGTCCGCCAGGGTGTGCGCGTCGAACTGTTCCATCAGTCGGATGGCGGTTTCGATGCGCGGTTGGGACATGATTGCAGGCTCCGGTTGAATGCCTGCCGCGGCCACCGCGACAGCGGTAAACAGGCTGATGATCAGGCAGCGATGCATAACCCGGCCAGGAAGCATAGTGTACTCATAGCACAGGGGACTGGAATCGGCGCGAAACGGGGCCGGATACCTTTTCGATATCGAGTCTGACCCCATTGATTCAGGGCCCTGACCTGGCTCCGGGGTGAATATCCGCACGCGTTTGCTACTATTCAGGAACGTTTATCGAGCCGCTGCGGATAGAGCACTCCGTGGGTGTGTCCTACCCGCGCCAGACCGTACGGGTCCAGGTGCGCTTGCACCACAACCGTTCACCGGAGATCATTCAGCGGCCGCGCGCGGCGGGCGTGACCGCCCCGGTGTTCGGCGGCGACAGCTATGACTCCGAGGAGCTCTGGCAACAGCACCGTGCGCTGCACGATGTGTACTACACCACGCATGCCTACCTGGGTGAGGACAATCCCGACCCTGTAGTGCAGGTCTTTCGCCAGGCGTATATGGCTGCCTATGGCAGCCATCCGGATGCATTTGCAGCGCTGGGCTACGATGCCGCGCGCTTGTTGATGTCCGCGATCAGACAGGCCGGCAGCACCGACCCTGAGGCCGTGCTTCAGGCACTTGGCGACATCCACGAGTTCACCGGCGTCACGGGCACCCTGCGCTATTCGCAGGGCAGCCGCATACCGGTGAAGTCGGTGACTGTCCTGCAGATAGGGGACGGTGAGACCGCGTTGTTCAGGGTGCTGGTGCCCGATCAGGTGCCACCACCATAACCGGAAAAGAGGCCGATACCGTTTCCCGGGCGGAGGGTTTGCCTGGGTCGGAAAATGTATCCGGACCCATTCCGGGAGCGGAAAATCCGTTTCATGCCAGTGGTAGAGCAACGTGGATATATCCTCCGTAATACTTGACTAATTTAGTCAGGAATAATAATATTAGAACACGCTAAATAGCTGATATAGGAGGTTGTCATGCGTAATCTGATTCCTGACTTTCCCGCCGACGGCGTTGTGACCGTGAACCGGGTGCTACTCAAGGACGGATACACGGTCGATGATCTTCAGGAGCGGGTCGCCATGCTGTGCGAGAACGTGAAGACCTACCATTCCGACACCGGTTTCGTGGGCGGATTCGTCGTCCTCAACAGCGGCGACATCTCCAATGAAGGCTCGACCATCGGACAGGCGGTCACCAGTCCGCTGAAGGACCGCGAGGCGCTGATCGTGACATTCTGGCGTTCGTTCGAGGACCACGAGCGTTCACACCGCAGCGAGACATTTCAGCCGCTGTTCCGCGATGTTCTGGCCTTGTGCGAGAACGGCAACGAGGAAATCGCCTACGAAATGCTGTGGTCGGGCAAGGCCTACAGCCCGGAGGAAGCGAAACTCGCCCGCGAGGCGAAGGAAAAGTACGCCGCCTGAGTGCGGTACTATTAGGGCCGGATACAACACTGGCTATTTTAAGGTATCCGGCCCTTTTTCACGTCCCGCAGAACGTTTGCCGTACGACTTCATCCGGTTCCGGGGGCAGCATGTAGGCATCCTTCCCCGGCTGCTGCTGCCAGGGGTTTTGCAGCACCGCATGCAGATCACGGAACATGGAAAAGTCACCCTGATCTTCCGCCGCGCGGATGGCGGCTTCTATGCGGTGGTTTCTCGGGATGTACACGGGATTGACCGCCTGCATCCGCGCCTGGCGTACGGCAGCGTCGCCGCCTTCCTGGCGCAGGCGCGCGCGCCATTGCCGGGCCCAGCGATCGAATGGCGCCGGGTCGTCGAACAGGGCGCGCATGTTGTCGACCTGTGCCGCCGAGTCCGCCTGCAGCGTCGAGAGATAATGGAACGTGAGGGTGAAGTCCGCCCGGTTGGCATTCATGATCTCGAGCAGGTCATTGATCAGTGCCTTGTCATGGTCGTCGGGGATCTGCAGGCCGGTCTTCGCGCGCATCCCGTCCAGCCAGTAACGCGCGTATGACGGGGCATATGTGTTCAGCGCCGCCTGTGCGGCCTCGACGGCGGCCTCGGTGTTGTCCGCCAGCAGCGGCAGGAGTGTTTCCGCCAGGCGCGTCAGGTTCCACAGCCCGATGTTCGGCTGATTGTTGTAGGCATAGCGCCCGTGGCGATCGATCGAGCTGTACACCTGGTCATGGTCGTAATGGTCCATGAACGCGCAGGGGCCGTAGTCGATGGTCTCGCCCGCAATCGACATGTTGTCGGTGTTCATCACGCCATGGATAAAACCGAATTGCATCCACTGCGCGATCAGCGCGGCCTGCCGGTCGATGACGGCATCGATCAGGGCAAGATAGGGATTCGGTTCCTCGCGGCAACCGGGATACAGCCGACCGATGACGTAATCGGCCAGCCGGGTCACGGCGGCCAGGTTGTTTCTCGAGGCGAAAAACTCGAAGGTGCCGACCCGCACGAAACTCCTGGCGGTGCGGGTGATGACGCCGCCGGGCAGCAGGGACTGTCTCACGACCTGCTCGCCGGTCGTCACGGCGGCCAGTGCGCGCGTGGTCGGCACGCCGAGTGTTGCCATGGCTTCGCTGACAAGGTATTCGCGCAGCACCGGCCCCAGGGCGGCGCGCCCGTCGCCGTCGCGCGAGAAGGCGGTGCGCCCGGTCCCTTTCAGGTGGATGTCGTGGTGAATGCCGTCGGGGCCGGCAACCTGGCCGAGCAGGAGCGCGCGGCCGTCCCCCAGCTGCGGAACGAAGTGTCCGAACTGGTGGCCGGCATACCCCATGGCGAGAGGCTCGGCGCCCTCGGGGACGCGATTGCCGGCGAGGAGGGCGGTCCCCTCGGGTGAGTTCAGGCAGGTGTCCGACAGCCCGAGCGCATCGCTCAGCGCCTGATTGAAAACGATCAGTGCCGGACTCGAGACGGGCGAGGGCACGGTTCTGACAAAAAAGTCCTCGCCCAGGTTGACGTAGGTGTTGTTGAAGGGGATCGGTTTCAAGGGTCGTTACCGGCTGTACTAAAGGGAGCGGAATCTGCGGGGAAAGACCCGATTGATTCATTAGATGTTCAGTTTCCCACAGGCGGTGATCATTATCAGCCTGTAATCCATGGGGTCATTTAGTGGGGGTATGACGCTATTGACCGGACGCAACAGGGTGAATTCGACAGTCGGTACAGCGCCTATACTCGATTCCATACCGTGCGCAAAACTAATCGGATGCTGGCGGGAAAGCGTGAATGCCGTATCGTTGAGCCGGACGTCGCATGAGCTTTCGGGGTGCATGTGTTCGAGAGCTGATGCGCACTTCGAACAAACAGCTGACGGTCGCGTGACTGTTCCTTCCATATTGAGGAGGTGATCATGGCAATCCGCATCATCAGGCTCGGCAGTCCGAGGGAGAAAGACGAGGGACTGCGTATCGGTACGGTACGGCGCCCGCCACGGGGCGTGCGCAAGGAAGACTACGCGGTGAAAGACCTCTACGATGTGTGGTTCCCGAACCTCGCGCCCAGCGAGGCGCTGCTGAAGACGGTGACCCCGCCGCTCGACGCCGCGTCGTGGCGGACTTTCAGTCACCGGTTCGCGGCGGAGATGAAGCAGACCGGGGCGCGCCGTGACCTTGACCTGCTGGCTGCGCTGTCGCACCACGCGGACTTCGCGATTGGCTGCTACTGCGAGGACGAGGCGCGCTGCCACCGCTCGATCCTGCGCACGCTGCTCGAGGCGCGCGGGGCGCAGTTCAGCACATGGCCGTCGTAAGTAGGGGGCACTCCCCAATTTCTCGCCTGCTCGCGTCCGACCCGCTTCCCCCGCCTACATCATCGACTGCAGGTAGTTTTCCAGCCCGACCCTGTCGATCAGCTCGAGCTGGGTTTCCAGCCAGTCGATGTGTCCCTCCTCGCTCTTCAGGATGGCGTCGAACAGGGCCCGCGAGACGTAATCGCCCCTGGACTCGCAGTAGGCAATCGCCTCGATCAGCAGGGTATGTGCATTCTGCTCCAGCTTCAGGTCGTTCCCCAGCATCTCCCGGGTATCCTCGCCGATCATGAGTTTGCCGATATCCTGCAGGTTTGGCAGCCCTTCCAGAAACAGGATGCGTTCGATGAGGCTGTCGGCGTGCTTCATCTCATCGATGGATTCTTCGTATTCATGCTCGTTCAGCTTGCTGAACCCCCAGTTACCGTACATGCGCGCATGCAGGAAATACTGGTTGATCGCGGTGAGTTCGTTTCTGAGCACCCTGTTGAGGTATTCAATCGCCTTACTGTCGCCTTTCATGGTTCTGCCTCCGGGTCTATATGGAATTAGCTCGTTTACCCTGTGCATGCGGGTGCGGTTTGCAGCTGGAAGTGCCGAGTCCTTCCGGAACTCGGCCTGAGCTTATCACCATTGACAACTGGGGACAATGTATAACCTACTGATTTTAATGTTATTAATATTTCATCGGCAAGAATACAGGAAGCCAAAAAGAAGTTGACAATGATTCTCATTTATACTTGAATAGGAATCATTCGCAAAATAATCAGGGTTTGCACCATGTATGTTTGTCTCTGTAAAGCGGTAACCGATCGTGAGATCCGCAACGCGGTTGCAGATGGCACGCGGACGATCCACGGCCTGCGCAAACAACTCGGCTGCACCGGGCAGTGCGGCAAATGCAAGCCGCAGGTGCGTGCAATCCTGGACGAGGTGGTCCCGGAGCAATGCGCCATGGCAATGCCTGTGCTCGCCTTGTCACAATAAAAGGCCGGATACGTTTTCAGACTGGTGATTCCACGAGTCTGCGCCGCAGGTTTTTTAACATAACAGGAGATGCCCGTCGTGGCATCCGGGTGAAGACGGTGCCGCCCGCCGTAACAGAAACCCGTCCTGCACACGGGTGGCAATCATGACGCAGTATTTGCTTGCGTTCGCCTTGTTGACGGAAGTGGCCTCGAGCCATGCGGGGACGGCCGGTTCGATCTGGCCTCGGCGACGCGCAAGGGTATCGTGCGTCCGTAATGCAAATAAGGTGTCAGAGCACATTTTACGGCTGCCGGTTGGCAGGTACTTGCCGATGCTGTACCGTATGTTCCCGATCAGCTACTGATCGAGCGTATCCCTGAACAGGCCTTTATAAATCACTCTACGGTCTGCGTCGCTTGCTTTCTGCAGCCGGCAGGTACGCGGTGTGATGAGGCCGCCGTTCTCGCCATTGTATTACAGCGAAAGCTGGACCAAGGGTGGCTCTCGGGATGCCTCACCATGCCGTCCCGCGCCGTGTTGGTTTCGATAGGTCAAAAGGGTCTCCTTCTTTGATTATGGAAAAGATGCCAGAAGATGCCTCGACCACCGGCCACCAGGGCGACCGCTTTAACAGATACCTCTTTCTTGCTCTTTTCCTGCCGGTGGCGGCCGTGGTGGTGGTGTTGGGCATTTCCTTCGCATCGCTGCGTTCGGAATCACAGATCAATGAAATTATTGATCGTGACAGCAGCAGACTCCATCTCATCAGCGGCTTTGTCGGCGCCGAGGTGCTGGATTCACTTCAACATCTGCGCTCCCTTTCTGTTGAAGCGACGACCCTGCGGGCCCTGGATTCTGGCGCACCGGGAGACCTGCGCTCGCTGGAGTCCTCTTTTCTGACGCTCGCACGCCGGAATCCGCACTATCAGCAGGTTCGCTGGATTGATGAATCCGGAATTGAAAAGGTAAGGATAACGCGTGACCAGGGAACGCCATACGCGGTGGCACCGCAGGATCTGCAGGACAAGAGCAGCCGTTATTACTTCGAGGCGGCGAACGCGCTCCTGCCGGGTGAACTGTATATCTCCCGCATCGACCTGAATGAAGAGCACGGACAGATCGAAACGCCGCCCAGGCCGATGCTTCGTATTGCCACGCCCGTAGAGGACGGCAGCCGGAAGCGCCGCGGTATTATCATCATAAACATTGATACGAAATACCTCTTTAATCTCCTTCGTGCACCCGGGCAGTCGGAGCTGGAGGTGGATTACTCGCTGGTCAACAAGCAGGGAACTCTTTTAAGCAGCGAGATCGGGAATTTACAGACCATCGATGAGCGGGACCAGAGCGTGAAATTTTTTCTGCTTCACCCGAAAGTCTGGGAGCGCGTCACGGCGAGAAACTCCGGAAGCCTGGAACTGGATGACGGGTTATGGAGCTGGAAAGCGCTTTCGCCCGTGGATACCTTCAAAAACATGGCTCGGGTGTTCCCGCAATTTATGGTCGCCTTCGACCAGTTGATCACGGACGACTTCTCGCTCACGCTGGTGGCGCATCGCCCCCCCGGTGTATTGGCGAATTTGCGCCGCGAGAACCGCATGCTGATCTCGCTGATCGTGGTTTTTGGTCTGTCGGTTTACGGTCTGTCATTGCTTTTTTATTTAAGCAGTCATGCCCGTGCGCGGCGTGCCGAGGCGAACGCCGCCTACGCGCTGGCGCGCGCGTCAAACATGGAACGGATGAAGGAACTCGAGGAGCGTTTCCACTGCCTTGTTGATGCCAGCACTATTGGCCAGCTGGTCGTTGACGGCAATGGCAGAATCGAAATTACCAATCCCGCGGCGGAGCGGTTGCTGGGTTATGAAAAGGGTGAGCTCGAAGGCTTCCTGGTGGATGCGCTGTTGCCGGCCAGTCTGCAACAGGAACACGCGCGCCAGCGCGAGTTGTATATGCAGGCGCCTGATGCCCGCAGGATGGGCGTGGGGCGTGAACTGGAGGCCGTCAGAAAAGACGGCACGAAAATACCCGTGGAAATAGGATTGACGCCCTACACGGACCATGGCCGGCAGTTGGTCCTGGCGAGTATCGTCGATCTTTCTCAACGCAAAAATGGGAAACAGGTGTCAGAGCACATTTAATCCTGATATTCCCGGATGCAACATTCTTTCCGTGGCCGTCCCCCGGGTTTATCCTCTGTCCGTCGATTGAGCATGGCCTCGATCTGATATTTGAAGTCACCCGAACCCGGCACCAGTTCATGGTTTGCCGTATGACGGATTTCATTCAGCAGGGCCGGTTAGATGCGGGGAGGGAACATGGCCCGGCAGGCTGCGCATCGGGTTGACTGGTCGGGACCCGGTTGCATGTAGAGAGGATGGGCCGCCATACAGAACCGTGCCTGGCTGGATTTGCCTGAAACTGTAGTCTATGATCCAGGTTGCGCGCTCTAACAACAACAGGGGGAGACTATCCATGTCTATCGCTATCGCGGTCAACGTTCGCAAGATCCTTTTCCTCGGCGGTCTGCTGGCAATCACCGGGTCCTTTCTCTTCGATCCGTTCTTCGCCAATGACCAGCTTCCACTGCAAACAGTCCCGGAACCGAACATCCTGCCTCTGCTCGCGATCGGCGGAATTCTCGGGATTGCTGTGGCCCTGATTCGACGCTTCAGGAAATAACCGGGTCTTCGCGAAACCCGCACGGTAATGCCGCGCCTCTCTGGCGGCGGTCTGCCGGTCACTGACTCGCGTACCCGCACTTCGACAGCCTGTGTGTCGAGCGCCGCTGTACCATGAAGTCCGGATCTCGAGGGACGTCCTGGTGCGAACCGGTGGACGCCGCTTCCCTGGGCGTCTTTCGCATACTGTTCGGTGTGTTCCTGCTCGCCGAAACGGCACGCTTTTTTCTGCATGGCTGGATCCGGGAGTACTACCTGGCACCCGGCTTGCTGTTTAAATATTACGGCTTCGCCTGGATCGATCCCTGGCCGGGCGACGGCCTGTACTGGCATTTCGGGCTTATGGGGCTGCTGGCGGCCATGGTAGCGCTGGGTCTCTTCTACCGGATGGCCATCGTCGGACTGCTGTTCGCCTTTGGCTATGTGTTTCTGCTGGAGCAGGCGAACTATCTCAATCACTATTACCTGCTGCTCACGGTGGCATTGATCCTGTGCTTTCTGCCCGCGGAGCGCGGGTTTTCCCTGGATGCGCTGCGGCGGCGCGCAACCGGTGCGCAGGTGCCTCGCTGGTCGGTGTGGGCCTTGCGGCTTCAGTTCGAGTTGATGCTGGTCTACGCCGGACTCGTGAAGCTCAACGGGGACTGGTTCCAGGGTGAACCGCTTGGCCTGTGGCTGGCCGCGCGCACCGATCTGCCGCTGGTGGGATCCTGGCTGGCTGCGCCGGGCGTGGCCGTGGCCGCTTCGTACGGGGTGATTGCGCTGCACCTTGTGGGTGCACCCCTGCTGCTGTGGCGCCGCACCCGGCTGGCCGTCTTTATCCTTTATACCGCCTTCCACCTGTCCAATTCCATCCTGTTCCGCATCGGGGTCTTTCCCTGGATCACCCTGGCGGGAACGCTGATCTTCTTCGCCCCGGACTGGCCGCGGCAACTGTGGAGGCGCCTCGAGGATGCCGTCGCCCCGGTGGCGCCAACGCAGGTATCACCACCGTCGCCGGTCGGCACGCCTCAGTGCGCACGACCGCTGGCGTTCGGCTGCCTCGTCGTCTTCTTCGTGTTGCAGCTATTGTTTCCGCTCCGCTCGCTGCTGTACCCCGGCAACGTGGCCTGGACCGGCGAGGGCCACCGGTTCTCGTGGCGCATGAAACTCAACGACCGGCGCGCCACTGCCCGTTTCATGGTCACCGATCCGCAGGACGGCAGACACTGGGAAGTCAATCCGGCCGACTACCTGCGGCCCCGGCAGGAGCAGGTCATGGCGACGCAACCCGACATGATCCTGCAGTTTGCCCACTACCTCGCGGGGATCTGGGAACAGCGCGAGGCTGTCGCGGACGTTGAGGTTCGCGCGGAGGTGATGTATTCGCTGAACGGACGCCCCCCTGCGCCACTGGTCGATCCCGGGCGCGACCTGAGCAAGGTATCCCGAACATTGAAACACCAGGACTGGATCCTTCCCGAGAATCAGGTATCAGGGCGCATTTTATGCTTGCCATCACTGCGCCTGATCTGCGGTCTGTCGATGCCGTCATGGTGACTGGACGAATATTCCGAATATATAGGGAAATGGCTGAATCCATATCAGGGGGAAATGTGTTCTTACACCTTGACAGGCATACGCCTGTCTGAAAAACTCGCAGCCATGTTAACCGGATCACTGCACCACACGATTGCCCGCATGCGCCGACTGCCCGAGTGGTCTGTCGCGTCGTGCCCGTGTGGCGCCTTGAAGGGATTATCCGTCCGGTAGCCGGTTCAGTAACCCCGATCTTCAAAGGCCGCACGGTTCCGACCCTGCGGCCTTTTTCGTTTTCGGGATTTGAGTACGAGGTAGGGACATGTCAACAGCGTTCGATGTTCAGCAAAGTGAGGTAACCCGGGTGTCCATACCCATAGCCTATACTGGCGTCATACTTATCTGGTCCACCACGCCGCTGGCGATCCAGTGGAGCGGCGCCGGTGTCGGCTATCTGTTCGGCATCACCAGTCGCATGATTCTGGGCATGCTGGTAGGCCTGATGGTCGCCGGCCTGTTCAGTATCCCGCTGCCCTGGCACGCCGGGGCGCGCCGCACCTACCTGGCCGCCGGCCTGGGGGTGTTTTTCGCCATGACTTCGGTGTACTGGTCCTCGCAGTTCATTCCTTCCGGCTGGATCTCGGTGCTGTTCGGTCTCGCGCCCATCATCACCGGCCTGCTGGCGACCTTCCTGCTTACCGAGCGGGCGCTGGATGCCGCCCGGCTCGCCGGCATGCTGCTCGGGCTGGCCGGACTGGCGATCATGCTGCTGGGTTCACAGCGCCTCGGTCCGCACGCCGTGTGGGGGATCGCCGGCATGGTGTTTTCCGTGACGGCGTACTCGACAAGCGCCGTGGCCGTCAAGCGCATCGACGCGGACGTACCGGCGCTGGCAACAACCATCGGCGGGCTGATGGTCGCGGTGCCCCTGCTGGTATTGCTGTATTTCTTTACCGGGACGCCGTTGCCCACCACCGTGCCAACCCGGGCGATTGTGTCGATTATCTACCTGGGCCTGATCGGCTCGGTGCTGGGCTTCGCCCTGTACTATTACGTGCTGCGGCACGTGGAGGCGACCCGTGTCGCGTTGATTACACTGGTCACACCGGTGCTGGCGCTGATGCTGGGGCACCTGCTGAACGGCGAGGCCCTGCAACCCGAGGTCCTGCTCGGCACCGCGGCCATCCTCTCCGGCCTGCTGATGTTCGAGTATGGTCAGG
>JBAVKA010000336.1:0-3470 GCA_049688075.1 Gammaproteobacteria bacterium
GGAAGGAATTCCGGTCAAGGACGGGCGGGAGATCATCATCGCCGATCATGCCGATGATCTGGCCGATCAATGCATACGATTACTGAATGACCCCGTGTTGAGGGAGTCCATTGGTCAACGATCCAGAGAGTTCGTGGTCAAGCATTTTGACCGGGATCTGATCGAAACCCGAATACAAGACATGTACAGGACATTGGTCGGGGAGGGGTAAGTGGTTGTCGTCACCGTCATCATCCCCGCATACAATTCGGCGCAGCAGCTGCCTGAAGCGCTTGACAGTGTGTTTAAACAGACCTATCGGGATTTCGAGATTATCGTTGTAGATGACGGATCGACTGACGGCACCCGGGAGTTGCTGGAGGGCTATAAAAACAGGATCACGTACCTCTATCAGGAAAACGCAGGCCCGAGCAAGGCCAGAAACACGGGTATTCGGGCGGCGAAAGGCCGGTATCTTGCCTTTTTGGATGCCGATGACCACTGGCTGCCGCCTAAACTTGAACTGCAGATTAAATTAATTGAGTCCGACCCGCGTCTTGGCCTGGTTTTTTCGGACGCGGAGTACTTCGGCGGGGGGGAATCCATGGTCGGGTCGTACTGGAAGCAGCGGGGATGCTACGACCAGATGATTTCGGAATCCGGGCTGATCCGGAACGCCTTTTCGACGCTGATGAGGATCAACCCCATTATGCCCTCAACGGCGTTGCTTAAAAGAGACTGCTTTGAGAAGGCAGGGGGTTTCGACGAGGGTCTTCGTTACGTCGAGGACAAGGATATGTGGTTAAGAATGTCCGTCCATTGCTTCATGGCCTGTGTGCCTTTTCCGCTGGTGAAGCGGCGTGTCCACGGTTATTCCCCAAAGCAGGTTGTATCCGTCCAGGAATCGATCATTTATGTCGTAAGGAAGATCGAGCACGCGTATCCCGAAGAGATCGCGAGGGAAAATGTGGACACAAAAAAGATTTTGGGACCGCTATATTACACACTGGGACGCATTTATTTCGGCAGCGATGAGTTTGCAAGAGCCCGGCAGACATTCTGGTCCAGTCTTCGTAACCGGTTTTCATGGGAAGCACTCCGGTTTCTGGCTGTGGCCTCTATGGGAGCGCGAGTCATTCATCTGCTCCGTTATCTGAAACGCAGCCTTAAATCAAGAACCCCTGTCTATTGACCCGAGGATGAAATATGTCCGATCTCGTCCATGACACCAGTGGCGATTCGACTGGAGCGGTTCCCTCATGGTGGAAACACCCGGTGGTCGTGGCGTTGAAGCGGAATCCCGTCACCGTGACCCTGTATAATGCCTGGCTCGATTTTCTCTGCCGGGACGTGGAGTGCTATATTTTCGTGGCCACAACTGGACGGAGCGGAACTACCAGTCTTTCGCGGGTGTTCGAGACGGTGTTAGATGGGGCGATCTGTCTGCACGAGCCACCCCCTGTAATGTTCAGCGATTATCCCAGAGGTCAGGGGATCGATCGCGACGACTATTTTCGGCGTCTGTTCTGGGTGTTGAAGCGCACGTATATCAAGCGGGATGCCGCAGGCCATCGGTATTATCTCGAGACCAACCATCAATTCATCAAGAACTTCGCCGTTCCGGCCATCGAATATTTCGGACCCAAAACCCGGATCATTCATCTGAAGCGGGATCCGGTCAGCGTTGCAGCATCCTTTCTGGCGATCAACTCCGTTCCCGCCAAAACGCAAAGGGGGCATTATTATATGCTGGATCCGGATGAGTCGACGAATATCATCCGGATTCCCGAGCTATCGGACGACTCCAGCGAGTTCGGACACGATCTCTATAAATGTCTGTGGTACTGGTACGAGACCGAGGCTCGGGTCCAGGCGATGAAGGAACGTTACCCCAACGTCGTCTGGGTCGATGTGACGACGGACCAGTTAAATGACCGGGCCGCTCTTCAGGCGATGTTCGATCGTCTCGGGATTCCCGTTTCCGCGGACCGTCTGGACCGGGCGGTATCGATTCGCGAGAATCTTCGCACCGAAGAAAAAAAAGAGATAGTCGACCTGGCTCGTTGTGAGGAGATGGACAGAAAATTGAGAGGGAAAATAGAAGCGGTTTACGGAAAGAAATTTCCTGACCAGAACTGACGCCCACGTTTGTAACAAGCTAGATTGTATGTACCGCTCGAGACCAGCGGTTATTTGCCGCTGTTGCGTGCCAGAGTCGGGACCTCTGCGGTACCGGGGCGTGCATCTCCCTGTTCCGCCCCCGTGGAGGTGGCGTAGCGTTTCGGTGGCAGCGCAGCGGACTTGCGATGATATCATTCCCCCATTCCGGAGGTCCCGGTCCATACGGCTGGCCGGTAACAGTTCTCGCCGGTCATGATCAAACACACTATGGCGCGGCCCATTTGGCTGCGCCGTCTCAACTTCAAGGTAGGACGTGCCTGGGCCATCGAGGAGAGTCTGCGCGCGCTCTGGGATTACACCTCCCTGGGCTGTGCTAAGCGCTTCTTTGATAGATGGTTCTGGTGGACGACACATACACGACTGGAGCCGGTGCGCGAGGTGGCGCACATGCTCAAGCGTCATTTGCCTAACATCCTGACCTACCGCAAGCTGCAGGTTACCAATGCGGTGGCGGAGGGTCTCAACAGCAAGATCATGGCGATCAAACGCAGAGCCTGTGGCTACCGCAACAAGGAACACTTCAAAATCGCCATCTATTTCTTCTGCGGGAAACTGGATTTGTACCCATGCTAAAGCCGGAAGGATCTCTTTTAAAAGGGTCTCAAATCAGATAAACAGCATCGCCAGAACTCGCAGACATTATTTACCTCATTTTATAAACCTTAACATTTTCGTAGCTGCTTTCTTAATATTACGATCGAGAGCCATTCTTGCATGAGTGATGCTTTGTTTTCGTTTTTTTAATCGACATCGTTGTCTGAAATCATTGAAATATTCCTGCCGATTGTGTTCATTAGGGAATAAACGATCCAAAGTCGTATCCATCCAGTCGTTAGCGAGCGTCAGGAGTCGGAAATCAAGATCCATGTACTGAGAAACTGCTTTCCGCTGTTCATCAGAAATTGTTCGCCTCTTTGAGGAAATATTAGAAGGTATATATGAACAGTCTTTGAAATCTTCAGGGAACAAACGCTCAAGAATGATGCATGATTCATCGAAACGCTCTGTGACGAGAACTGCCATCTGGCCATTTTCCATTCGCTTGCGTATTTTAGCGAGACCGTCCTCTGTGGCACTGCCACCAAGCACATAAGTCTGTCCATCACGATACCATGGATTGTCGTTCCTTAATTCATGAACATAATATTCATCAAAACCCATCTCTTTAGAATACCCACCGCGATACCTGGAATCCATCATAAAATGGTAACTTGAGATTAAACGATCGACAGGATTACGGATAAAGGTCAGGCCAACGACCTTGGTGTATTCCATATCGTATGGCAGATCTCCCGAAAGCATGTGACAGC
>JBAVKA010000337.1:0-5014 GCA_049688075.1 Gammaproteobacteria bacterium
CGCATCCGGCACGTCGATCTGCCGGAGCCTTACGATGTACCCTGCGACCAGCTTGTCCTGGCGCTCGGCGCGGTGACGAACTTCTATCGCACCCCCGGCCTGGCCGAGCACGCCCTGACGATGAAGACGCTGGGCGACGCCATCCTCGTGCGCAACCGGGTCATCGACGCGCTGGAATTGGCGGACAACCAGATCGATGAAACCGCGCGGAAGAAGACGTTGACCGCGGTGATTGCCGGTGGCGGGTTCGCCGGTGTGGAAACGGCTGGCGCCGTCAACGATTTCCTGCGTGAAGGGATGAAATTCTATCCTCACCTGAAGGAGGACATGGTGCGCATGGTTCTGGTCCATCCAGGGGACGTGATTCTGCCGGAGCTGAGCGAAAGCCTCGGTCGCTACGCAGAGAAAAGGCTGGGTGAGCGCAGGGTGGAGATTCGCCTCAAGACAAAAGTCGCTGCCTACGACGGCCAGGAGGTGACACTGGACGACGGCACGAAGATCGCCACGCGCATGCTTATCTGGACGGCCGGCACCACGCCGGCACCGGCACTCGCAGGTCTGCCGTGCACGCTGCAAGGCGGCCGCGTCGTCACCGATGAATTTCTGCAGGTGCCGACTTGTCCCGGTGTGTGGGCACTCGGCGACTGCGCGGCCGTTCCGGATCCCTTCAATCCGGGTAAATCCTATCCGCCGACCGCGCAGCATGCTGCGCGTCAGGGCGCCGTGCTGGCGAAAAATATCGTGGCCGTCATGCGCGGTAAGCCCCCGCAGCCGTTCAGGTTCAAGATTCTGGGCCTGCTCGCCAGCATCGGCCGGCGCACCGCCGTGGCGGAGATTCTCGGCTTGAATTTCTCCGGAATCATTGCGTGGTTTTTTTGGCGCAGCATTTACCTGAGCAAGCTCCCCGGTTTCCAGAAGAAAGTTCGCGTCGCGCTCGACTGGATGCTCGACCTGTTCTTCTCGAAGGAACTCGTCCAGTTGCCCACGTTACGCTCTCTTGCCATATCGGAGCTGGAAGAGACTCCCGCTCGCCCGATAACAGTCCCGCCGGCCGGGGCGGCAGAGTCTCCCTCTGAAACCGAGCCGAGCTCATGACACCGACTTCAAAACGAAAAGCCGCAACGGATGCGACCGTGGAACGCCAGCGTCTGCTGGAACACGAGTCCGGCCAGCAAAACTGGCGGCGTTGGGGGCCGTATCTCTCCGAGCGGCAATGGGGTACGGTGCGCGAGGACTACAGCCCCGGCGGCAACGCGTGGGAATATCTCCCTCACGATCACGCCCGCAGCCGCGCCTATCGCTGGGGCGAGGATGGCATCGCCGGTTTCTGTGATGACACGCAGCATCTCTGCCTGTCGCTGGCATTGTGGAACGGGAAGGACCCGATCCTCAAGGAGCGGCTCTTCGGTCTGACGAATTCCGAAGGCAATCACGGCGAGGACGTGAAAGAGTTGTATTATTACCTCGACGCCACGCCAACGAACGCCTATCTGAAGATGCTCTACAAGTATCCGCAGGCGGAGTTTCCGTATACGTGGCTGGTCGAGGAGAATCGGCGGCGCGGCCAGGATGAAACGGAGTTCGAGCTGCTCGACACCGGAGTGTTCGACCAGGATCGGTACTTTGACGTGTTCGTCGAATACGCCAAGGCCGCGCCGGAGGACATTCTCATGCGGGTCACAGTCCATAATCGCGGGCCGGAGGCGGCGAAGCTGTTGCTGCTGCCGCAGATTTTCTTCCGCAACATCTGGTCGTGGGAACCAGGCACACCCAAACCCCGGCTGACGGCCGACAACGTCGGCATCCGCGTCGAGCATGGCGCGCTGGGTGATTTCCGACTCGCGTGTGATGGCGAGCCGACGCTGCTGTTCTGCGACAACGAGACGAATGTCCGTCGCCTGTTCGGTCAGTCCGACGCGTCGGGGTTTTTCAAGGACGCGTTTCATGAATACCTCATTGCCGGGAACGGCGCGGCGGTGAATCCCGCGCAGACCGGCACGAAAGCCGGTGCGCTCTACGAGTTGATGCTGCCGCCAGGCGGTTCACGACAGGTGCGCCTGCGATTGGCACCGGAGCGCGGGCTGACGTCCAGCGCACCGTCCAGACCCGATGGCCGCACCAACCGGGCTCCGGCGATTCCCGACACGCCGCAGGGAAGCGAACCGGCGACCGCGCGCCAACCCTTTGCCGACTTCGATGCGATTTTCGCCCAACGCCAGCGCGAAGCTGACGGGTTCTACGCCGGGTTGCAGCACGACATCGCGGATGCCGACGCACGAATGGTGCAGCGTCAGGCATTTGCCGGGATGATCTGGAGCAAGCAGTTCTTCCATTACAACGTGCGGAAGTGGTTGCAGGGCGATCCGGCCCAGCCGCCTCCGCCGCCGGAGCGCAAGCACGGGCGCAATCGGGACTGGACGCACCTCGATTGCGCCGACGTGATGTCCATGCCGGACAAGTGGGAGTATCCGTGGTTCGCGGCGTGGGACCTTGCCTTCCATTGCATCCCGCTGGCGGTCATCGACGCCGGGTTCGCCAAATCCCAACTCATTCTGCTGGCGCGCGAATGGTACATGCACCCCAACGGCCAGTTTCCGGCGTACGAGTGGGCGTTCGGCGATGTGAATCCGCCGGTGCACGCGTGGGCGGCGTTCCGGGTTTTCCAGATCGACCGCAAGCAGCGCCGCGAAACGAATCCCCGCGATCCCGGCGATCTCGCGTTCCTGGAACGCGTGTTTCAAAAGCTGCTGCTTAATTTCACCTGGTGGGTCAATCGCAAGGACGAGGATGGACACAACATTTTCCAGGGCGGCTTTCTCGGCCTGGACAATATCGGTTGCTTCGACCGCAGCAGTCCGCTGCCGACGGGCGGCTACATCAACCAGGCCGATGGCACGAGCTGGATGGCGATGTATTGCCTGAACCTGCTGCGTATCGCCATCGAGCTGGCCCAGCACGATCACGTGTACGAGGACATCGCGACGAAGTTCTTCGAGCACTTCCTGTCGATCGCCGCCGCCATCAACGGTGTGGGCGAGGAAGCGCTGGGTCTGTGGGATGAGACCGACCAGTTTTACTACGACCATCTCAGTCTGCCGGGAGGCCGGAATCTGCCCCTGAAGATTCATTCCATTGTGGGGCTGATTCCGCTGTTCGCCGTGCAACCGCTGGAACCCGGGATGCTCAGCCGATTGCCGGAATTCTCCGCCCGGCTGGAATGGTATTTGAAGAACCGGCCGGAGCTGGCGGCGCTCGTTTCCCACTGGAACGTCCCCGGCTATGGGAACCGGAGTCTGCTGTCCCTGTTGCGCGGCCACCGCATCAAGGCGCTGCTGCGGCGCATGCTCGACGAGACCCGGTTTCTGTCCGAATTCGGGGTGCGCTCGGTGTCGAAGGCCCTCGAACGCGAGCCCTTTTGCTTCGAAGCCGGCGGCGCGACCTATGAAGTCGACTACTGGCCGGGGGAGTCCCGCAGCGGGCTGTTCGGCGGGAACTCCAACTGGCGGGGCCCAATCTGGATGCCGCTCAACTACCTGCTCGTCGAGTCGCTGCAAAAGTTCCACTACTACTTCGGCGACGATTTCAAGGTGGAATGCCCGACCGGGTCCGGGAAGTTCGTCACCCTCAACGAGGTCGCCAACGAACTCATGCGCCGACTCAATCGACTATTCCTGAAGGGCCCGGACGGACAGCGACCGGTCCTGAAGTATCATCCCAAGCTTGCGGCCGACCCGCATTTCCGTGACTACGTGCTGTTTCACGAGTATTTTCACGGTGATACCGGTCGTGGCGTCGGCGCCTCGCACCAGACGGGCTGGACCGGGGTGGTGGCCAAACTACTCCAGCATGGCAGTGAGGCGGGCACCTTCGACGCGTTGCCGACTGCCGCTGATATTGCCTATTCACCTACCGTGACTCTGAAGAACTCATGAACAGCGACAATCACTACGATGTCATTATCATCGGCAGCGGTGCCGGTGGCGGCACGCTGGCCCTCAGGCTTGCGCCTTCCGGCAAACGTATCCTCATTCTCGAGCGCGGCGACTACCTGCCGCGCGAGAAACAGAATTGGGATCCGGCCGAAGTCTTCGTAAACAACCGTTACGTGTCGAAGGACACGTGGTACGACTCCGACGGCAAGCCGTTCCAGCCGGGTGTTCATTACTTCGTTGGCGGCGCAACCAAGATGTTCGGCGCTGCGATGTTCCGTCTGCGGCAGCACGATTTCACCGCCCACCGTACCGCTGACGGCCTGACGCCTGACTGGCCAATCCGGTATGAGGACCTGGAACCCTACTACACGCAGGCGGAGAAGCTCTACCACGTCCACGGCCGGCGCGGGGATGACCCCACCGATCCGCCGGCCAGCGCGCCCTATGCATTTCCCCCGGTGAGCCACGAGCCGCGCGTCCAGGAGATCGCCGATGGCCTGAAGCGCGCGGGTTATCGGCCGGCGTACGCGCCTACTGGCATCATGCTCGACGAGGCGGACCGACCCCGGAGCCGATGTATCCGCTGCAATTCCTGTGACGGCTATCCCTGCCTCGTTCACGCCAAGGCGGATGCCGAAGTCATCGCTGTTCGTCCCGCGCTGCAGTACCCCAACGTGTCACTGGTGAGGCACGCCCACGTCCGGCGGCTCGAAACCGATACCGGCGGACGCGCGGTCACAAAGGTGGTCGTGGATCGTGACGGTGGGCGTGAGGAATACGCGGGCAGCCTCATTGTCGTGTCCTGCGGCGCGGCCAATTCCGCACGACTGCTCCTGATGTCGGCCAACGACAAGCACCCGCGCGGCCTGGCCAACGGATCGGACAGGGTGGGGCGTCATTACATGTTTCACAACGCCGTCGCGCTGGTCGCGCTGTCCAAACGCGAGAATCCGACCGAATTCCAGAAAACGCTCACGATCAACGATTTCTACCTCGGCGCACCGGATTACGAATTTCCGCTTGGCAACGTCCAGATGCTCGGCAAGTCCCAGGGGCCGATGTTCAGGGAGGACGCACCGGGC
>JBAVKA010000338.1:0-14091 GCA_049688075.1 Gammaproteobacteria bacterium
CTCGGGCACCAAGCTGCGCAAGGCGCTTTCCGAAGGTGAGGAGGTGTCCGAGAAGTTCTCACGCCCCGAAGTGCTGACCATCCTGCGCGAGTACTACGGCAGCATCAAGGATGAGGACAAGGTCGAGATCAAGATGAGCGGGCACTCCGCCAAGTAACGACTCTAGAGACCGTGGCCCCGATGACGGGCAACGGATGTTAACTGCAGTAACCCTACAAAACAAAGATGGAGAAACAATATGCCAACATTTGTACGTACCGATAAGTGTGACGGCTGCAAGGGTCAGGACAAGACCGCTTGCATGTATATCTGCCCGCATGACCTGATGATGCTCGACAAGGACGGATCCGCCACCGGCCACGCCATGAAGGCCTATAACCAGGAGCCCGAGCAGTGCTGGGAGTGCTATTCCTGCGTGAAGATCTGTCCGCAACAGGCGATCGAATGCCGTCACTACGCCGACATCGTGCCGCTCGGCGGTTCGGTGCAGCCACTGCGCGGTTCCGATTCCATCATGTGGACCATCAAGTTCCGCAACGGCAACCTGAAGCGCTTCAAGTTCCCGATCCGCACCACGCCGGAAGGCTCCATCGAGCCCTACGCCGGCAAGCCGGGCGTCGATATGTCCAAGATCGAAGAGCCGGGTTTCTTCACCAATGAAAACGGTTACCGGCCGGGCAATCGCAGCGAACTGATTCGCGCCTGATCCCGGTTACGTCAGAACACTTTATAAGAGGAAATTACAATGGCAGGTGAATTCGGAAATCCGGAAGTCATCGAGGAAGAGGTTGATATCCTCATGATCGGTGGCGGTATGGCGTGCTGCGGCGCGGCGTTTGAAATCATGCGCTGGGCGGAAGGCACGAATCTCAAGATCAAGCTGGTCGACAAGGCCGCCATGGACCGCTCCGGCGCCGTGGCCCAGGGCCTGTCCGCCATCAACACCTACATCGGCACCGAGCAGGATCCGGCCGATTACGCCCGCATGGTCTCCAACGACCTGATGGGCATCACCCGTGACGATCTGGCCTACGATCTCGGCCGCCACGTCGACGAGTCCGTGCACCTGTTCGAGGAGTGGGGCCTGCCGATCTGGAAGACCGACGAAAACGGCGAGCGTCACGACGGCTCCAAGGGTCTGACACCGCTGAAGGACGGCGGCAAGCCGGTGCGCTCCGGCAAGTGGCAGATCATGATCAACGGCGAATCCTACAAGTGGATCGTCGCCGAAGCCGCCAAGAAGGCGCTGGGCATGGACAACATCGCCGAGCGTGTGTTCATCGTCAAGCTGGTCAACGACAAGAACGACAAGAACCGCGTCGCAGGCGCTGTCGGTTTCTCCGTGCGTGACCACAAGGTGTTCGTCTACAAGTTCAAGGCCTGCCTGCTGGCCGCCGGCGGTTGCGTGAACATCTTCCGTCCGCGCTCCGTGGGTGAGGGTACGGGCCGTGCCTGGTACCCGGTCTGGAACGCCGGTTCCACCTACGCCATGGCCGCCGAGGCCGGCGCCGAGATGACCATGATGGAAAACCGTTTCGTGCCTGCCCGCTTCAAGGACGGCTACGGTCCGGTGGGCGCCTGGTTCCTGCTGTTCAAGGCCAAGGCCACCAACGCCCTGGGTGAAGTGTACATGGATCGCAACAAGGAGATGCTGAACGACTATCCGCCCTATGGTATGGCGGCCGTTCCCGCTTCCTGTCTGCGTAACCACCTCATGCTGAAGGAAATGAAAGAAGGCCGCGGCCCGATCTACATGGACACGGTGACGGCGTTGGCCAACCTGCGCGAGACCCTGACCCCGCGCGAAGTGAAGCATCTCGAGGCCGAAGCCTGGGAAGACTTCCTCGACATGTGTGTCGGTCAGTGCGGTATCTGGGTGGGCGAGAACATCGAACCGGAGAAGAAGAATTCCGAGCTGATGCCGACCGAACCTTACCTGCTGGGCTCCCATTCCGGTTGCTGCGGCATCTGGGTCTCCGGTCCGACCGACGTCGGCGCCCCGACGGACGAGGCGTTGCCGGGTGTACCCGAGCACCTGCCGAAGGGCTGGAGCTGGGGCTACCGCTCCATGACCACCGTCAAGGGTCTGTTCACCGCCGGTGACGGCGTGGGCGCCTCCGGTCACAAGTTCTCCTCCGGTTCCCATGCCGAGGGTCGCATGTGCGCCAAGTCCATGGTCAAGTTCGCGCTCGACAACAAGGACTGGAAGCCGGAGCTGGCCGAGTCCGTGGCAGACCTGGTCGCCGAGATCTATCAGCCGGTGAAGACCTACCTGGAGTACAAGGATTACTCCACGGCCATCGACATCAACCCGCACTACATCACCCCGAAGATGCTGCAGTTCCGCCTGCAGAAGATCATGGACGAGTACGTGGCCGGTGTCGCGACCTACTACACCACCAACGAGCACATGCTCAAGGTGGCGGAAGAGAAGCTGGACATGCTGAAGGAAGACGCCGTGAAGATGCGTGCGAAGGACCTGCACGAGCTGCTGCGCGCCTGGGAGAACTACCACCGCATCCTGACGGCGGAAGCCCATATGAAGCATATCCAGTTCCGCGAGGAAAGCCGCTATCCGGGTTTCTACTATCGTATGGACAAGAACTTCGTCGATGAGGAAAACTGGAAGTGCTTCGTCAACTCCATCTACGACAAGGAGACCCGGAAGTGGACCTGCTTCAAGCGCGCCCACGTGGATCTGGTCGACAAGGCGAAGCTGTTCAAGTAAAGCAGGCGGGGACGGGTAGTATATTGTCCCCCATGTACTCAGGTCCGGACACCTCGCGGTGTCCGGACTTTTTCATTTCGGGGACAGCGTCTAAATTCGTCCTAATCAGGTTAATTCCTTTTTTTACAAGAGGTTGAAAAAGAGATATGCAGGGGCTACATTTCGCCTGAAGGGCGACTGCGCTTCAGGGGGGGCAGACCACGTTTTTCCCGCGGGAATAACGGGAAAAACGTGGTCTGTCCCCGATTTGCGCCCGGTCCCCGATTTGGTCTAACAAGAGGCAGTTCCGATGGCAGACAAGACAATCCATGTCAAAGATTCACCGATACCCGCCAGCCCGGTGCTTCCGGCGCAGCTGGATGAAACCCATGTGTTCAACTTCCGCTGTTACAAGGGTATCGACTGCTTCAATGCCTGTTGCCGGTCCATCGATATCATGCTGACCCCGTATGACATCCTGCGGCTGAAGCAGCACCTGGGCATGACCTCGACCGAGTTCCTCAGGGAATACACGGTGCCGTTTGACTTCGGTAATAACAGCATCGCCGGCGTCAAGCTGATGACCAGGGAAGGGTCCATGGAATGCAAGTTCGTCACCGACGAGGGCTGCAGCGTCTACGAGGACCGGCCGACCGCCTGCCGCTACTATCCGGTTGGCCTGTTGTCACTGCGCCGGGCGGACGAGAATTTCGACCGCGCCTCCTATGCGCTGGTCAAGGAGGATCATTGTCACGGCCACCGGGAGGATCGTCCGATCTCCATTGCCGATTACCGCAAGGAACAGGGTCTGGAAGAGTACGACGAGCAGGGACGCAGCTGGCGGCAGCTGATCCTGAAAATGAAATCGGCCGGTCCGACCATCGGTACACCGTCAAAGGCCAGCCTGAGGTTCTTCTTCATGGCCTGCTACGACGTCGATCGTTTCCGCGAGTTTGTCAGGAGCACGGGATTCCAGGAAACCTATGACGTGGATGCGGAGACGCTGCAGTCGCTGTACACTGACGACCTCGCCCTGCTGCGATTCGGAGACCGGATGATTCGCCAGATCATGTTCGGCGAGGAGACCATCACACGGAAGCCGGATGCGCTGGAAAAGCACCTCGCACGGCGCGGAGATCGCCCGGCGTCGGCGGCGGACGAGCCCGAGCGGCCGAGTATGGCCGCCTACGAAATGCCACAGGATGGTGATGAGGAAAAAAACACTGAATAAAGAAATGGTTAATACATAAATAAATGCTTATCGTCACAATCATAAATATTTAATTTTATTTATGGTAATCAGTCGTTAGAATGTGCCTCCTGAATCTGTGACGTATTCAGGACGAATTGCACCACACCACGAACACCTGCAACAGACACAATCAAACAGGAGAGCCTGACAATGGCAGTGAAAACCTACAGCGCGGGCGTGAAAGAGTACCGCGAAACCTACTGGATGCCGGATTACAAGCCGAACGAGACGGATATTCTGGCCTGCTTCAAGATCACCCCGCAGCCCGGTGTGCCGCGCGAGGAAGCGGCCGCTGCGGTGGCCGCCGAATCCTCGACCGGCACCTGGACCACCGTGTGGACAGACCTGCTGACCGATCTCGACTACTATAAGGGCCGCGCCTACGCCATCGAGGATGTACCGGGCGACGACACCTGCTTCTACGCCTTCATCGCCTACCCGATCGATCTGTTCGAGGAAGGCTCCGTGGTTAATGTGTTCACCTCACTGGTCGGCAACGTGTTCGGCTTCAAGGCGATCCGCGCGCTGCGCCTCGAGGACGTGCGCTTCCCCATCGCCTACGTCAAGACCTGCAACGGGCCACCCAACGGCATCCAGGTCGAGCGCGACAAGATGAACAAATACGGCCGGCCGCTGCTCGGTTGTACCATCAAGCCCAAGCTGGGCCTGTCCGCCAAGAACTACGGCCGCGCCTGCTATGAAGGTCTGCGCGGCGGACTGGACTTCACCAAAGACGACGAGAACGTCAATTCCCAGCCGTTCATGCGCTGGAATCACCGCTTCGACTTCGTCATGGAGGCCATCCACAAGGCGGAAGCCGAGACCGGCGAGCGCAAGGGTCACTACCTGAACGTCACCGCGCCAACCCCGGACGAGATGTTCAAGCGCGCTGAATATGCGAAGGAACTCGGCGCCCCGATTATCATGCACGACTACATCACCGGCGGCTTCTGCGCCAACACCGGCCTGGCCCAGTGGTGCCGTGACAACGGCCTGTTGCTGCACATCCACCGCGCCATGCACGCCGTGCTCGACCGCAATCCGCACCATGGCATTCACTTTCGCGTACTGACCAAGATCCTGCGTCTGTCCGGCGGTGATCATCTGCACACCGGCACGGTGGTCGGCAAGCTCGAAGGCGACCGCGAGGCCACCCTGGGCTGGATCGACCTGCTGCGCGAGAAGTTCGTCAAGGAAGATCGCAGCCGCGGTATCTTCTTCGACCAGGACTGGGGCTCCATGCCCGGTGCGTTCGCCGTCGCTTCAGGCGGTATCCACGTCTGGCACATGCCGGCACTGGTGACCATCTTCGGCGACGACTCCGTACTGCAGTTCGGCGGCGGCACCCTGGGTCATCCCTGGGGCAATGCGGCGGGCGCGGCGGCTAACCGCGTCGCGGTCGAGGCCTGCGTCGAGGACCGCAACAAGAACGGTGCGGAAGGTCTGGAAAAACGCGGTGGCGATGTACTGCGCCAGGCCGCCAAGTCCAGCCCTGAACTGGCCGCCGCGATGGAGACCTGGAAGGAAATCAAGTTCGAGTTCGACACCGTCGACAAGCTCGACGTGGCCCATAAATAGCGGACCGAGGCGCAGAGCAGGGGCCCCATCGCTGCTACGATGGGGATGCGACCGCCGGCGGTTCGCCGCCGGGGCGCCTCCCTGGTGCTTGCGTGCAAGCCGACGAATTCGAAACCAAAATTTGAGGATTAACCCATGAGTGAAATGCAAGATTACCAGTCAAGCCTGACCGACACGGCCAGCCGCAAGTTCGAGACCTTCTCCTACCTGCCGCCGATGGACAAGGACAGCATCAGGAAGCAGGTCGAATACATCGTTTCCCGGGGCTGGAACCCGGCGATCGAACACACCGAGCCGGAAAATGCCTTCGACCACTACTGGTACATGTGGAAACTGCCGATGTTCGGCGAAACCAATGTGGATACCGTTCTGGCTGAAGCGGATGCCTGTCATGCCGCGCATCCGAACAACCACATTCGTCTGGTCGGGTTCGACAACTACGCCCAGTCGCAAGGCGCCTCGATGGTTATCTACCGCGGTCCGATCAAGGTCTGATCCGGCAGGGTAGCTTGATCCGCATAAAGCCCCTGACCGTGAATGCGGACAGGGGCTTTTTTTTTGATGTTATGGGGTTTTTCAACAGGGTCAGACACGATTGATTCATTGGTGTCGATCAATGTTCGTTCGTGTAATCAATCGAGTCTGACCCCGTTGAAATGTCCCTCTTAAACCATTATTCGGGAAATGACGTCATGAGCAACATCGAAATCGATCAGTACAAGATCAGGAAGGAACCCTATTACGAAGCGGTGGGCAACGAAATCGCGATGTACGAGGCGGCCTACAATGCCCGCATGCCGATGATGCTGAAGGGACCGACCGGCTGCGGTAAATCGCGTTTCGTCGAATACATGGCGTACAAGCTGGGCCGCCCGCTCATCACCGTGGCCTGTAACGAAGACATGACGGCCTCCGACCTGGTCGGACGCTTCCTGCTCGACAAGGAAGGCACCAAGTGGCAGGACGGACCGCTGACAACGGCTGCGCGCATCGGCGCCATCTGCTATCTCGACGAAGTGGTGGAAGCGCGCCAGGACACCACCGTTGTCATCCACCCCCTGACCGACCATCGCCGCACCCTGCCGCTGGACAAGAAGGGCGAGCTGATCACGGCGCACGAGGATTTCCAGCTGGTGATTTCCTACAACCCCGGTTACCAGAGCCTGATGAAGGACCTGAAGCAGTCCACCAAGCAGCGCTTCGGCGCGCTGGACTTCGACTACCCGGAAGCGGAAACCGAAACCGGAATCGTATCGAAGGAGAGTGGCGTGGACGGCGACACCGCAGGCAAGCTGGTGCAGATCGCGCACCGCGCGCGCAATCTCAAGGGGCACGGCCTGGACGAAGGCATCTCCACGCGCCTGCTGGTCTACGCAGGCCAGTTGATCAGCAAGGGCATCGAGCCGGTTGCCGCCTGCACCATGACCATGGTGACTCCGCTGACCGATGACCCGGACATGCGCGATACGCTCAATGCCGCCGTGCAGACGTTCTTCGGTTAACTGACAAAAACGGTGTCTGACACCATTGTGAAGACGGGTTGAGTACCGTATGACGCTGAATCTCGACGATTACCGCGAATCGCTCAAAGACATCGACCCGGCGATCATGGACACGCTGGAGGGCGTGTTCCAGGAAGCTTCGCGGGTGATGTCACCGACCGGGCTGCACGATTACCTGGAAGGCGCCCGGGGGCTCGCCAAGCTCGGGCGCGGCACGGACATCGTCATCTCCTACCTGGAGGATATGCCCGCCGTGGTGAAGGAATGCGGCGAGGATATTATCCGCGATGTGATCGAGGCAGCCATGAAGCTGTCCTCCATGACCTCCGGAGAAGTCATTGCGCTCATGTTCGGCACCCTGCCGACGGCCGCCCGGCGCCTCGGTGACCCGGAGCTGTTGCGCGGCTATCTCGGTTTCGTCCACCAGCTGTCGGCCAAGGCGGCGCGCGGCCTGCGCCCCATGCTCAACCATATGGACGAACTCCTCGGCAAGCTGACCCTGAGCGGCCTGAAGCGCTGGGCGTTCTTCGGCGCCGATGCCTACCGGCGCGATTTCCAGAACCTGCAGTCCTATTTCAATCTCGAAACCGCCGACAGCAAGGCCATGCTGCAGAAGGAGCGGCGTGGCACGCTGTTCATCGACACCCAGCGCAAACTGAACTTCTACCTGCGCGCCCTGTGGGGGCGGGATTTTTTCCTGCGGCCGACAGCGGCGGACCACGAGGGCTTCAAGCCCTACATCGAACACCGCGTGCTGCACCTGCCGGACGCCGTCGACGATGTCGCCGGCATCAAGGGCCTGGAGGTCTACCGTGCGATCGCCGCGCACGTTGCGGCGCACATGTGCTACACGGAAAGGGCCATTTCCGCCGAACAGCTGAGCCAGGCGCAGATGTTTTTCATTGGCCACCTCGAGGACGCACGCGTCGAGTACAGTGCCGTGCAGAACTTCCCGGGCCTGAAGAAGCTCTGGAAATCGCTGCTGGAAGCGGAATACGAGGGTAATATCGAACACCCGACGGTTGCCATCCTCGAGCACCTCGCGCTCATGCTGCTCGACGAGGGCGTGCGCAGCGACGATGAAGAGCTGAACGCGTTCGCCGCCCGGTTCCATGCGCAGATCGAAGAGAACAGGAACAACGTCAACTTCTCCTGGCACATGGGCATCGAGCTGTTCAACCTGTTCGCCGCGCGCCGCGAAGTGCCCAGCCTGCGCATACTGCAGAACATCCGCATTCCCTACCGCGACGACAACCGCTACGCCTGGGAGTTCGAGGAGTTCGACTGGAATACCGAGGTCGAATACGTGCCCGCCAGCCAGCGTCAGGTGCGCCGCAAGGTCAGCATCATCGAGATGGCCAACGAGGTCGACGTGGAAAACGCCGGCGACGACGCGCAGGAGATCTGGACCTGTGAAACCGAGGTCTTTCCCTACGAGGACCAGGGCGTCAGCTATAACCGGATGTGGGGCAGGGAACCGGTCTCCGATCCCTTCCATTACCAGGAATGGGACTACCAGGTGCAGCTGCACCGGCCCGACTGGGTGACCGTGTTCGAGCGTCGCCAGCCGATGGGCGACCCGGAGTCCATCGATGACATCCTCACCGAATACAAGCCGGTCACGCATCGCATCAAGCAGATCATCGACCTGCTGACGCCGGAAGGCGTGCAGCGCGTGCGCAACATGGAGGACGGCGATGAAATCGATCTCAACGCCGCCGTCGACGCCATGGTGGCAATCCGCATGGGCGAGCAACCCAACCCGCGCATCACCATGCGCAACGTCATCAAGAGCCGTGACCTCGCGGTGGTGCTGCTGCTCGATCTGTCCGAGTCAACCAACGAAGTGGTGCAAGGCTCCGAGAAAACGATCCTGCAGCTGACGCGAGAGGCGGCCTCGCTGGTATCCACGGCGATCAACGGGGTCGGCGACCCTTTCGCTATCCACGGTTTTGCCTCCGACGGTCGTCACGATGTTCAGTACTATCGCTTCAAGGACTTCAACCAGCGCTTCGACGACGAGGCCAAGGCGCGGCTTGCGGGTATGCGCGGAGGCCTGTCGACACGCATGGGCGCAGCCATGCGCCATGCGGCGCAACACCTTCTGAAACAGCCGGAACGGCGAAAGCTGCTGCTGCTGGTTACCGATGGCGAGCCGGCCGATATCGACGAGCGCGACCCTCAGCACCTGCGCCACGACACCAGGAAGGCCGTGGAGGAGCTCTACACCAGGGGGATTCTGACCTACTGCCTGACGCTGGATGCCGACGCCGATGCCTACGTCAAGCGCATCTTCGGCATAAACAACTACACTATAATAGATCATGTCGATCGACTGCCGGAAAAATTGCCGGTGTTGTTCGCAACGCTGACTTCGTAGATTATGAACCGTAGGGTACGTCGAAGGGAACGCAGATAAACGTCAATTCCGCACGGTGAATGGCAGGATCGTAGCGCTCAGGCAATCACCGGTGTCGCGCTGCTGCCTGGACTCCAGCAGACTCAGTGCCTGGGGGAATTCGCTCATCAGGCGGCGGTGGGTGTCATGGGTCTCGCGACCGTAATACAGAATTTCGATCGGCACCGGCTCGGTCAGTGACTCGCGCGGGTTCCCGAGCGCCACCTTCCAGGCAAGAACGATCAGTCGTCCGCCGCGGCCGTCCCGGACCGCGTAGCCCTGATTGTCTACGAAAATGATTTCCTCGCTGTCGATCACCGCCTGGTACTGCATGGTGCGAATGGGGACGAAGACGTGCGGGCGCGGGCAACGGGCAAGCAGCAGGCGGCAACGGTTATAGAGTGGCGCCGGTAACGTCACCCGTTCCCGGGCTGTTTCCTCGGGGCGGAAAAAGATTTCGGTGGTACTGCCCATCCGCTGCCAGCGTAGCGGCGGCATCGGGAAAAGGCAAACCCGCGGGGGCTTGCCGGAAGTCTGGCGGATACCCGGACAGACTCCTAGCGCTCGGGGGCTGGCAGGCAGTCATCGCAATCCGTCGTTACGGCCTGTCGTGAGCGCGCTTCCGCAAAGGAGAAGCCGCAGACGTCCCTGACCAGCTCGAGCTGGGCGCTGGTGCGGGGGAACTTGCGGCAGGTGGGCGGTCTGAACCGGTAGGCGGAACAAAAGCTTTTACCGTCCGTTCCGGTGCGCAGGAAGAAGCACTCAAACGGCAGTCGGCAGCATTCGCCACACTGGTTGCAATTGCCGGTGCGCGTGTTTTCCACGGGAAGAAGGGACGTCAGGGTGCGAGTCAGTTTCGGCAACATATCCAGTTACTCAAACGCCACGTGGCGGCAGGTTAACAATCCAGGACGCTGGCTGGAAGTTCGCAGGTCGCTGCGCATCCGGGAGACGGCGGGTGACAGGGTCCGGGGCCAGACACCGGCGTTGTCACTCGTGGGGCGGCGGGCTGAATTCCATGAAAGCGCCGGTTTCGCCGCATTATACGCATAATTTCCGTACAGTTAAGTGGCGGCGGGCGGCGGCGGGAGAGTTTTTCACCCCGGTAGGCGGAAGGTAGACTCCGGGCAGGAGTTTTTTGCCGGGGAAGCGGGCTGGACTACAGATTTTCGCCTGTTAAGCTGGGCGGTAATTATCCCGAATCCAGCCGGTGTTCAGGGCTTTCAAAGAGGTATGGAGCAGCTTATGGCAACATCCCCTTCGGTACTCACACTGGCCGGGCCGCCCGGCGACAATTCCCGGCATCTGCTGCTGATCGGTGTGCAGCCGCTGGAGTTCGAAGACTTCGGCAGCGGTGTGCGCCCTGCGGTAAAACGGCGGCTCGACCGGCGATCGGCACGCCCGACCGTCTGGCTCGCCGGGGCATCACGCCCCTTCAGCGCCTGGCGGCGGGGTAAGCGGCGATGAGCGTCGAAGGTCGGTTGCAAATCGAGCTCACCCGGGACGGCGAGCGGGTGGGTGGGGTTAAGATCAGTTCCACGCGTCCCGTGCATGCCGCGCGGGTATTCGAGGGCAAAACGCCGGATGCCGTGTTGCAGCTGCTGCCGCTGCTCTACAGCATCTGTGCCGTGGCCCAGGCGCAGGCAGCCCAGACCGCCTGTGAGCGGGCGCTGGGGATTACGCCGGAGCGCGGGGTCCGGCTCGCACGCGAACTGCTGGTCTGCCTGGAAACGGCACGGGAGCACCTCTGGCGGATCCTGATCGACTGGCCGGCTTTCGTCGATGAAGACAGTCATGCAGCGCTCGCGACATCCCTCACCAAACTGCTGCCGGATTCCCGAAATGCGCTGTTCATCGACGGCCGGGCGTTCGGTCTCGAGGTGCGGTTGCATACCGCCGACTGGGCGCTGCATGATCTGGCCGGGATGCTGGACGCCCTGCTGGAGCGAACGGTATTCGGATGCTCCGCACGGGAATGGCTGACAATCACCGACAGGGCGGGTCTGGATGACTGGTCGAGTCGGTCGGGCAGTATCGCCGCACGCGTGTTGAGAAGGTTGCAGGACAACGGCTGGGAGGACATCGGTGCAGTTGCGCCCGCCTTCCTTCCGCCACTGCCGGATGCCGGGCTCGAAGCGCGTCTTGCGGCACCCGACGGCGATGTCTTCATCGCGCTGCCCGACTGGCAGGGGCAGCCGTGGGAAACCACGCCGCTTGCCCGACAGCAGGACGTACCCCTGATCCGGTCGCTGCTCGCCTCCGGCGGGGCCGGACTGCTCGCGCGTCTGGCGGCGCTGCTCGTCGAGCTGGCGGGTATGCCGGCTTGTGTGCGAGCCACCTCCGGGGAGATGCTTGGGGTCGAAGCCGGGGAGCCTGACCCCATAGACGGCGTTACGCACTCCGGGGTGGGGTTGGCCCAGGTAGAGGCGGCGCGTGGCCGGCTGGTTCATCGCGTTGAACTGGAACACGACTGCGTGCGCCGTTACCGGATACTGGCGCCGACGGAGTGGAATTTCCATCCGGCCGGCGCGGCGGCCCAGGGCCTGATGCACCTGCCGGCACAGGATTCGGTGGTGCTGCGACGCCTGGCCGCGTTGTTGATCAATGCCGTGGATCCCTGCGTCGGCTATGATCTGAGAGTAGACTGATGCACGGGATGTCGCTGTATGCGGGTGTCCTGCGGATGACAGGTAGTGAAATAATGTGTAACAGGGAACCGGAGGTGGAATGATGTGTACCGTATGCGGCTGTGGCGAAGGCGAGAACCGGCTTGAAGGGCAGGCTGATGTCCATGATCACGGCCATGGTCACGACCACGCCCATGACCATGATCCCCATCATGCCCATGGGCACGTTCACCCGCACGGGCTGGAGGCTCACTCGCATGGTGGCCATACCCACGATTACGGGCTGGGCGCGGCGGGTGTCCATGCGCCCGGACTCAGCCAGTCGCGCCTGGTGCGTATCGAACAGGATATCCTCGGCAAGAATAACCGCTACGCGGCCGCCAACCGGTGCTGGTTCGCCGAGCGCGCCATTCTCGCCCTGAATCTGGTTTCCAGTCCCGGATCGGGGAAGACCGCCCTGTTGACGCGCACCCTGGAAGACCTCAAGGGCGATCTGCCGGCGGTGGTCATCGAGGGAGATCAGCAGACCGCCAACGATGCCGAGCGCATCCGCGCGACCGGTGTCAGGGCGCTGCAGATCAATACCGGCAAGGGCTGCCACCTGGACGCGCACATGGTGGGCCACGCGCTGGATGCGCTCACGCCCGCTGACGGCAGTATCCTGTTCATCGAGAACGTCGGCAACCTGGTGTGTCCCGCCGCCTTTGACCTGGGTGAGGCGCACAAGGTGGTGATTCTCTCCGTGACCGAGGGGGAAGACAAGCCGCTCAAGTATCCCGACATGTTCCACGCCGCTGACCTGATGCTGCTGAACAAGGTGGACCTGCTGCCCTACCTGCAATTCAATGTCGATCGCTGCATCGAGTATGCGCGGCGCGTGAACCCGCGAATCAAGGTCCTTCAGGTTTCCGCACAGAGCGGCGCGGGGATGACGGACTGGTACCAGTGGCTGCGGGCGACGCGGCAGCTGGCGCTAGTCGGACATACCACGGCGGACCGGGAGGAGGACGCGAATGTGTCTGGCGCTGCCGGCTAGGGTTGTCAGCATCCACGCCGCCGGAGACCTGGCCACGGTCGCCGTGGGCGGGGTCCGCAAGGAGATCTCGCTCGCACTGGTCGAGGATGTTCAGGTGGATGACTATGTGCTGATCCACGTGGGCTATGCCCTCAACCGGATCAGCGAGGAGGAGGCGCAGATCACCCTGGCCCTGTTCGCGGAGGCCGGACTGACGTCGGCGGGCGAAGTTTGAAGTAAAGCAGGGAATCCCGGGCTAGTCCTCGTCTTCGAGTTCCGGATTCCAGCCGTGTGTTCGCGCGTACTCGGTGGCCGCCGTGTATATGCGGGCGTGGTTGGTGCGCAGTTCCTCTGGCAAGTTCGATACCAGGTGTCCGTACGGTTCCCACGCCCGGGTGACCTTGTCGTAGAGTGCATCGATCTGGCTGTGCGTCCAGCCCTCGCAGGTTTCCTCCTCCGGCAGCAGGCCGAAAACCCAGGCATCGCGGATGATGTTGCCGGCGGTGGTCATGCCGCCGGAGTTGTCATGGTAGACGCCGACGTAGCGTTTGGTCTTATCCAATGGCTTTCTGGTCCTGCTTCGCGGCCGATGCGCCGGCGGCCTTGATGGCGGCCTGAATGCCGGCGGCGTCCAGGCCGCACTCGGTGAGCTGCTGTTGCTGGTCGGCATGAGCGATGAAACGGTCGGGGATGCCCAGGTTGAGGATGCGAATCGCGCGGCCCTCCGCAAGGAGCGCCTCGTTGACTGCCGAACCGGCGCCGCCCTGGACGGTGTTTTCCTCGACGGTCACGATCAGCTCATGCGTGTCGGCGAGTTCGCTGACCAGTTGAGCATCCAGCGGTTTTACGAAGCGCATGTTCACCACGGTGGCATCGAGGCGTTCACCGGCCTCCATCGCCGCCCCGACGCGGCTGCCAAAGGCGAGGATTGCGATGCGCCTGCCGTGGCGGCGCACCTCCGCCTTGCCGACGGGCAGGGGCGCCAGGTTCGTTTCGGCGATCACACCCGGGC
>JBAVKA010000339.1:0-1981 GCA_049688075.1 Gammaproteobacteria bacterium
GCCCATCTTCTCCCCGCCCCGCACACCGTCAAAAACCAAAAGTCCGGAAGCGCCGCAGGTGCGGTCATTACAAATCAAAGGGTTACTCCCGGACTTTTCAAGCGGTTGGATGCAGCATTGCCTACCCGGAGGAAACAGCGTACTGCGCTACACGCACGATCAGCCGCCCGTGTTCTTCGACGTCGGCCATGTGGAGCTGTACTTTTTCTACGACATCGATGTCATCCTGCTGGCGGTGGAAATCTTTGCCGATGATCTCAGCCTGTACCAGGTCCAGCATACACTCTATGGCTTCGGACGTGCCTACCCGATGGACTGGGAGTCGGAAGGTGCAGGCAGTCACTGCCTGAATCGGGTCGAGTGGCTGGATGCCGGCGGTGAGGTGCTGGCCGTCTCCGATTACGAGAAAGAAGATCGTTACCTCGCCTTCGTCGCGCACTACCGGGCGCCGCATATCGCAGCGCACTGGGAATACCTGCTCAAGCCGCTGGCGCTGCATCACTCGGGTGCGGTGGAGCAGCTGCGTTACCGGCAGATCGAGTACCATCGCATGCCGCTGATCGCCTATCTGGCGGTCGATGATCCGACCATGCTGTCACGGGCCGATTTCATACGACTCGGGCTGGCAACCGAGCCGGGAAGCGGTGAGGTACTGCCGTACTCGGAGCGTTACCTGCGCGGTTTCGAACGGCGCTACTGCTATGACCGCTACTGGAGCCCGCAGGGTAACGGGATGAACACCCGTTTCATGTGTACCGGCTCGACGCTGGTCGTGATCGGCAGTACCGCCCAACCCCGGTTCGTGGACGCCGAGACCGGTACGCTCGGACAGTTCCGGCACCAGTATTTCCTGCTATTCCTGGTCGCGCACTTTCACCGGGCGGCGCTGCTGATGTTATCCGACCGGCTGGTTAATGCGCTGAACCGGCTCGATATCCAGAATACCGACGCCATCCGCTACTTCAAGCGGACCATACGACAGATTCTCGAAATCTTCCTGCGGTTCACCCATCGCTACTGGTTTCACGAGATTTCGGACCAGATGCCGGCGAAGGAGATATTCCGTATGTGCGCGGACAACCTTGGCACGGAAGAGCTCTTCAACGAGGTGCGCGAAGAGGTCCAGGACATGAGCCACTACCTGGACAGCGATTCGCTGCGCCGCCAGTCGAATACGATGCTGCGGCTTACCGTGGTCACCATCTTTGGATTGATTTGGACGATAACCACGGGTTTCCTGGGTATGAACCTGATCGATGAAACCAGGGCTTCCTTCACCGTGAAGCTGCTTTATTTCGTTCTGGTCGCGTTGCCCGCCACGGCAATGACGCTGTATGCCGTGCTGCGCTCCCGCCGCCTCTCGGATTTCCTCGATGCCCTCTCCGACGAGCGCAAGCCGGTGCGGGCCAAGTACGACGCGCTGGCGAATGTATTCCGCAGGCGTTCCCGTCCGATACGCTGAAGGTGTGCTTGCCGGTTCGTGCCAATGTGACATTCGCAACCATGCCACCGCTTACATACCCAGCGCATCCTATCGTCAAGTTGGAAACTGGGGTCTGACCGTTAGTACACCACGAACACTCATTATACATTGCCAGACGGTCGTGGAAGGAACAATGAAAAGCCAGCCACGAGCATCAAGCAGATTTTTGTACTTCTGCATTTCGGATAGCTGGAGCTCCCCGGTCACTCACACCCGCATTCTTCCGCCCGCGTGACATAGCAGATAACCGATCAAGGCAGAGAGCCGGGAGTAGTTGGGCCTGCTGCTGTCTCGAAGAGCTTCCCATGCGCTTGCATGCCCGTCACCCTTTTCGTGTCTATCACGTTAATACTCCATGTAACCCGCTATTGAAGGAGAGAGTTATGTACAGGCATATCAAATTTTCACACATGCTGGCATCGGTGATGGCCATTATCCTCTGGTTGCCGGGCAGTACTGTCCGGGCTGATGAGGGACGCTATGATAATCATGGACACC
>JBAVKA010000340.1:0-2433 GCA_049688075.1 Gammaproteobacteria bacterium
CTTATCTTGCCTTCACACTCTTTCATGATCCAATGGTAACTATCGTGTCTTGTCCACCACAGGGCACTTGGTAATGGCATAAGAATCGTCAAAAAATGGCCCCGTCGATCAATATGGCAGACGGGTACGCAATTCCTGCAATACCAATTTGCGAGCAACAGCGGCTGCTGCATCAGCGACTCACTGCCACCGACAACATCAAACGGATTTGGATTGCCTGCCTGATCAGTGGAGATAAATAAAGCACCTGTCTCGCCCGGTCTGCCGAAGGACAGTTCCTGGCTCGCACTCGGCACGCTCCATGAAAACGCAACCATGCAGAACAATGTCGTTACAGGCACTAACAAAAACTGGGTAAGCCGGATTTGCATAATGTTTACTCCTTTCTGTATTGAACGTTGGCACACCTGCGCGGTTCTATAATTTTTACCGGAGCAACGCGTGTCATATTACAATTTTGACCCGATTTTCCCGCGGCAAAAACGGTATAGAGAGCATGTAGAATGAATTTCATCTGCGTATGACTCATAGTTCTCCGTGACAAGCAAAAATCTTGTTGTACCCTAGAATTGTAGTTCTCGCTGTTGACTGCGGGTGTGGCGCACAGACGGCTCGGGTACTTCTTTGGGCGGCGTTCCGAACAGATAAGTCAGCTGCGCGGTGATTGCATTTTCCGAATAGGCGAGCTGCTTGTCGTCAGAATCCGCCCGGGTATAGGAATACTGGAGCGATGCCATGGCCTGGTTTCCGAGCCGTCGCTGTAACTGCAGTGTGGAATAGGCGAAGGTTTGATTTTCACTGCCGGTTGCGGCATCCGTCGTGTCCCAGTGCAGTTTGACGCCAAAATTGGTGCGTGATGCGAAATCCCACGTCCATGTCCCTTCGATTCCGCCCACACTCTCGTCCTGACTCGAATCCGAGAACTCGCGTTTCCCGTAAAAAGGGGTAACGGTGATCGAGGTCTTCGATTTCTTTAAAATCGCAGAGGCACGAACGGTCTTGCTCAGAAAGGCATTGCCAGACACACCCAAGGTAAAGGCGGAGGGCACGCTCGGGTTATCGATGAGACTGGCACTTTCCAGTGCCGAGGTCGCCTCGCCCTGGATTTCCTCGGTATAGGTCAACTCGGAGGTGAGATAGCGTCCCCGCTGCCGCCAGTCCACCCGATAGGTGTTCCCGAAAAAGCGGTGGCCGGCAAGGGCCTCGAGATCGGTCCGGGTGTTGGGTTGCCAGCGGAATCCAACACCCCAGAACGAGCCTTTGGGGTCGGTCGAGCCGATGTTGTCTCCAAAATCGTTGTCCTCGTAACCTATCAGGGCAAGGGGACTAAACCCCGGAATAATCTGGTAGCCGAGCAGCAGTCCGGCATGCCTTATTTTCAGGTCGTCGAAGGCATTGTCATCGTAATTGATGCGCTGATCCGCGACATTGACTTTCCAGGAGAGGCGTCGCTCTTCTGAAAGGCTGTTGGCCGTGAGCGATACCGAATCGAGTTGGCTGTCCGAGGTGGTTCCCGCCACCTTGTCACTGTCGTACTTCACGATACCGTGTTCGTAGTCGAGCAACGACTCGGCATTGGAGCCAAGGGACTGGTGCCACGAGGGCCGGATACTCGCCGTGAGTTGATCGGTCCGGTTGTCGGTAATGGTGTAGTTGTTATTGGTGCGGACCCCGCTCGTACTGATGATCTGCTGTGTCAGCGTCGAGGAGGTATCGATGAAAAAATGTTCAGGCAGGACCTCGGCGCCGGCACGCGCAAGGTATTGCTGGTAGGTGGTACTTCGGTCGTTCCTCGCATAGAGGATATTCTGCAGTTGGTAATCCAGGTCCGCCTGGATCCGTCGGCCATTGAGGTTTGCGCGAAGTTCCGGGTTGATCTGCGTAATGAAATCGGACTGATCGAATCCGCCGGAATTCGGAGCGACATTGTCGGACCAGGTCTGGCCGAGCGTGATACCAGGATTTATCGTCCAGTCCCTCACCTCAGCAGCCGCCATGCAGCAATAGAGGCCGAAGACGATCGGAAGGATAGTACCGGCTAGTGGATGCCGTCGGATGAACCTTGGCGTGAAATCTCCTGTACAGGCTGAGCTCCGAACCGATCCCGGTGTGCCAGGCAGCGTACATGGAGACGGGTTGCGATTCAACGACGGTCCAGGGTTGCTGGCGTTGCACGGTATCAGAACCACGACTCGGGAATCACGACGATGTCACCGGGCTGCATCTCAAGATTGGCACTCATGTCACCCTTGTTGAGCAGGTCAGCCAGGCGCAGGTCATAGGTCTTCAGACCGTTGCCGGTTCGTCGCACCAGCTTCGCCCCGTTGCCAGCCGCAAACTCGGTCAGCCCTCCCGCCTCGATCATGACATCCAGGAGACTGAGTTCGTCGCGGTAGGTGAGCGCCTGTGGCTTGACGGCCTGTCCGACCACAC
>JBAVKA010000341.1:0-2486 GCA_049688075.1 Gammaproteobacteria bacterium
CCGTTGTAAGAGGCGACGGCGTTATCGAAAATCAGTCTGCCGATGCGCTGCCAATTCCTGAAGGTGCGTCGTTGAAAGACCGGTGTACCCCGGGTCGAGCCTTCGTCGGTCACTTCGATATGGAAAATGAGGCTGCGGCTTGGTACGGGATCACCTTTGTCAAAAATTTGCGCCATGATTTCATCACGAAAATCCAGGGCATCTCCTTCGATCCTGGGTTGCTCAGGATCCACCAGCAGACGCATGAATTGAGGCGTTCTTGCAGGTTCATCCTGCGGTTTGCCGAGTTCCGCGATCTGATACAGCTGACGCACCGACGGTACCTTGTCGGCGCGGAGGAAGAGCGCTCCCTCCAGGAACAATATCGGCGCTCCGGCTCCACGACGCCAGGCGCGTGTATCGGGCGCGTTACGAAGTTCCGCATCATTGATGTAGTCGGAATGCTCTCCGCCAAGATCCTGCTGGGTAAAAAAACTGGCGGTAGGGAGCGGCTCTCTGTGGTTCGGGTCGCTGGTGGGGAATAACTTGCCGACCAGAGACAGTGACCGCGTATGGCCGCGTCGCCTGACCGCGACCGGCGACCAGGAAGTCCGTGTCACGGGCAATGAGTGGCATGCGCCCGACGGGCTATGATTCTAAGCCTGGCTGATTCTTGAACATTCCATAGATCATGTCGGGATTGTCTTCCGGCGGCATGTCTCTGTATCCGGGCGGGGACACGGCACCTCGCAATTATTTGCTGTCAACATTTTCTACCCTTGCATGTGTCTAAAAGACTACTCCAGGAGAAATCCCGGAAACATTCGTAAATCTACGTATTGACATAATCACCTTCTGCCATTATCAATGGCTGCGGTTTTCACGAAACGTCGACTATATCAGTAGCCTGATCGTCTCATTGCAACTGGATCTGCGTAGCGCAGCACCTTAGCCTAACCACACAAGAACCGCAGTGTACCGTCATGGCGTTGATCTCCCTCGGAGCGTATGGCAGTAGTCGAACCCGGCCGCAACAAGAGCAGCCGGGTTTCCGGGCCTGGAGGTCGCTTCGAGTTTCGCGAAAAACGGAGGGATACCCATAGTCAAATCCAGCTGCTGTTTCGACGTTGATAGGGGGAAAGGTCATGAAATATACGTGGACAGTCTTCAAATACCCGCTACTTGGCCTGATAGTTATTGGATCAGCCATAAACCACAGGCTTTGTCTTGCCGCTGACCATAATGATCCCAACGCAATAAACTCGATATTTTCCGATATACCGGTTAGTGCGGCAGACCTGTATGACCTGTTTGGCTTTCCAGGCGATGACAAGACCGGTGGCGAAAAGGTTGTCGTCGCCCTGACATTTGCCTCTGTCCAGAAAACCGGTGTTTTTGACACCGACGTGCTATACAGACTTTATTTCGACCCCGATCCGCGAGTTGACTCCGGCCTCGACGGGGATCAAAGCCTGGCCACAATTCTGAAATATGCCGACGCGATCAAGGATAAATACTTCAGGCAGAAAGCCTCCGAAGTACGAGTCTCATTCAATAAAGAGAACAGGGCCAGGATCGAATTTATCGATTTTCCCGACGGCGATTTCTCTGAAATCATCGATACCGGCAAGGTTGAGACCATCGAATCACCTGACGGACAGTCGATCAAGGCGTATATCGGTGGCAGGGATGACGCATTTTTTAACGATTTGCCCGGATTTTTCCGCTCGATAAACTATGCACCTCAATTCTATTATATTCCCCGGGCCATGAAGGATAAGCGGGAAATGCCGATTCCCAAGACGCTCATTGAGCTGGAGGGTAACAAGCTTTTCAATTTCGACAAAGACAAACCTCTACTCGGCCAGGGCGTCAAAGAGGATTTTCCAGAGGATTCTCCTGCCTGGAATGGAAAGAAATTCCTGAAGGATGAAAACGGTAATTTCCGGTTTGTCTACAGCGGTAAGGATGCGCAGGCGGGTAAAAATGTCAACGCCATCATCCTGGAGATCCCACTGAAGTTCATTTCAAAGATCCCGGAAACCGAGAGGATTGTGAGAACCTGGGGGGAAAGCTGGGTATTGAAAGCCTCAGGCAAGATTGCCGCGATGCCTGATGACAAATGGTATTCCATCTTCAACCACTTCTTCGGTCGACTCCGGACAAGCGTATTCCCGTCGTCTGAATCCGGATTCAACAGTGATATTGCCAATTACAAGCATGTGGATACGGATGGCGTGCCGTTCCTGGATGCGGCGTTGAATGAGCGCGAAGACGAAAGACAGTTCGCCAATAACATCAAGCTCGCGCGTCATTATGTCATTCGTTTCGCTCATCTGGGTTGGGGGTTTGGCCCGTCCATAAGCGCACTGGGCATCGGGACCTGCTTTGATCATGATAATTCACCCGTATCCGTCTATAAAACATACAATCTCGCTACGGAAGCTTTCCCGCGCGTCAAGAAGTGTTTTTTCCAACGGGTGAATATGCCTGACAATTCATGGAAC
>JBAVKA010000342.1:0-2168 GCA_049688075.1 Gammaproteobacteria bacterium
AGCTTGCGAATTCTGTTCCAGGAACTTGCCCTCTCTCATATCTCTCTCCATGTCGGCGCCCGTGTGTCAGGATACTGACGAGCACAACCATGATTCGGGGCGTACGGAGAAAAATCTATTTTACCTATCACTCTAGATTACGATGGAGGAGTTGTGCTGGACAACGGGCTAATTCAATTAAAAAAAATCATTAAAAGACGTGAGACGACCCAATGCGACATACCCCATGTGCAAGTTTTTAGTGCATCCAGATGAACTCCATACCATACGCTGCTCCAAAATGGTTCAACCGGCGATCAATACTACGGCTTTGCAGCAGCATTAAAGACTCCTAACTATGCTCCTCATCGAATGGCACAATAGGGACTGCGCCATGACTCCGCACACAATCGAAAATTCTTTTATCCAATTCAATGGTAACAGCGGCTACTCACGGCATGGCGACACCGTGTCCCTGTTTGCCGACCGCATCGATAACATGATCAGCGCAGGCATTACGAGTGGCAGTCTGTCCGATCGGATCTGGTCCGGGGAGGGTGCAACCAGCTACTTCGACGGCCTGTTGCCCGGTGATCTCGCTGTCAGGGAAAAGATAGCGGCGCGCGAGCAGGCTGAAAGTGCGGGTATCTTTGATTTGCTGGCAGTCATCGGGCGCGATTGCGTGGGTGCGCTGCGCTTCATTCCAGAGGACCTTGATCCCGGCGATCCTGCGAAAATGGGATACCGGCCGGTCACCGATGAAGAGATTGCCGCCCGGCTTGCTTCCCTTGGAACCAACCCCCCTCGGCCTGTATGCCGATAAGGATGAGTTTCGCATCTCGATTGCCGGGGTACAGGAAAAGACCGCCTTTCTCCACATCGACAATCAATGGCAGTTGCCGCTCGGATCGACACCGACCTCCCACATCTTCAAGCCTGCCATGAAGGAAGGCCCGGATGGTGCTGACTTTTCCGATACGCCCTGGAATGAATGGCTGTGCCTGGTGCTCTGCAGCGCACTGGGACTTGAAACGGCCAATACTGATGTGCGGTTTTTTGACGACAAGTCCGTGATCGTCGTGGAGCGTTTCGACCGGACCTGGCGGGAGGGCGTGCTGTACCGCCTGCCGCAGGAGGATATCTGTCAGGCGCTGGGTGTACCGCCCCTGCGAAAATATCAAAGCGATGGCGGACCCGGCATTGTGGAGGTTCTGGATTTCCTGAACGGCGCGGTCGCCCCGCGTGAAGACCGCCTGACCTTCATGAAGGCGCAGATCGTGTTCTGGCTGCTGGCCGCCATCGACGGCCATGCCAAGAACTTCTCGATATTTATAACACCGGGTGGTTTCAGGCTGACGCCGCTCTATGACGTGATGTCCGCGGCACCTTACCCGGAATTCCCGGTTCAGAAGATCAAGCTGGCGATGGCGCTGGGGGACAAAGGGTATTTTCGCCTCGACCAGATTCAGCTTCGGCATTTCTACCAGACCGGCCAAAAAGCCGGGCTGCACGAGCAGGACATGGAGAGTATCTTTTCGGACCTCGCCGCGCGGTTGGAGGTTGCAATTGCCGTTGCAGCCGCTTTGGCCAAAAATGCCGGAATGCCGGAATCAACGTCCGGCCCGATTCTGGCCGGCGTGAGCAGGCGGGCTACGCTGATGCAAAAGGTATGATGCGAAAGGAATGGGCAAAGGGCGCAAGTACCCGACTCTGCCATCGTCGTTCTACGCATCGTCCACGGCTTGATTCACCACAGCGAAAAACGATGAGGTTCTCCCGCTACATTGGCATCGACTACTCCGGTGCGCAAACACCGGAAAGCCGGCTCAAGTCACTGCAAATCTATGAAGCAGCGCGAGATGGCGAGCCGGCAAAGATCAGCACGACCGCGGAAGGTGCGAAAAACTGGTCGCGCCTGGAGATTGCGCAATATTGCCTGAAGGCACTTGAATCTGACGAGCCTGCAATCATCGGCATCGATCATGGGTTTTCGGTCCCCATGAGTTATATGCAGCGCTACGGAATTTCCAGTTGGGATGAGTTCTTGAAGGATTTCATGCGTCACTGGCCGACAGCCGATCCACATACCTACGTCGATTTTGTTCGAGATGACAATCCACGCACGGGTGATCCATCAGAATTGCGTCTGTGTGAGCAATGGACGGTTACAGCCAAGAGTGTGTTCCTGT
>JBAVKA010000343.1:0-5218 GCA_049688075.1 Gammaproteobacteria bacterium
GCGGCGGACCGGATGTTGACCGCGCCGCCCGGCTCAAACGCGGACAGCGGTGTCTTGCGGGTGTCGATCTCGTTGCTGTACACCCACAGGTGTCCGGCAAGCAGGCGCCGCTCCTCGTTTTTCTTCAGCATCAGGACAGGAAGTGTAGCTGCAGGCATGCGGATGTCGGATCGGATGGACCAGCCCGGCATTCTACGGCAAAAGCGCGGGGTCGGCCGCAAGCTCACGAGCCGTCCAGATCACCAAATGGCCACCGCGATAGGGCTGTTCATGGACGGCTGCGGAATGACCCGGCACCCGGCCCGGATAAGTGGCGATCAGATACCCCCCCGGATGTTCCCTGGACCAGGCCGGCACCTGCTCGGGAGACAGGTTCTCGATGGGGCGGGCAAGGCGGCCATAGAAACCGAACTGACCGTGATAGTCGGACAGGCTCACAACCGGCCTACCCGTCGCCTCCGCCGCGGCGATTACCCGACTTGCCTCGCGCAGGTCATAGGCCGGCGCGGCGTTGCGGAAGACGCCGAGGTACACGATGGCCAGTATTCCGGCGGACAAAACCGCTACCGCGAGCGGGTACTGCTCCATACGAAGCGGCTTGCTCATGACCAGCAATACGGCGCCGGCGATGAGCGCGCCACCCCAGAGAGGGCTGACCGAATCCACCCAGAGCGGCGCGGCTATCAGGGAGGGTGCCTCCGCCAGGAAGATTCCGCTCAACCCCGGCAGGACGGCCAGCGCCAGCGGTCGACGAGTCATGCCCTGTGCCTCCGCCAGCGACAGCACGCGCGCCACCAGCAACGCGAAGGCCGGCAGCAATGGCAGCAGGTACTTGAGTTGTTTGCCGCTCATGAGGCTCATGACCAGCAGCGCGGACAGCAACCAGACTGCGCAGAAACGTACACCCGCATCCTGCGGATCGCGCAGCGACCGCAGCAGAGGCCGCCACAGCCAGGGCAGCAACAGCCAGGGCGCGAACAGCACCGGCAGCCATGGGAGATACCACCACCAGGGATGGGCATGGGCAAAGGCGTTCACCACCCGGTTGACCGTCTGTCCCCACAGGATAGCCTGACGGTAGGTCTCGCCGCCCGACTGCGCCGCCGGCAGCGCCCAGGAAAACGCAATCACACACCCGAGCAGCAGACTCCCGCCGATAGCCGCATACCAGCTCCGCCAGGAGCGCGGCCGGTCGTGGACCCACAGCGGTGCGAGCAGGGCCGCCGGCAGGACATGCAACAGGATAACCGGTCCTTTGGCAAGGACACCGAGCCCGATGCCCAGTCCGACAAGCAGCCAGCCGCCGCGTCTGCCCCCGGCGGCCATCACCAGGCCGGTGATGGCGAGCACGACAAACAGCACCAGCAGCAGGTCGAACTGCACCCAGGGGTAGAACGCCATCCAGAATATGCTGCCGAACAGCACCCAGGGCACGAGTTGCCGCGTCATGGCGTCCCGCGGCCAGAGTGTGTCCGCCAGCTTTGCCGTCGCCCATAGCGCCGCCAGCGAAACCAGCGCGGCCACGCAGCGCGGCCACCATTCAGTGACGCCGAACAGCCGCCAGCCGGCATGGATCAGCCAGAAGAACAGCGGCGGCTTGTCGCTGTAGGGCGCGCCGTTGAGATAGGGCACGAGAAAATCCCCGCGCCGCCACATTTCCCAGGCGACCGCAAGGTAGCGTGTCTCATCGACAGGCAGCAGCGGCCGCGTCAGCAGGGACAGCAGCAGCAGCGCCAGCCACAGGGCCAGCAGAACAGGCAACGACGAGGAACGCGGCGTCATTGCCCGCCGGCCATCCCTCGCTTGTCACTGCGTTCACGGTAGATGAAATACAAGTTGCGTGAATAGATGAACAGGCCGCCGGCCTGACCGGCGATGAACACCGGGTCCTTGCGATAAATGGCGTACCCCAGCAGGGTCGCACCACCCGCGAGGCTGAAATACCAGAAGGCCACCGGGATGACGCTGCGCTTCTGCCGTTCGCTGTACCACCACTGAAGGATGAAGCGCATCGTAAACAGCGCCTGTCCCGCGAAACCGACCACCAGCCAGATTATGCCCTGCATCCGCTACTCCCTCTCCTCGACCACCGGCCGCAGCGCGCGGCGCTTGAGCCACCATACACCCAGCAGGTCCACGATCCCGACCCAGAGGCGGTTGTGGAGTCCGTATTTCGAGCGTCCGCCGGTGCGCTCGCGTTGCGTGATCTCGAGTGACAGCACCCGCCCGCTCTGGCGCCGCACCAGCGCCGGCAGGAAGCGGTGCATGTGATCGAAGCGCGGCAGGCGCATAAAGGTCTCACGGGCAAATGCCTTGAGACCACAGGCGCTGTCCGGTGTATCGTCGCCGAGGACCCAGGCGCGCACCCGGTTGGCGATGCGTGATGACATGAGCTTCAGCAGAGTGTCGCGGCGCCGGGCGCGATGGCCGATGACAAGTCCCACATCAGCCGGCGCCTCCCGCAGGGTACGGTAGAAACGCAGGATGTCGCCCGGATCGTTCTGCCCGTCGCCGTCCAGGGTGACGATCCAGCGGGTGCGCGCCGCATCGACGCCGGTGGCGATGGCCGCCGACTGCCCGCGGCGGGTCGGGTGGTGAATAACCCGCAGCAGCGGACTGCGCTCAAGACAGCGGGACAGCTCGTCGCGGGTGGCATCGGTACTTCCGTCATCCACCACGATGATCTCGTACCCAGTCTCCCCGGCCAGTGCGGTCGTGATTTCATCAAGCAAAGGAGCAAGGCTGTACGCCTCATTCAGTACCGGAATGACGATGGCAAGATCCACACGATTACCCTACAGCAGGTGGGTTGTAAACCTTCTTTCCAGACAACACGCTATGACCTCCCGAGGTCCAACCTGCAGCAACCGCACGATACCTGTTGAGCGGCAGTTCCCATGGCCATGAGCGAGCACAGCGACTATACCAACCAACTCATCAACGAGACCAGTCCCTACCTGCTGCAGCACGCGCACAATCCGGTGAACTGGTATCCCTGGGGACCCGATGCGCTGGAGAAGGCGCGCCGCGAAAACAAGCCCATCCTGCTCTCGGTGGGTTACTCGGCCTGCCACTGGTGCCACGTCATGGCGCACGAGTCATTCGAGGACCCGGACACCGCCGACCTCATGAACCGGCTGTTCAATAACATCAAGGTCGACCGGGAAGAGCGCCCGGACATCGACAAGATCTACCAGACCTCCCACTCCCTGCTGACCCGCAGGCCCGGCGGCTGGCCGCTGACCGTGTTCCTGACGCCGGACGACCGGGTGCCGTTCTTCGCCGGAACCTATTTCCCGAACGAGCCCCGGCACGGCATGCCATCTTTCCGGGAACTGATGCAGCACATCGCGGGTTTTCTTGCCGATCACCCGGACGAGATCCGCAATCAGAACGTCTCCCTGCTGCAGGCCCTGCAATCGATCAACAGCAATGAGGGCGCGGCGAATAGTCTCAACCCGGTGCCGCTTGATAACGCCCGCCGGCAGCTAGAGCAGAGTTTCGATGAACGCCAGGGCGGTTTCGGCCAGGCCCCGAAGTTCCCGCACCCGACAAATCTGGAATGCCTGCTGCGTCACTGGGCCGGCACCTGCCGCCATCACGGCATGAACGACCGGCGCGCCCTGCACATGACCGTATTCACGCTGGAGCAAATGGCGCAGGGCGGCATCAATGACCAGTTGGGCGGCGGCTTCTGCCGCTACTCCGTGGATGATCGCTGGATGATTCCGCACTTCGAGAAAATGCTCTACGACAACGGTGCGCTGCTCGCGCTCTACGCCCAGGCGTATGCCGCGACCGGCAACGCGCTGTTCAAACGCACCTGCGAACAAACCGCCGCCTGGGTGATTCGCGAAATGCAGGCGCCCGAAGGCGGCTACTATTCCAGCCTGGATGCAGACTCCGAAGGCGAGGAAGGCAAGTTCTACACCTGGACACCGCAGGAAATCGAACCGCTGCTTGAAGCGGAGGACTACCGGCTGTTCGCGCGCCACTTTGGTCTCGACCGCGCCGCCAACTTCGAGGGTCACTGGCACCTGCACGTACATCGCAGCCGCGCGCAGCTTGCCACGGAATACTCCCTCACCCTCGACGAGGTCGACAGTCGCATCGACCGGGTTTGCGCGACACTGCTCACAGTGCGCGAGCAGCGGGTGCATCCGGGACGCGATGAAAAAATACTGACCGCCTGGAACGGCCTGATGATCCGCGGCATGGCGATCGCGGGACGCCAGCTCGACAACCCTGAATGGATCGCCTCCGCGGAACGCGCCGTCGATTTCATCCGGCGCGAGCTCTGGAAAAACGGCCGCCTGCTCGCCACCGGCAAGGAGGGTCGTGCACATCTCAACGCCTACCTCGACGACCATGCCGACCTGATCGATGGCCTGCTGGAACTGCTGCAGGCGCGCTGGCGCGAGGCCGACCTGAGCTTCGCCGTGGAACTCGCCGATGTGCTGCTCGCCCGTTTCCGCGATCCCGCCGGCGGCTTTTTCTTTACCTCGGACGATCACGAGACGCTGATCCAGCGACCCAAGCCGAACCACGACGAGGCCACACCCTCCGGCAATGGCATCGCTGCCACGGTGCTCTACCGGCTCGGCCACCTGCTGGGTGAGGCCCGTTATCTGGATGCCGCCGAGCAAACCCTGAAGGGACTCTGGTCGAGCCTCGAGTCCATGCCACACGGCCATGCCAGCCTGCTGGTCGCACTGGAGGACGCACTGTCGCCGGGCCAGACGGTGATCCTGCGCGGCGATGCGGCGTCCATGAAGGCATGGCGGCAACGCGCGGCCCGGACCTATGCGCCGCGACGCCTGCTACTGGCCATCCCTGCAACCGAAACCACACTGCCCGGCATACTGGCGAATTACGCGCCGCAGGGAGAGGTGGTCGCCTATGCCTGTACGGGTTTACAATGCGAACCGCCGGTCATGCGATTCGAAGACTTCGAGACCCTGCTCGAAGCGACGGACGCGACCACAGCCGGGGCGGACTAACATCGTTATTCACCACAGAGACGCAGAGTACACGGAGAAAGAACTTGTCTGATAAAACCGCATTGATCGTATCCGGGCTTTCCAGGCAAGACACGACCATTGACCGTAGCGTATTTTTCTGGATTCTCTCTGTGTCTCTGCGGTAACTATTCAACCCTCATTTACCAAGACTCACGATGGACACCACAAGCAGCCTGCAGATACCCGGCGCCCAACTG
>JBAVKA010000344.1:0-4962 GCA_049688075.1 Gammaproteobacteria bacterium
AGGCTGTGGCGTGGATCGCGGCGCAGAAGCCGGATGTTGTGGCGCTTCAGGAGCTCAACAACTACACGGAACAGAAACTTCAGGAAGATGCTCGCGCATGGGGCCACCCCTATGTGCAGTTGTGCCAAGTGAAATCCGGATATCACCTGGGGCTCACCTCGCGACAACCGATCCGGAATGTTCACTGCATCGCCATGAAGGGTATGTGGCACGGCATGATTCACGGCCAAACCCGGGGGATCGATTTCTTCGTGCTGCACCTCGCCCCGAAGCCGGAGGATATTCGCCTTCCGGAGACGGCCCTCGTGCTCAGCGAGATTCGAAAGATTCAGTCGGCCGGCCGTCCGTCCGTTCTGTTGGGAGATTTCAATTCACCGTCTCCCCTCGACGATGACTACTACCAGCACGAAGCCAGGTATCCTGCGAAGTACAACGTCATGGACCAGTATCTGGGCGGCGGCTGGGTTGATCTGGTCCATCAACATCAGGGCACGATCTCCACGGATCAGGCGAGCGTTCCCTCCCTCCTGGTCGAAAACAAATGGGGTTTCTGGCGAATCGACTATATCCTGGCTTCCGCCCGATTGGCCGACAAGTGCATATTCGCCCGGGTCATGAAGGATCCGTCGACCGACTATCTTTCGGATCATTATCCGGTGATCGTTGATTTTGACTGGCCTTAGTCGTTGGATCGACAGCGTTCAGCCGTGAGGCTTTGGAATCTGGCGCATGCAAAATACCCCGTCGCGTTCATCGTTCTATTCGCCGCGGGCTTCGTTCGTGGTGAGAGCAGGGACATCACCGTCACGCTGGTTGGGGACTCGACGGTGACGGACAGTGTCGGCTGGGGCAAGGCGTTTGCCGGGCGGATTAATGAGCATGTCACCGTGCGCAACTTCGCGGTCGTGGGATATACTTGAGTAATTGCGCGAAGACGGTGCCTTGATGTACCAGGGCTTAAATCTTCTTCTATTACAGTGTTTGTTCGCACTTGCATTGCAACAGTTGATTGTGATTCAAGCCTTTTTTGTTTTCGTTAACGGGACAGCAGTGATCTGCAATCATGTTTGACGTGAACCTGGCTCTGCCAGTCTCTCATTCTGGCCTCCTGTTAGAACTTGCCGGTTCAAAGGGAGACCATTTTCTTACTCCAAACGCCGCAACGCCAGGGCCCTGACAAGCCTCACCGCCAGAGGCGGTGGTTTACCTGGATTCAATTAATTGATAGCGTTAAAAAATAACAATCGTGTCGAAATGATTGAATTAACCATGCGTCTGCACCGGCAAAACGGCTCGAATGTTATTCATCTACCATCAGGAAGCATTCTCTAGTTATGGAATCTAAACCCGATTTCAAAGGCAATCTTCGAAGCAGTCTTCTCTTGATGGCGGCGTCGTTGATTGTCGCATTTCTCTTGGCGGAAATTACACTACGCGTTTTGGGTATCTCTTATCCATCACCAGCAACAGTAATGCAAAAAGACTACTATCGTGGTTTCTCATACACACCGGATAATGAATGGCTGCAATCCAGTGAACGCCCGTTACATCTTGTCGTCATCAACAGCGAAGGTTTCAACGATCGCATACACGAGCTGAAAAAACCGCCTGGTTATTTTCGCATCGCCGTCCTGGGAGATTCCTATACCGCCGCGATTCACGTGGAGCGGAAACAGCGGTTTACTGAGATTATTGAAAAGGAACTCAATCGACGAAAGTGTTTTTCTCCCAGGAAAGTAGAGGTTATGAACTTCGGAGTCAGCGATTACGGAACTGCCCAGGAGTTAATGGTTTTGCGAAACGACATCTGGAAGTACCATCCTGACATGGTTATCCTGGTATTTTGGCCGGCAAATGACCTGGATGACAACCTGAAGGAGCTCTCCTGGAATCAATGCCGCCCGTACACCGTTATTCGGGACGGAAAGCCTGAATTCGACTATTCGTTTCGATCATTACAGAGCGCAGATTGCGGCGCGAGCAAGCTCACACTGTTCGTCGAACAATCCCGGGTGCTCCAGCTCGGAAGACAAGCTTACACGCAGGTACAGAACTTGATAGATAAGTATTCTGGAAGGAAGGAAGAGATAAGGAAGGCGGAATTTTCAACCCTGATGGATGAGGCTGTATCACCGCATTTCATCAGTATCTATCATGAGTCAAATGATGAGAAACGACGGCAATCATGGGTAATAACCGACAAGTTGATTTCGATTATGAACCGGGAAACCAGGGAAAAAGGTGTTAAATTTTTTGTCGTAAGCCTGGGTACCCATTTGCAAGAAACACCGGATATGTCGGTGAGAAAAAAACTGCTCGAAAATACCGGAACAGACACTCTCTTTTACCCCGGCAATCGAATCAAATCGATTGGCCAGCGTGAAGGTTTTGCCGTCCTGGATCTTGCCCCACCCTTTCAGCAGTTCGCGGATAAAAACCAAATCTACATGCATAATTATATAAAAGACAATGGTCTAGTAACGCCATTTGGACACTGGAATGTGCAAGGCCACAAACTGGCCGCACAGATAATATCTGACGAACTATGTCAGAAACAATAGTCAAGAAAAGCGAAGCACTTATCCGCAGGACGTCTGATCTGATTACATGTTGTACTATGCCGCTTCGCTGCTTTAATTTTGAGTCTTTCCTTTAGCCGGCAAGTCGAGCGTCCACACTGAAAGATTACCGCAGTTGTCATTTACTGAATGCCGCCAACGGGCACCAGCTGACCAAAGACAGGGGATGATGGCCTATCAAAGGCTCGTCCAATAGATTTTAAAGATTCTCCCCGCTGCCAATTCTGGGTTCCTTTCTGCGGTATAGTTTATTCGCATCCTGTATACCACATGCAACACTTCATCTTTTGGTCTAAAGATAATGTGTTGCGTCGACCGGTTGAACTGTCCTTACTTTCTGGACGAAAGTCGCGGTCGAATAATTCAACGAATGGATTATCCGTTGATATCCGGATCATGAGATATCCAGTTGTTACAGTATTGACAAGCTATTCAGCTTTCCCTGCCTGGATTTCGAGCGGTATCTTCTGTTCTGCGGACATCCTGCACGAACAAGGCGGAGACCCCGGCACATGAGACCAGGGAATCCCGCGGAAACAATCGGCTTGCCTGAATCAGGCGTTAAAACAGCTGGTCGGCGCGTTCCTCCCAGGCCCGTGCCAGGTACGGGTCATCCGCGCGCCTGAGCAGATCATAACAACTGTAGGGACACTTAAAAACGTGCCCGATATCCACGTCGTTATCACCCCGGGCCTCCCAATAGGCTGCTTCCGCCGGTCTGAGATCACTTCGGGGATGATCGGGCTTAGGTTTTGCGTCCGGCTCCGGTCCAAGCCGCGTGACGGTGACGTATTTTCGGAAGGCGTTACGGCAGCTTTCGGCCAACACCAGGTCCCCCATCGCTGCCAGCTCAACGAGCGCCTGACCGAATGTAAGCATGTGGCCCGCATAACCCTGCCCGAATCCGGTAAACCGGTCGATGGCATCACAAGCTTCACGCAAGACGAACCGTGACGCAGCTGCTGTATCCTCGAATGGCGGAGGGACCACTTCAGGATCAGGTTCGACATCCCGCCATGGCGTTAACATGCGAATCAGCTTGCATACGCCTTCAATCCGGGCCGGTGTTGCCGCCTCAGGCATCAAGCGGAACCCCTTGATAGCCAACATTGCGAAGATCACGTTGTGTCCGACCTGCCGCAGAGATTCTGCACCTACGGTAAGGGCAATGCCGATCTCATGGATCCGCTCGGGTTGGGGCTCTTCCTCCGGGAAGCGGGCGCACAGAGACGTCTTCGACCAGTTCAGATCGACCAGCTCCTCGATTCGCGATCGAGCCTTGTCACTCAGGTCATTGTCCTCGCAGAGCAGGTGAGCAGCCACCATTGCAGCGCCGCGATGCCCGTTCGCGAAGTAGTCCTGCTCATGCGCCCTCGCAAGTGCATTCAATCCCGGAAGTACCAAACGTCCGTCGGACATGCTACAAGCCTCCATTGTGACAGACACACCTCAGCTTGCCATATGTGCGTCGTTACCAGCCGCTATGCGCGGTCTATGGCCGATTCCTGCAAATATCTCAATAAAAATCCATTAAAAGGTATAGCAGGCTGATATAAAAGAAACGACGACCCTAAGGCTGCCGGTCAAGAGGTCATGTTCTGGAATGTAAGGTACGACATCTTCATGTGTACCCAATGGAGTACAGGAAGGATAAACACGTTTTTCTCCCATGATCAACGGATCATTCATGAGCGATGAGGAGCCCTGTGTGGGCTTTGTGCCCTGCCACCACCCCCAAAATACTGCCCCGTTGAGCCCTCAGCATAAAAAGTCCTCCATCGCCACCTTCATTGCCCGGAGCATCCGGGTCTCACAGCAGCTGAAACCCTGCCGTGCCCTGCACAGCAACCCGGGTTCAACGAGGGGGTGATGATGTCAGCCGAACAGACCGGCAGGCGGCGCCCTCCCTCCCGGCAAGAGTCCCGTTTCCTGCGCAGTGCCTTTCTTATCGAGGTGGGTAAGGATCTTCGCGATCACTTCGGGATCATCGATGCATTAGGCGAGAGCCTGCCCCGCGAGCGCAGCGAGTGCTTTGGGCATGATCCGCGCTGCCATGCCGCAGGCCGGGCAGGTCTCGATGTCGATGCCGAATACCCGTTTCAGACGTCCCCTCCAGGGGCCTGCTTTTGGTGCGCCCAGGTCATGGCAGCCCGGCGCTCCGCCGGCGTGTTCTCTTGATCCTCATCGGATACCTTGGGTTTGGCGCCCTTGCCCCGCGCGGCAGGACCGGCCACCGGCCGGGAATATAACCTGACCCTCAGCCTATCACCGCCGTGCACACCGACAGCAATGCACCGGGGAAGAGTCCGAGGGCGAGCACTGCCAGGCTGTTGACACTCATCGCGATTTGCAGGTCGGTGCTGACCGCAAGCGGTACCGGCGC
>JBAVKA010000345.1:0-14625 GCA_049688075.1 Gammaproteobacteria bacterium
GGTGTCACCCGTCAGCCAGAGATCCTCCGGTGTTTTGCCTTCGGAAAGCAGGTATCCGGGGGTATGACAATCATTGCAACCGGACGTCCTCAGCAGATAGCGTCCCCTCTCCACTGTTTTCATGTCATAGCCGGACTTGTGTTCCAGGGGTGTGACCGCATCGGCCAGTGCGGCATTCACGGACCAGATGCCTGAAAGAACAAGAGCGGCGGAAACAACATACTTACCGATTCTTTTCATCAGTGTTCTCTCCTTGTGAAGCGTGAATGAGTGTTTGATGCACGCCGCCAGATCTGCCTGCAGGGCAGGCAGGTGCCGTTAATTTGCCTTGTCATGCATTTCTTGCATGCCTGGTCAATAGTTTATCGAGGTGGTCCGCAAAGGACTTCCGGTCGTTCTGATTCAGCGCCGGCGGACCGCCCGTATCGATTCCGCTGGCGCGCAGCGTATCCATAAAATCCCTCATATTCAATCGGGCCCTGATATTTTCAGTCGTATACAGTTCACCGCGAGGGGTGAGTGCATAAGCGCCCTTGTCAATCACCTCTGCGGCCAGCGGGATATCACTGGTGATGACAAGATCACCGGAGTCAACTCTCCTGACGATCTCAGTGTCAGCAACATCGAAACCGGCAGTGACCTGAAGCGATTTAATGCTGCGCGACGGCGGGATGCGCACAGGCTGATTGGCCACAAGTGTCAACTCAACCCCGGTACGTTCCGCCGCCCTGAACAGAATATCCTTGATCACCACGGGACAGGCATCAGCGTCTACCCATATTTTCATACTATGCAGCTCAATAAATAATGTCCATCCATATAGAGATAAGCTAACCGCAAAGGCGCAAATAACGCAAAGTCATTGTGTGTTTTCATTAAAGAATTTCTCTGCGTCCTCTGCGTCTTTGCGGTGAAAGCGGTGTTATATACGGATATTAAATATTATGCGATGGCGGCCGGCATGAGGTACGCCTGCAGACTGGTGGTCCTGGTCTTGGTCAAGAGGCGTCCGGCCACAATCAGGCGACATTCCACGTTTGCTTCAGCCATTTGACCGTTTCGTCGATCGGGACGGCTTCTGCGAACTCGATCAGGTAGGGGATCTTGTCGATATCGTCCAGGGGTACCGTTGTCCCTGCAGGAAACACGGGTGCGAGACGATGGTACCGGTCTCCAAGTATTTGCCTGCATTGATAGTCGGCGATTCCGGCGGTTCCATCGAGCATGAGACTGATCAGGGGCTTTACCCACTGCGCGTAACCCCAATCGTGTGACTTGCCCTTGATGTACTGGAGACTCGTCCCCGTACCGAGCGACAGCATGAGCACCTCATCCAGCGACGGCAGGGGGGAATAACGGTCATCCTGTGTCTGGGCCAGGGCACACATCGCCGGGTTGTTTGCGTACACTCCGCCGTCGATATAGCCGTCGACGGACGGAAAGTAGGTCGGGGCGGCGCCTGTATACAGGGCGACGTCCACCGCCAGAGACGCGCGGTCGTTGTTCGGCCCCGGATAGTTGTGGAACAGTTTCGGCTTCCACATGCGCTTTACGGGGTCAGGGTCCTCGTTGTCAAGATCGAAGGCGGCGATCAGCACGCGCCTCTTGAGCTCTCCGAGTGTGGTGCGGTCGAAGAGCTTCTTCAACTCGCGACGTAGAGGCGCTATGTCATAGTCAGCACCGCGAAGCTTGCCTAAATCGACCAGGTCATCAAGCCAGGAGTCATCAAAGATCTTCGGGCCCTTGTTGACGTAAACGTCCCGAATCCTGTCCAGATCAAGCTGATGAGCGATCCCAAGCGCGAGTATGCCACCCGTCGAGGTGCCTGCGATCAAGTTAACTGAATCCAGGAAGTTTTCCAGACCCGGTGTTGCCACAATCCTCTGCAGGAGTATCGTCGTGACGAGGCCACGGATGCCTCCTCCGTCTATGGAGACAACGCGGTACGTTGGCATGACTTACCTCCTGTTCCGGTTCTGCCTTGTGACGGCGTCGACAATCCAGCAAAGATCGTAGAAGGAGCACTCGTCAATCGGTTGCTTTTGTATTCTCACGATACGAACGCAAACCTGCGATAAATTAACATGACGATTAACAACATACACGCAGCCGCAATGACCGCGGGAAACAGTACCGTCGTAACCGAGTAATCCTCAAGCGCCATAATGACAGGGAGATTGCGGATGTTAAACAGAGAAAAAACAGCACGGATTCCGAATGAGGGGAATCATATGCCTTACTTACCGTTGGCCCGAACCCCAGAACATCGACGGTTGCGAGAATAACGACAGCCCATAGCGAAAGTGAGGAACTAAGTGACGAAAGAATTGAGTGCATAGTCAGGCGCAAACATTGTCACCGGATTCGATATGCCGAATGACATGCAACACACGCGGAAGTGATCTCTGACATTTCACTGTACGCCGCCATTGCGTCACCCTCTTGCGCCTTCAGCGCGAAACGGCTTGCTGCCCGGTGCATTTCATTACCTGCGTAACGCATTCCTTCCGGCATGAACCTGGCCATGTGAATCGCGCCATGTGACTCCAATGAACTCATGCCAAGTCGTGATTCAGCAACTTCAGCAGCCTCTTCCAACCGGTCCCTTGCCATTTCCTCGAGTATCTCATTAATTGCCGCCAGGTGATCACGCATATTCGCCAACATATGCTGTTGCATAATTTCGGGGAATTGAACCAGTTGCCGCGAATCCTCATCCGCCACAGACCACTTGGCAATGCAAAGTGCAAATATCAGCGCTGGCAGGATGAAACCACTTTTCATGATGATTCGATTCACACACCTAACGGTTCACATCAAACGTGCGGCGAAACCGTGTCGTCCTGGAGGCGTTTGTTATGCCGCAATACCTTCAACAGTCAAATGACTTACATCCGTGCGTTGACTTGCGTGCTCAAATGTTATTGCGCATACATTCCCTTTTGCATCAACATCGAGAACAGTATTCTCATCAAGGTCTCTAGACTCGGCAATGTCATCATTACGGAACTCAATATATAACGTATCAGTGTCTTCGAAGTACTTCACTTTCATGGTTTATATCCTCGATCACAGAATGCGTTATGAATGGTTACACCATCCGACAACAATATCACCCGCAGGTATTTACCCTCCATTTCTTCAATTCTAGCCCAACGACGTATCCGACCATCTGACTGAATGAATTCTCGCTCTGGACCATCAATAACCCGCTGAATCCAATCGTCCTTTATAATTGCACGGTCTTTCCTAGATCGTATTGTTTGAAAATATTGTGTAGTCTTCACTGCAATGAATCCATTGCAGCATAACGTCGGGGATGAGCCGCAGGCTAGAAAGCGGCGAGACCTTTGCCACTGCAAAGGGCGTGATGCTTTAGGACTGTCGGCTCCATTTTTTGTCAGGCGTCACACCGCCATCCAGAACTGCCCCAATACTAGTATCGCAGGTAGCCGACGACCCACAGAATAACCACTCCGAGAACAACAGCCGGACCAATACCGGCGGTTCTAGCCAGCCACGACAAAGAGGAATACGCGCGAATCGAAATCACCATCGCTGTAGCGGCTACGACGAACGAAGCTATCAGAAACGCCAGAAATATTAAAACTCCCGTTGCCGCGGCAGCCAAACCTCCCTCGCTTGAGGGTACAAATCGCGGGACAACGACAGCGGCCAGGGTGCAGACAGCACTGATGCCCGCCAGACGATAGATTCGCGACTGTATCGACATTGTCACGGACTCTCCCGATGCCGCCTAGCTACTAGTAGTTTGCCCAAAAGAAAAAAAGGATGTTTTCATTTGGGTATTTTCAGGATTTTCCTACACAAGAATCATCAGGTCAGGTTCATGGTATATTACCCAAACGGAATTTCAAAGTTTGCAGGGAAGCGCTATGGAACAGCCTCGTCTGCTTGACCGCGTCAGGGAAACCATTCGGATCAGGCATTACAGCCTGAGAACCGGGCAGGCCTACATACGGTGGATCCGCCGCTTTATCCTGTATCACAACAAGCGCTATCCGGACGAGATGGGCGAGCAGGAGATTACGGCATTCCTGTCATACCTTGCGGTCACCAGACAGGTGGCCGCATCCACGCAGAACCAGGCGCTCTCGGCCATCCTGTTTCTCTACCGGAAGGTGCTCGATCGGCAGCTTGTCTGGGCTCAATGACGTGGTCCGGGCGAAGCGCCCCGCGGGGTGCGCAGCCCGCTGGACCGATGAGCGGGCTGTGACCCACCGGGGCGCTCGCGGTTCAGGGTTTCCGCGGCGTCTTGCCGGACTTTTCGAACAGCGCCTGCTTCTCCCGGTAGAGTGCGGAGATGTCCTCGTCGCCGAAACCCGCCTCCATCAGGCGTCGGTAGTGAATCAGCGTCATTTCGACGAGCGGCAGCGCGACACCCAGCTCTTCCGCCATCCGCTTGCAGATGGCGAGGTCCTTGTGATGCAGTGCCACCCGGAAGCCGGGGATATAGGTGCCTTTCGCCATGGAAGGGCCGCGATGGCTGAGAAACCAGTTGCCGGCAGCGCCGGAACCAACGATGTCGATGACCTTCTCCAGCGGCAGTTCGAGGGCGCGCGCGAAGGCGAGTCCCTCGCTTACCGCCTGATTGATGCCGGCCGCCACGATCTGGTTGACCGCCTTGGTGGCCTGACCGGCGCCGACCGGGCCCATGTGCTCGACCCGGCCGGCGATGGCCTGCAGTTCCGGGCGGATGCGTTCCAGCACCGCGGCATCGCCGCCAACCATCATGGCTAGCGTGCCCTTGCGCGCCCCCTCGACGCCGCCCGAGACCGGTGCATCGAGAAAGTCAACATTGAGGGAGTCGAGTTCCGCGGCAGCGGCACGCGCCGTTTCGCGACTGACGGTGGAGGTATCGACCACCACGGCACCCGCCCGCAGGCCGTCTTTCAGCGCGCCAACCACGTCGAGTACGTCGGCGTCGGCGCCGACCGAGAGGATCAGCAGATCGCAATGGCGTGCCAGATCGGCCGGATCGGCGGCGACGGTGACGCCGAGTTCCCCGCCGAGTCCATGGGCCTTCTCGACCGTGCGGTTCCAGATGCCTGCGAGGTAACCCACGCGGTGCAGGTTGCGTGCCATGGGCGCGCCCATGGCGCCGAGACCGATGACGCCGGTTTTCATAAGGGTCTGCTCACGCCGCCTGCCGGCTGCAAAGGCACGGGCGGGGGCAGTGAAGATTCAGTCGTTGTGGAATCAGGCATCGGCAGTCTCCGGGTAATGGGGTGTACAGCGCCCGGTTAATGATCGTCTAAATGCAATAAACACCCCGCAACGGCGCCCGACCGTCGTGATGCACGACCGCAACGACGATGCAGAGGGAACTGCGAGTGATGCAGAAGCACAGGATGCCCGTTGCGAATGGAGCCGCGATGATAACGCATGGAACGGTTGCTGTAAGAATACAAATCCAATTGGTAGTTCACCTTGAAGAAGTTCTCTGCGCACTTTGCGTCTCTGCGGTGAGAACAGGTGTTCATGGACGCAAGCCAGAACCCCGGATTGCGCTTCACTTATCCGCGCTACAGTTACTATCACGGCTACGGTTCCTCAAGGTAGGTGTAACCCTCCAGCCCGCTTTGCAGGAATTGCTGGTAGGCGGCCTGTTCCTCCGCGTCCAGGCCGGCCGCGACGATCTTGTCGCGATAGCGCGCAAGCAGCTGCGCGGGGTCGAACTCGACGTAGCGCAGCAGCTCCTCCACCGTGTCGCCGTGGCGCGGCTCGACCAGCCGGTAGCCGCCCGCGGCCGTCAGCTCGACATTCACCGCGTCGGTATCGCCGAACAGGTTGTGCATGTCGCCGAGGATCTCCTGGTAGGCGCCGATGAGGAAAATGCCAAGCAGGTAGGACTCGTCCGCGCGCAGCGCGTGCAGCGGCAGGCTTGATTCCACCCCCTCCCCGTCCACGTAGTATTCGATGTGTCCGTCCGAGTCGCAGGTGAGATCCTGCAGGGTGGCGCGCCGCAGCGGCTCTTCATTCAGCCGGTGCAGCGGCATGATGGGAAAGATCTGGTCGATGCCCCACACGTCCGGCATCGACTGGAACACGGACAGGTTGCAGAAATACTTGTCGGCGAGCTTGCGGGTGATCTCATCCAGCACCGCGTGCGCATTAGGATCCGCCGCAAGATGGCCCTGCACCACGCGGCACACGGCGTAATACAGGGACTCGCCCAGCGCGCGCTGCGCCAGCTCGATACCGCCGGAGATGTAAAGGGTGCGCAGGTCTGCGAGCCGAACGTTGGCGTCATCGTACACGGCAAGCGCGTTCTCCGGGCCGCAGCGGCCGAGATCGCCGCGCAGGGCCGTGACCGGCGCCGCTTCCCCGGACGACGGCGCCTCCACGCCCGGGGTGCACAGCACCTGTTCGGTGTCGATGACGTTGGTGATGAGCACGGCATGGTGCGCCGTCATGGCGCGGCCCGATTCGGTGACGAGATCGGGGTGCGGCAGCCCGCGCTCGTCACAGACGCGGGTCAGCACACCGACCACGGCCGCGGCGTACTCGTCGAGGCTGTAGTTGACGGAGTTGTCGCTCTTCGATGCCGTGCCGTCGTAGTCCACGCCCAGCCCGCCGCCGACGTCGACGGTGTCGACGGAAACGCCAAGGGCGTGCAGCTGGACATAATAGCGCGCGGTTTCCTCGAGCGCGCGCCGAAAATCGCTCATGCTGGCGATCTGCGAGCCCGGGTGACAGTGCAGCAGGTGCAGGCAGTCACTCATCCCGGCCGCGCGCAGACGCTCCAGCAGGGCGAGCACGCCGGAGGCGGTGAGACCGAACTTGGAGCGGTCGCCGCCGGTGTTCTGCCAGTTGCCGGAGGTGGCCGCCGAGAGGCGGATGCGCAGGCCGAGCCGCGGTCGCATATTCAGCCTGGCGGCCACCTGCAGCACCAGTTCCAGTTCGGAGAGCTTTTCGATCACGAGAGTGATGCGCTGGCCGAGGCGCTGGCCCATCAGGGCGAGTTCAATGTACTCGGCGTCCTTGTAGCCGTTGCAGATGATCACACCGTTCGCGGGTGCCACGGCAAGCACCACCATCATCTCGGGCTTGCTGCCCGCCTCCAGGCCGACGCACAGTCCGCCGTGCTCCACGATGGCGTCGACGACGTGCCGCTGCTGGTTGACCTTGACGGGATAGACGGCGGTGTAGGCCCCGCCGTAACCGTGTTCGGCCCGCGCCTGTTCAAAAGCGGCGCACAGGCGGTCCACGCGGTGGCGCAGAATGTCGGTGAAGCGCACCAGCACCGGCCAGGTGAGGCCGGCGTCATGCAACCGGTCGGCCAGTTCGTAGAGGTTGATCTCGGAGCTTCCAGGGATGCACTGCGGGCGTGCCACCACGTGGCCCTGCGCGTTCACGTCGAAATACCCCGAACTCCAGGTGGCGATGTTGTAGCGGCGGCGCGCCTTGTCGATAGTCCAGGTCATGAGGGGGAAGATAATGACAGTCGCGCCCGGGAACAAGCGATTCCGTCATTTGCCAAGGTTGTCACCCGCCGATCCGGCTTGTATCGTGTGCATCCTTATATACCGCACCGGGGGAAGTAGACGTGCTCGAAAATGACAGCCTGTGGTTTACCGAGACCCATCACGACCAGGGGTCCGCCTTTTCCATCAAGGTCTTCGCCAGGCTGCACGACGAGCAGACCGGGTACCAGCACATCGAGATCTACGAGACCGAATGGTTCGGCAATCTGATGGTGATCGACGGCTGCATCATGCTGACGGCGCGGGATAATTTCATCTACCACGAGATGATGTCGCACCCGGCGCTGTTCACCCACCCGGATCCGCGCGAGGTGGTCATCATCGGCGGCGGCGACTGCGGCACCCTGCGCGAGGTACTCAGGCACCAGGGTGTGCGGCACGCCCTGCAGGTGGAGATCGACGAGCGCGTGACGCGCCTGTCCGAACAGTATTTCCCCGAGCTGTGCATCTCCAACGACGATCCGCGCGCGGAGTTTTACTTCGGCGACGGCATCCGCTGGATGAAGGAGTGCGAACCGGGATCAGTGGACGTGATCATCGTTGACAGCACGGACCCGGTCGGCCCGGCCGAGGGCCTGTTCACCCAGGACTTCTACCGCGACTGTCTGCGCGCCCTGAGCGAGCACGGCATCCTGGTGCAGCAGAGCGAATCACCCCTGTATCACATGCACATCATCAATCCGATGCGCAAGGCGATCCGCGACGCAGGGTTTGCGGATGTGCAGACCCTGTTCTTCCCGCAGGCGACCTACCCCTCCGGCTGGTGGTCGGCCACCATGGCCGGCAAGCACGAACTCGAACGGCAGTTCCGCCGGCAGGCGGTCGAGGACAAGTCCTTCGACACCAGCTATTACAATGCCGGTGTACACCGCGCCGCGCTGACCGCCCCCGAGTTCTTCCACAAGGCGCTGGACTAGTATTCCTCCATTAACTGTATATTCACAGCAAATACGCGAAGTACGCGAAGAAACAAACAAAAACAAACAGATCCCTTTGCGTTCTTTGCGCCTTTGCGGTGAGTAAATTACTTTCTGGATGGAAACTTGTCCTTGACGCATGTCCCGGCTCCGCTGACTCAGTTACACCACTTCGCCACCCGCGCATGGGCATCATCAGTCGCGCTGTTGCGCTCCTCGTCGGACAGGATGACCCGATTGCCTTGCTCGTCCAGCCGGTAGAGGTTACTGGCCTGGGTGACATTGCGCAGGTAATCACGGGCACTCGCGCACACATGCTGGCGTTTTTCCGCCGCCGCTTTCTGTTGCGCCTTCTCCTGTTCCGCCTGTTCGCGCTCCTGCCGCAGTGCATCGAGCAGGCGCCGGGTCTTCTGCAGGTGTTCATCCGGGCTCTGTGTTTCCGGCGACGCCGACTTCTTCCCGATATAGGTCGAGACGCCGGTGCAGGGGTGATCGCTGAACTGCACCGAACCGGCTGCATCGGTGCATTTGTAGATTTCGCCACGCGCGCTCGCACTGCAGAGCAGCAGCAAGCCGAGGGCAATGACACGCTGTGGACGAAACATAAGAGATGGTTACCTGATCCGGTTGCTTGTCCTAGTGTTCACCCATAAACACCGTTTTCACCGCAAAGACACAAAGTTCGAGAAGAAATTCATCAATAAAAACACAACGGCTTTGTGTTCTTTGCATCTTTGCGGTGAGCTTTATAGTTTATAGAAAGGCTACTGGAGCGCACAACAAAGCAGACTAGTTTTCCCTCAGACGGTCGAGGCACAGACGCTGGCGCGCATCGAACAGTCGCCGCGAACCGATGGTCACGGCGCTGAGGGTGCCCAGTCCGGTTCCGACAGTGATCAGGAACATGATGAGGATCTGGTATTTGACCGCCTCGACCGGCGGCGCGCCCGCCAGGATCTGGCCGGTCATCATACCCGGCAGGCTGATGACGCCCGCGGCGGCCATGGCATTGATGATCGGGATGAGGCCGCTGCGAACGGCCTGCTGGCGGATGGCGGAAATCGCCTCATCCCAGCGTTGCCCCAGCATCAGGCGCGCCTCGATGATCTCGCGCTGCTCCCAGGCCGTGGTGGTCAGGCGGTCCATGGCGATGGCGATGCCGTTCATGGTGTTGCCGAGGAGCATGCCGAGCAGCGGAATGGCGTATTGCGGCGTATACCAGGGCGTGTCGCCCAGGATGACGACCAGGGTGAACACCGCGACCGTAAACGAGGACAGGAACATGGATACCGTTCCCAGCGCGTAGCCCCACCAGCCCCGGAAGCGGCGCTTCTGCCGCACCATCACCTCTCGACCCGCCACCAGCAGCATGAACAGTGCCATGAGCGTCACCCAGGCGAGATGCACGTTGGCAAACAGGGTCTTCAGCACCAGACCGATCAGGGTGAGCTGGATGGCGGTGCGGGTGGCGGCGACCAGCAACTGCCGGCTGATGCCGGCCTGCAACCGCACCGAGAGCAGCGCCAGGGCGAGCACCAGTACGGCGGCGATCGCCAGATCCAGATTGCTCAGTGTGATCATGCGCCGTGCTCCAGGTCCTGTTCCTGCAGTTCGTTACCCGACACCCGCAAATGCCGGTCCGCAACCCGGGCGATCTGGGCCGGATCATGACTTACCCAGATGACGGCCGCCTGCTGCGTCTGCCGGTATTCTGCAATGACGGCCTCGACCCGCAGGATACTGGCCGGATCGAGGTTGGCGGTCGGTTCATCCAGCAGCAGCACCCGCGGTGTGTTCGCCAGCAGACGCAGCAGGGCGAGACGCTGCCGCTCCCCGCTCGAAAGCCGCGCGACGGGTTCCCCCAGCAGACCGGACTCCAGTCCGAGCGAGTCCAGGGACAGCGGCTGGCCATCATGGAAATGATCGATCGCACGCGGCAGCCACCAGCTGCTATCGGGCGGCAGCAGACCGACGCGACAGCGCCACAGTGCGGGTGCGATGGAATCACAGGCGGTCCCGTCGAGCGACACCCTGCCCTCGTGGGGATCGAGGTCGGCAATCGCGCGCAGCAGCAGCGACTTGCCGGTCCCCGAGGGACCGGACAGACACAGGCACTCGCCCGCATCGAGGCTGAACGAGACCGGGCCGATCATCAGCCGGCGCAGGTCCTTGATTTGCAGCAGGGGCGATGATCTACTCACAGTCGGTCCATCATTCGCAGCGCCTGGCAGCCACCGCTTCCAGGAATTTCATAGGGAGGGATTATGTCAGAACCCACGATCGCACAGAAAGCACCTTTCACCGAAGAACTGCAGCCCGGCACCTACTGGTGGTGCGCCTGCGGGCGTTCCGCGAATCAGCCGTTCTGCGACGGCTCGCACAAGGATACGGGCTTTACCCCGGTAAAGCTGGAAATCAGTGAACCCACGAAGGTCTGGCTGTGCGGCTGCAAGCACAGCGCCGACAAGCCCCACTGCGACGGCAGCCACAAGAAGCTGTGAGTGCTGTCTGAATCATTCATATATCACCTATCACCGCAGAGACGCAAAGAACGCAGAGGAATTAAATAAACCAGCCCCGCCGCAAGCAGCGGGGTATTACGTTTGCAATCTCGTATTGTTAATACATAGCAAGCTACGGGGAATTCGGCCCATAGTCATTAAAAAAACCAATAAACGAATGCTCCCTTGAGGTTTTCATCTGCGTTTAGGAAAAATTATTACTCCAGAATTTTTTTATTTGAGACCCTCTGCGATCGCTGCGGTGAAATCAATGGAAGTAAAACGGGCATCGCGGCGCCCGTTTTACTTCCAGCAAACCGAACGACGGACTACAGGTTGTAACCGGTTTCGTCGTGCAGCACGGTATCGAGACCTTCGGTTTCCTGGTCCGGGGTGACGCGCAGCCCGATGGTCGCATCGATCACCTTCAGGATTACCCAGCTGGAGACGGCGCACCAGGCGAAGGTTGCCGCGACGCCGGTAAACTGCACGGCGATCTGATGGCCGGCGGTCATGCCCTCGGCCAGTCCCACACCGCCGAGCATGGACACGAACACGCCGGCCATGAGGGTGCCGATGACGCCGCCCACGCCGTGCACCGGAAACACATCGAGTGAATCGTCGACATGCAGCACCCGCTTGATGGTGGCGGTCGCGAAATAGCACACCACACCGGCGGTAAGACCGATGATCAGGGCGCCCATCGGGCCGACGTAACCGGAAGCCGGCGTGATGGTGCCGAGCCCCGCCACCATGCCGGTGACGACACCGAGCACGCTCGGCTTGCCGTGACGCGTCCATTCCATGAACATCCACGCGAGCGCGCCGGAAGCAGCACCGATGTGGGTGACCAGCATGGCCATGCCCGCATCGCCGTTCGCCGCGAGCGCGCTGCCGGCATTGAAACCGAACCAGCCTACCCACAGCATGGCGGCGCCGGCCACGGTCATGGTGAGGTTATGCGGCGGCATGGCCGTGCCCGGAAAGCCCTTGCGCCGCCCCATGACCAGTGCCGCCACCAGTGCGGCCACGCCGGCATTGACATGCACCACCGTGCCACCGGCGAAATCGAGCAAGCCCATCTCATAGAGCCAGCCGCCGCCCCACACCCAGTGGCAAACCGGCAGGTACACGACCGTCAGCCACACGGCGGAAAACCACAACATGGCGGAGAACTTCATGCGTTCGGCGAAACCGCCCACGATCAGCGCCGGGGTGATGATGGCGAAGGTCATCTGGAACATGCTGAACACCGTTTCCGGGATGCTGCCTTTCAGGGTCTCGCGCCCGATGCCTTGCAGAAAGACCTGGTCGAATCCGCCGATCCAGGCGTTCATGGCACCGCCGTCGCCAAAGGCCAGGCCGTAGCCGTAGAGCACCCAGAGGATCGACACCATGCAGGTGATGGCAAAACACTGCATCAGCACGGACAGCACGTTCTTGCTGCGCACCAGACCGCCGTAGAACAGCGCCAGCCCGGGAATGGTCATGAACAGGACCAGCGCGGTGGACGTCAGTATCCAGGCCGTATCGCCGACACTCAGTTCATCGGCACAGGCCAGTGACGGGAGCACGCCCGGCAGGACCGCTGCAAAAACCCTCGGCCTCCAACGACTCATTACATCCTCCCGCGTTTCTTGTTGGTCATTGCTAGAGCGCATCCAGTCCGGTTTCTCCGGTACGGATGCGTACGGCGTTTTCGATAGCCGTAACAAAGATCTTGCCATCGCCAATCTTGCCGGTGCTGGCCGATCGGGTGATGGCGTCGATCACCCGCTCGAGGCTCTCGGCCGGGATGGCGATCTCGATTTTGACCTTGGGCAGGAAATCCACGACATATTCCGCGCCACGGTAGAGTTCGGTATGGCCTTTCTGACGCCCGAAACCCTTGACCTCGGTCACGGTGATGCCCTTTACCCCGACATCCGAGAGCGCCTGACGGACATCGTCCAGCTTGAAGGGTTTAATGATTGCCGTTACTAGTTTCATCAGTTTTTCTCCCGCTATGCGACATGCAGCCCGGGATCATACCAGACGGCGCACTGATTTGGTGCTGTCAGGTAACACAAACGGTGATCGTTCGACGCGTTGTACCGGTCTTTTCCGGGGCAACCCGCGTGGTGCCGCGCTTCCCTGCGCTCCGCGACGATGGACAGGATGTCCGAGCGTCGCGGAGTACATGGAGGTAAGAAAGCAACCGTACCTGCGTCCATGCAGGCAAAAAAAAACGGGCGCCGAGGCGCCCGTAAATACCGTTGTGGTTAAGGGGTAACGTAACGGTTTACTGCTAAAGGATATAACCACGCTCGTCGTGCTGGCTGACGTCGAGGCCTTCGGTTTCCTCTTCTTCCGTGACACGCAGTCCGATGACGACGTCCACGATCTTCAGAATGATGAAGCTGCCGATGCCGGAATACACCAGGGTAAACAGCACACCCTTGGTCTGTATCCACAACTGACCACCTATGGTCATGCCTTCGGCCAGTCCAGCGCCGCCCATGCTGGCGGCAGCGCAGAGACCGGTCAGGATGGCACCGATGATGCCGCCGACCGCATGCACGCCGAACACGTCGAGCGAGTCGTCGTAGCCGATCGCACGCTTGAGCTTGGCGGCGGCGAGGTAGCAGCCGACACCGGCCGCAGCGCCGATGAGAATCGCACCCATCGGGCCTGCCGTTCCGGAAGCCGGTGTGATGGCAACCAGACCGGCGACCGCACCGGAGGCGATACCCAGTACGCTGGGCTTGCCGTGCGAAATCCATTCCGCGAACATCCACGCCAGCGCCGCGGTCGCCGTGGCGATCTGCGTCACGGCCATGGCCATGCCGGCGGTGCCGTCAGCAGCAAGCTCGGACCCTGCGTTGAAGCCGAACCAGCCGACCCACAGCATGGAGGCACCCATCACTGTATAGCCCAGGTTGTGCGGAGGCATAGCCGTGCCGGGATAGCCCTTGCGCTTGCCCAGGACCAGGCAGGCCACCAGACCCGCAATACCGGCGTTGATATGCACGACGGTGCCACCGGCGAAATCCAGCACGCCCCAATCCCACAGCAGGCCGCCATCGCCGCCCCACACCATGTGCGCAATCGGTGCGTAAATGACGGTGAACCAGATGCCCATGAACCACAGCAGCGCTGAGAATTTCATACGCTCCGCAAAGGCGCCCACGATCAGCGCCGGGGTAATGATGGCAAAGGTCATCTGGAAGGTCATGAAGACGGTTTCCGGTATCGCGCCCGACAGGCTGTCCACGGTCACACCGCTCAGGAACGCCTTGCCGAGACCGCCTACGAACGAGTTGAAGTTCGTGACACCCGCTTCCATGCCCTCGCCATCAAAGGCCAGACTGTAGCCGTACAGTGCCCACAGCACGGATATCAGGGCGGTGATGGCAAAACACTGCATCAGCACCGACAGCACGTTCTTGGAACGCACCATGCCGGCGTAGAACAGCGCCAGGCCCGGGATGGTCATGAACAGCACCAGTGCAGTCGCTGTAATCATCCACGCGGTGTCACCGGAGTTCAGGGTAGCTTCCTCGGCCATCGCCAGGGATGGCAGCAGGCCGAGTAATCCCACCATCAGGGCGCCTGAACGCCCCTTGATCTGCTTAAACATAATGCTCTCCTCTTCAGCTGATGGATTGAGACTACAAGGCATCAGGACCGGACTCGCCGGTACGAATGCGGATGGCCTGT
>JBAVKA010000346.1:0-4173 GCA_049688075.1 Gammaproteobacteria bacterium
CACCCGTCCGGCGGCTCGCGCTCAGCACGCCGCCCGCCTGCGGGAGCTCAAGCGCCGTCTCCGGCCGCCATTCGATCGAGGCGGGAGTACCCTGCCACGGAACCTGCGGCAGCAGGTAGAGACAATCACGGTAACGTCGCAGCTCGCAGGCACCCCAGCGCACACAGGTTTCGGCATCCGTCCGGCCGTCCAGGATGTCGTTCACGATCCGCGCAAGCACCGCCTCGGACGGGGTAGTTCCGCTCTTTGCTGTCAGCCACTGACGCAAGCTGTTGCGTTGCCGCTGCGGGGGCAACTGAAGCAACCCGGGTACCGGCAGGGTGTCCTTCGACTCATCGAAGAGCGTCTCGAGATCCTGCCTGGCCAGATCCTCGAGGATCATCGCCGCCTCGGCGCAGTGGCGTGCGCTGCGCGACAGCGTGGCCGACAGGGCGGGCCAGCGCTGGCGCAGCACCGGCAGCACCTGGTGGCGAAGGAAGTTTCGGTCCAGGGAAATATCCCGGTTGCTGGGATCATCCACCCAGTTCAGCCGGTTAGCCCCGGCATAGTCGAGCAACGCATCGCGGCTGCAACCAAGCAGCGGGCGCATCAGGTAACCGCCCCCGAATGGCGCAAGCCGGGGCATCGCGGCCAAACCCTTCACGCCGCTGCCGCGCAGCAGTTGCAGCAGCAGCGTCTCCGCCTGGTCATCCCGGTGCTGGGCGGTCATCAGATAGTGCCGCTGCGGCAGCCAGGCTTTCAGCACGGCATAGCGTGCCGCCCGCGCCGCGGCCTCCCGGCTTTCGCCCGAAGCGGCGCGACCATCCACCTGCAGGGAGACATAAGGGACACCGAGTCCGGCGCAGACCGCGCGGCAATGCTCATCCCAGGCTTCGGCACCGACCTGCAGGCCATGGTTGACATGTACGGCGGCAATGCGGCAAGGAAGCCCGGGGCGCAAGGCCGTCAGGGCATGCAGCAGTGAGTGGGAGTCGAGCCCGCCGCTGTAGGCAATCCAGGAACAGGCGTCGGCGGGCAAGTCCGTCAGTTGCCGCTGCAGGTAATCCCGGGAAAAGTCCATCGGACCGCCTGTATACAATCCCGTCCCGAGGGAAAAATCAGCGCCGATCAGGACTGGCGGTCGGTATATTCGCCATAGGCCATGAGATGCCGGTAGCGCGCCTCCATCAACTCCTGCGGGGGAATCGTCTGCAAATGGTGCAGTTCCTCCAGCAGGACCTGCTTGAGACTTGCGGCCATGGCATCGATATCACGGTGGGCGCCGCCGAGCGGTTCCTCGATGATCCTGTCGATCAGGCTGAGTTCCTTCAGGCGTTTTGAAGTGATGCCAAGGGCCTCGGCGGCATCCTCCGCGTTGTCCGCGCTTTTCCAGAGTATCGAGGCGCAGCCTTCCGGCGAGATCACCGAATAGGTGCTGTATTGCAGCATCAGGATCCGGTCGCCGATGCCGATCGCAAGCGCCCCGCCCGAACCGCCTTCACCGATCACCGTACAGATGACCGGGATACGCAGGTCCGACATCACGAACAGGTTCCTTGCGATCGCCTCGCTCTGCCCGCGTTCCTCGGCACCGATACCCGGGTAGGCGCCCGGGGTGTCGATGAAGGTCAGCAGTGGCAAACCGAAGCGTTCCGCCATCTTCATCAGGCGCATCGCCTTGCGGTAACCCTCCGGACGCGGCATGCCAAAATTGCGATGCAGCTTCTCCTTGGTGTCGCGCCCTTTCTGCTGGCCGATGAGCATCACCGGAATACCGTCGAGGCGCGCCACGCCGCCGATGATGGCGCGGTCATCGGCATAGCAGCGATCACCATGCAGTTCCTGGAAATCGGTGAACACCCGTACGAAATAGTCCATGGTGTAGGGACGCTGCGGGTGTCGGGCCAACTGGGAAATCTGCCAGGCGGTGAGACTGGAAAAGATGGACTGGGTCAGCGCCTTGCTCTTTGCCTCGAGCTTGGACACCTCCTCATTGATGTTCACGTCGGCGTCATCGCCGATGTAGCGCAGCTCGTCGATTTTCGCTTCGAGTTCGGCAATAGGCTGCTCGAATTCCAGGAAATTCAGATTCATGACATTATCCGGCAGGTTCCATAATTGCCGCTTAAGGTACCGTTTACACCCCGTTGAAACAAGCTAGGTGTATTCGACCGCCACCCGTTGCGAACCGGCCAGCTCCCGCAGACGGTGCAGCAGTTCATCGGTGGGGTGCACCGTCCAGTCGTCTCCCAGTGCAATACGCGCCTGCGCACCACCGCCGAGGTAATCGATGCACACCCGGCACTGCCCCTCGCGGAAAGGTCGAAGCACATCCGCCAGCGAGCTGACGAAACCGTTGCCGACCTGCTGCGCCTCGACACCGACGACCAGGCGCCTGGCAAACTGCGCGCGCGCCTGGTTGATGTCATAGACGGCCTGAGCCGTAACCTGGTTGCCACCCGAATAATCGTCCACGCCCAGCGTGCCCTGTATCACCAGCAGCTTGTCCTTGGCGAGCAGGGCCTGGTGCTTGTCGTAGACCTCGGAAAAGAGGCGCACGTCGATCTGCGCGGTGTGATCATCCAGGGTCAGAAACGCAATGTTGCCGCCGCGCTGGGTCCTGCGAACCCGCATCGTCATCACCAGTCCGGCGATGACCACGGGCCGCTCCCAGCCTTCACCGCGCGCCGATGGCACGGCGGCAGTTTCGCCGGCGAAGTTCACCAGGCTTGCCAGGGTCCCGCTGATGATGCGTCCCAGTTCATCCTGGTAGCGGATGATGGGATGCCCGGTGAGATACAGGCCCAGCGTTTCCTTTTCACCCAGCAGTTTCTGTTCATCGTCCCATTCCGGTACAGCCGGCTTCGCCTGCGGTGAACAGCTGTGCTCCGTCGTCTCGCCGAACAGATCGTCCTGCCCGGTATCCTGATTGCGGGTATTCTGCTCGGCCAGTTTCATCGCCAGCGGCAGGTTCGCCATCTGCGTGGCGCGGTTGTCCCCCATCGGGTCCAGTGCTCCGGCCCGTATCAATGCCTCGAATACCCGGCGGTTAACCTTGCGCAGGTCGACACGCCGGCACAGGTCGTAGAGATCGGAGAATACGCCGTTCGTCGCACGCTCCTGCAGCATGCCCTCGATGGCGGACTGCCCTACCCCCTTGATCGCACCCAGACCGTAGACGATCGTGTCACCGGAACGCGCGGTGAAGTAATAGTCGGAGGAATTCACGTCCGGCGGCACGACCTTCAGCTTCATGTCCCGGCATTCCGCCATCAGCCGCACGATCTTGTCCGTGTTGTCCATGTCGGCGGAGAGCACTGCGGCCATGAAAGCCGCCGGGTAATGCGCCTTCAGCCAGGCGGTCTGGTAGGAAATCAGCGCATAGGCGGCCGAATGGCTCTTGTTGAAACCGTAGCCGGCGAATTTCTCCATCAGATCGAAGATACCGGCAGCGACCGAAGCGTCCACGCCCCGCTTCTGCGCGCCTTCCTGGAAAATGGAGCGCTGTTTGGCCATTTCTTCCGGCTTTTTCTTGCCCATAGCCCGTCGCAGCAGGTCCGCCCCGCCGAGCGAGTACCCCGCGAGCACCTGGGCGATCTGCATCACCTGTTCCTGGTAGAGAATGATGCCGTAGGTCGGTTTGAGTATCGGCTCGAGATCGGGATGCGGATAACTGACCAGCGCGCCGTGCTTGCGCTTGATGAAATCGTCAACCATCCCGGACTGCAGCGGCCCGGGGCGGAACAGGGCAACCAGCGCCACGATGTCCTCGAAACTGTCCGGTTGCAGGCGGCGTATCAGATCCTTCATGCCGGAGGACTCAAGCTGAAACACCGCGGTAGTCGCACAGGACTTCAGCAGCGCGAAGGTCGCCGCATCCGTCAGGGGTATGCTCTCGATATCGACCACCGCCTCGCCGCCGGCCGCACCCCGGGAATTGATGGTCTGCAGCGCGCGGTCGATGATCGTCAGGGTGCGCAGGCCGAGAAAGTCGAACTTGACCAGTCCCACCGCCTCCACGTCGTCCTTGTCGAACTGGCTGACGAGCGCCTCGCCCCCCTGTTCACAATAGAGCGGCGTGAAATCCGTCAGCTTCGAAGGGGCGATGACCACGCCGCCGGCGTGCTTGCCCGCATTGCGCGCGAGGCCCTCGAGGGACCTGGCCAGATCGATTACAGTCTTGACATCCTCATC
>JBAVKA010000347.1:0-1587 GCA_049688075.1 Gammaproteobacteria bacterium
TATCAAAGCGGCCGAGGCCACCCGCAAGACGATGACAGAGCGGCTCAACGCCTTGTGCAGGGAGGCATACTGCAGGGAGGAATCGGAACTGGAGCTGGCAGAACGCCGGTCGGGTGAGTTCCTGGCGCTCAGGCGCAGGATCGATACGCTGGAGCAGGAGCTTCGGGAAAACGGTGAAGGCGTCGCGCTGGCCGCTCTCGAGGTCGAGGTCGCTGCGGCCAACCCGGACACGCTATCCGGTGAGATCGAGGTACTGACAAGTCGGATCGATGAGGAGTTTGAGCCGCAAATAAATGAACTGCACGTAGCGAAGGGTGTGAAGCAGAATGAGTTGGGCCTGATGGACGGAAGCGATGCAGCAGCGGCGCTTGCCGATGAGGCGCAGTCGGTGCTTGTGAAGATACGCTCGAATGCGGAGCAGTATGTCCGCATGAAGCTGGCCTCACGGATACTGCGTAACGAGATCGAACGCTACCGCCAGAAGCACCAGGGGCCCCTGCTGGAACGTGCCAGTGAGCATTTCGCGGTGCTGACAGAGGGCTCGTTTGCCGGTCTTCGCGCCGACTTCAACGAGAAGGACGAACCCGTCCTTGTGGGTATGCGGCCCAATGATGACCGGGTCTACGTGGAAGGCATGAGTTCCGGAACCCGTGATCAGCTGTACCTCGCGCTGCGTCTGGCATCGCTGGAGAAGTACATGGAAAGCGCGGAGCCCATGCCGTTTATCGTCGATGACATCCTGGTGCATTTCGACGACGAGCGGTCCAGGGCGACGCTCGGCGTACTGGCCGAGCTTGCCAGGAAAACACAGATCATCCTGTTTACCCATCACCGACGGCTTGTGGAACAGGCGCAGGCGCTGGAGGTGGGTGTACCGGTGACGGTGCATACCTTGTAGGTGGCACGATTATCGACCGCGATAAGCACCCCTCTGTCACCAGGAATTACCGGAAGAAGGGCATAAAAGGGTCGGGGTGAGGTGAGATAGTAGAGTGTTTGTCCATAAACCTTTTTTCACCGCAAAGGCGCAAAGAACGCAAAGCCATTTAACTGTTTTTGTTAATAAGTCTCGTTGCGTCTTTGCGGTGAGTAAATTCTTTAGAATATCGAGCCCATGCTGCACATCTGCCGTTCCAATCGCGTCGAGTCGCTGATGCAGCGTCTGGCAGACCGGCTCAATGATGAGCCGCTGTCCTCGCCGCTGCTGCACGAGGTGGTGGTGACGCCGAGTCCCGCCATGGTGCGCTGGGTAAACCTGCAGCTCGCCGCCCGGCACGGGGTGGCGGCCAACTACCATTACCCCCTGCCGGCCTCGTTCATCTGGCAACTCGCCTGCGTTCTGCTCGGTGATTTGCCCGAGACCGACCCGCTGGCACCCGATGTCATGACCTGGAAGGTCTACGCACTGCTGCCTGAGCTGATCCTGGAGCCGGCCTTTGCCTCCATCGCTCACTATCTGCAGCAGGATGCCGGTGGGCTGAAGCGGTATCAGCTCGCCGGCCGGATCGCGGAGGTTTTCGACCGTTACCAGTTCTACCGGCCGCAGCTGTTGCGTGACTGGGGCGCAGGAAAGGACGGGCAGTGGCA
>JBAVKA010000348.1:0-9314 GCA_049688075.1 Gammaproteobacteria bacterium
ACCCGGCGTCAACGCAGTAACCCTAAAGGCCCCGCCTCAACAGGCGGGGCCTTTTCTTTTGGCCGCAAAAACATGATGGCCATGGAATCCATGGATGAACACGGGAAAACAGATTTCACCGCAGTGACGCACGACTGCAGGGAGAAGGTGAACCGGGAACCGGTCGAGAGGCTGACCTGGGTCATGCAGGAGTTAGGGCACAAAAAGCAGGCGCTTCAGGCGATGCAAGGAGCAATTGCCGAAAGAACGCAGAGAAAAATTTTAATTGAAAAACGGTCAAGCGGCGCAGGTTAAACTCAGTGCAGCAACTTCAAGCTGCAGCTCTACGGGTTTTTCATAATTAATCTTTCCGTGTGCCTCCGAGGATTCCGTGGCCATTATTAATTCCATAAACTCCCTGCCAGCGTGTATATAATCGACCGGGATGCCGACCTGCCAGCAACGGAATCACTGACTGAGGCAACCGCCATGCCCTGCCATGTACACTTACCGATGGCCATCAATCGGCAGCGGGTCGAACCGCCGTCAGCCCTGCGTGAATCCCTGAATGACGCATGGGAGTCATACGCCGCGGCGGCGGCAGACGCAGGGCTGCCGCTGCCGTGTCATCCTGATTTCACAGCCAGCCTGCGGCGGGTCTGGGCCTGCAGCGATTTCGTCTCCGGCGCCTGCATCCGCGACCCGTCCCTGCTGCACGGACTGCTGTCCAGTGGTGACCTGCTGGCCGATAGTTCGGTCGGTGAATATGAACGCAGGCTGGGTCTGGCCCTGCGCGGGGTCGACGAGGAGACGGGGCTGGGTGAGGTCTTGCGGGATTTCCGCCGGCGCGAGATGGTGCGCATCGCCTGGCGTGACCTGGCCGGCTGGGACGGCCTCGATGCCGTACTTGCCGATCTCTCTTCGCTTGCCGATGCCTGCATCGCCGCTGCACTCGACCGGCTGGGTAGATGGTCCGCGCGTCAGTACACGGCCCCTCGAACTGAGTTTTTCCCGGAACTGGTTGTTCTGGGGATGGGCAAGCTGGGAGCCGGAGAACTCAATTTCTCCTCCGACGTCGACCTGATTTTCGCCCACCCCGGCACGGAACCCCCGTGGCTGAAGAGTGAACTCAGCGCCGAGGAATTCTATACGCGTCTGGGGCGGCAACTGATCCAGATGCTCGATCAGGTCACTGCCCGGGGTTTCGTCTTTCGTGTCGACATGCGCCTGCGTCCCTACGGTGACAGTGGTCCGCTGGTCGCGGGTTTTGATGCCATGGCCGACTACTACCAGCTGCAGGGCCGCGAGTGGGAGCGCTATGCCATGATCAAGGCGCGGCCGGTTGCCGGTCCACCGCGTGCCGCGACCGACCTCATGGCGCTGCTCAAACCCTTTGTTTACCGGCGTTACCTGGACTTCGGCGCTTTCGACTCGCTGCGCAACCTGAAGGAGCAGATCGCACGCGAAGTGGAACGCAGGCAGATGCGGGATAACATCAAGCTTGGTCCCGGTGGCATCCGCGAGATCGAATTCATCGCGCAGGCCTTCCAGTTGGTGCGCGGCGGCCGCCAGGTGCTGCTGCAGCAGCGCGGTGTCCTGGCGGTGCTGGACGCCCTGGCGTTGCTGGGCTATCTGCCGGAACAGGTGTGCTCGCAGCTTGCCGAGGCCTATATTTTCCTGCGCCGTGTGGAGAACCGCCTGCAGGCTTTTGCCGACCAGCAGGTGCATGAATTGCCCGAGGATGAGTCGAGCAGGATGCGGCTGGCTTACGCCATGGATTTCCTGGACTGGGAGGCGTTCTCGGGCATGCTGGATGAGCACCGGCGCACGGTACAGGGACACTTCGAGCAGGTATTTGCTGCTCCCGAAACCAGGGCCATGGCGGCCAAAAAGGGAAAGGCCCCGGCCCTGGCGGGTGTCTGGACCCGTGTGCATGATGCCGGGAAAGCGGCCGCAGTATTGAAAGAGTCAGGCTACGAGGATGCGCAGGAGATCCTGCGCTGGCTGGAGGGTTTTCGCAAGGGACCGGCAGTGCGTTTCCTCGGCGAGCAGGGGCGCCAGCGCCTCGACCGGCTCATGCCCATGCTGCTGGAGGAGGCAGCCGCCCAGTCACGTCCCGACCAGGCCCTGAAGAGCATCGGCACCCTGCTGGAGGCGATCACGGGACGCACGACCTATCTTTCCCTGCTCGTCGAAAATCCGCCAGCCCTGTCCCAGCTGGTGCGCCTGTGTTCCAGCAGCATCTTTGTGTCGGACCAGCTCACACAGCACCCGATACTTCTGGATGAACTGCTGGACCCGCGAAGTCTTTATAATCCGCTCGACAAGGACGGTCTGAAGAAGTTGCTTGAGATTCGTCTCAACGGCATTGCGGCTGATGACCTGGAGCAGCAGATGGACCGCCTGCGCCAGTTCCAGCAGGCTGCCATGCTGCATGTGGCCGCCACGGACATTGTTTCCCGGCGGCCGGTGGCGGCGATCGCCAACAACCTCACGGATATCGCGGAGGTGGTGCTGGAGCGTGTGCTGCGGCTTGCCTGGGACCATCTCGTGCGGCGTTATGGCCCGCCCGGTTACCGGTGGAAGGGCAAGCAGCACCAGGCCCACTTCGCGATCCTCGGTTACGGCAAGCTGGGAGGCTACGAACTCGGTTATGGATCGGATCTCGACCTGGTGTTCCTGCACGACAGCAGGGGGGACGAGCAGCAAACCGCCGGGCCACAGCTGCTGCACAACAACGCGTTCTTCACACGCCTGAGCCAGCGCATCATCCACATCATGAATACCTTCACCCCGGCCGGTATCCTCTACGAGGTGGATATGCGTCTGCGCCCCAACGGGGCCTCCGGGTTGCTGGTCAGCAGCCTGGAGGCATTCGCGGACTATCAGAGCACCAGCGCATGGACCTGGGAGAACCAGGCGCTGGTGCGTGCCCGGGTGGTGGCCGGTGATATCAATATCGCGCAGCAGTTTGAAAAGATCCGCACCGGGGTGCTCACCCGGCCGCGCGAGGCCGCGAAACTCGGCCACGAAGTCTGCGAAATGCGCCGGCGTATGCGCCAGGAACTGGACAAGTCCGATGCGCAACGGTTTGATCTCAAGCAGGGCCGTGGCGGTATCGTTGATATTGAATTTATGGTTCAATGGAGCGTACTGCTGTGGTCCGCCGGGCACCCGGAACTGCTTGCCTATACCGACAATCTCAGGCTGCTGGAGATACTATCCCGCGCCGGTCTGATGCCCGCGGAGGATGTTACGCAGCTGACGGATGTCTACTTCGCAATAAGGCGCCGCATTAATCACCTTGCGTTGCAGGAACAACCCCCGGTGGTCGAAAATGACGAGCTGGCCTCGCACCGCGAGGCCGTGGTGCGCATCTGGGATCGCTACCTGGGGCCGTATGAAGAAGTGAAAAGTCAAGAGTGAGAAGTAAGAAGTGAGATGTGATCGATGAGCGGCAATCGGGGCCCTATATTCACTACTTCTTACATCTCACTATTTCACTCCTCACTTTAAAGATTTTCAGGAGACTGATGTATGTCGATGGCCGATCGTGACGGCGTGATCTGGATGGACGGGAAACTCGTGCCCTGGCGCGAGGCGCAGACCCATGTGCTGACGCATACCCTGCATTACGGCATGGGGGTGTTCGAAGGAGTGCGTGCCTACAAGGCCGATCAGGGTACGGCGATCTTCCGCCTGCCGCAGCATACCCGCCGCCTGTTCGGTTCAGCGCACATCATGTGCATGCCGGTTACCTATGATCCGGAGACCATCAACGCGGCGCATCAGGCAGTTGTCAGGGAGAACGGCCTGCAATCGGCATATATCCGTCCGATGTTCTTCTACGGCGCGGAGGGCATGGGCCTGCGCGCCGACAATCTCAAGGTGCATGCCATCGTGGCGGCATGGGAATGGGGCGCCTACCTGGGGGCGGAGAACATGGAGAAGGGGATCCGCATCAAGACCTCCACGTTCACGCGCCATCACGTCAACATCACCATGTGCAAGGCCAAGGCGAACGGCAATTACATGAATTCCATGCTGGCCCTGAACGAGGCGCTGAGCTGCGGCTACGACGAGGCCATGCTGCTCGACGTGGATGGCTTCGTCGCGGAAGGCAGCGGCGAGAACATTTTCATCGTGCGCGACGGCGTGCTTTATACGCCGGACCTGACCTCGGCTCTTGAAGGCATTACCCGCGACACTATCATCCGGCTGGCCGGTGAAGAGGGGCTCACCGTGCGCGAGAAGCGCATTACCCGTGACGAGGTGTATCTGGCGGACGAGGCGTTTTTCACTGGAACGGCCGCAGAGGTGACCCCCATACGCGAGGTCGACAACCGTCGCATCGGCCACGGGCGTCGCGGGCCGATTACCGAGCGGTTGCAGTCGATGTATTTCGATCTGGTGCACGGCCGTCTCGAGCGGCACGAGGACTGGTTGACGCTGGTCTAGCGCCGCGGGGCTTGCAGCCGGTAGAGACGGGCATAGAGGCCGTTGGCCTGCAGCAGCTCTGCATGCGTGCCGGTCTCCACGATGCGCCCCCCTTCCAGCACCACGATGCGGTCCGCGTTCTCGATGGTGGACAGCCGATGCGCGATGACCAGCGAGGTCCTGCCCCGGCGCAGCGCATCGATCGCGAGCTGCACGATGTGTTCGGATTCGCTGTCCAGGGCGGAGGTGGCCTCGTCGAGAATCAGGATGGGTGTGTCCTTGATCAGCGCGCGCGCGATGGCAATGCGCTGGCGCTGCCCGGCCGAGAGCCGCACGCCGTTCTCGCCGATCAGGGTGCCCAGACCCTGCGGCAGTTTGCCGGTGAATTCGAGCACATGCGCCTTTTCGGCCGCGACACGGATGCTTTCCGGAGTCGCACCGCCCTGTGCACCGTAGGCAATATTCGCCCCCACCGTATCATTGAACAGCATGATGTGCTGCCCGACATAGGCGATCTGCCGCCGCAGATCAGTCAGGCGCAGCGCCTGTATGTCGATGCCGTCGAGCTGGATGGTGCCGCTGGTGGGAAGATAGAACCGCGGCAGCAGGCTCGCAAGCGTGGTCTTCCCGCCGCCGGACGGCCCGACCAGGGCAACCGTCTCTCCGGCACGGAGTTCCAGGCTGATGTCATGCAGCACCGCCGCCGGGTTGCCCCGGGGGGTGTAGGAAACATGGCGAAAGGCAATGTTCCCGGCAGTCTGCGTGACCGCTGCGTTGCCCGCGTCCTGTTCCGCCGCCTCGTCGATGAGGGCGAACACGCTTTCGGCGGCGGCCAGACCCGACTGCAGCTGGACATTGATTTTCGTCAGGCGCTTTACCGGTGAAGACAGCAGGGCGAGCGCACCCACCAGGGAGACGAACTCGCCCACGGTGATTTCCCCGGTCTGCGACTGCAGGGCGGCGAAGTAGATGACCACTGACAGCGCGATGACAGTGAGCAGTTGCACGATCGGCACATTGGCTTCCGAGACCGCGGCCAGCTGCAGGTGGCCGCGGCGTATGCGATCGTTGAATTTCCGGAAACGGGATTTTTCATAATCGATACCGCCGTAGATCTTGATTTCTCGGCTGCTGCCGGCGGTTTCCTGCACGATCCGCGTGAGTTCGCCCATTGTGTCCTGCAGGGCGTGGTTCAGGTTTCTCAGGCGCCGGCTGACGAGACGGATCACCCACGCCGTGGGCGGCGTGACGGCGAGGATGATCAGCGAGAGCTGCCAGTTGATATAGAACGCCCATGACAGCAGTCCGATGACAATCAGGGTGTCCTTGACCAGCGTCACCACCACACTGGTTGTCGCCTCCATAACGCGTTGCACGTTGAAGGTGTGCCGGGCGATGAGGTTGCCTGAGGTGTGGTTGTCGAAGTAGTGAACCGGCAGCGTCAGCAGCCGGTCGAACATCGCCGTGCGCAGGTCCATCACCACCCGCGTAGCCACCCACTGCATGGCCGTGTCACCGGCGAAACCGGTCACGCCACGTACCAGGAAAAGGGCGATCAGCAGCAGCGGTAACCGGATCATCGCCTCAGGATCCCGGGCGATGAAGGTTTCATCCAGCAGCGGTTTCATCAACGCCGGCATAGCCGGCTCGGTTGCGGCAAAGAGTACGGTGCCCAGGATCGACAGGGCGAACATGCCCCGGTAGGGATGGACGTAGCCCAGCAGACGCCGGTAGAGCGCCTTGCTGTTCATTGCGCCGGCGGTTCCGTGTGGACCAGGGTGGGTCCTGAGTCGTTTGGTCACGGGTTGGATGGTACTACAGCCAGTCGGGAAACCGTGTCAGGATCGCCCTGCGGTGTCAGGGACATGCTTTGCCCTGGTGGGCTATAATCTCCCGTCGCGGGTCACGAAAGGCGCTTGATTAAGAAGCATCGATTTTTATATTCGGAATAAATGGCCACGGAAGCACACGGAAAACACGGAATATTTACTAAAAATGTCGGTGTCTTCTGTCGAGTCCATGGCAATCTATCACGATATCGGCTTAGGTAGTGTCGATCCATAAGGAAATAAATTCACCGCAAAGTGTTTGATTGTTTTTGCTAAAGAATTTCTCTGCGTCATTAGCGTCTCTGTGGTGGAGACGGGGATTTTGGACGAATACCGAGTAAGCGCCATTGGGTCCAATAAATTATTTTTAAGGAGTCCTGAGTGCCGAATCCGAATACCGCCGCCACGGCGCGGGAGAACCGGCTGATCGAGCCGAATGCCGAGAATCACTACACCGTGAGCCGGGCCGACCTGCCGCTGCACTGTCCGATGGAGGGAATGAGCCTGTGGAATTCGCATCCGCGCGTCTATCTCGCCATTGAGGGGACAGGACGGGCCAAGTGTCCCTATTGCGGCGCCGACTACAGCCTGAAGGATTGATCAGCGCCCCGGCGTCCGGCGGCCGGGCCGTCAGTCCGAGCCTGCTTTCACGGCGTGCCCGGGTGGTATGGCGATTCAGCGACGGCAGACCGGGGCATGACAACCAGAGCCTGGGTCTGGTCGAGGCGCTCGGCCGATGCCTGTCGGTGGAACCGCATACCGTTTCCGTGCCGGAAAATGCCGCCACCTGGCGTGATCTGATCAGTGGTTGTTATGCGGCGGGTGCGCGGCTTCCGGATCCCTGGTTGCTGGTCGGGGCAGGACGCCGCACGCATTTGCCCCTGCTGGCGGCGGGGCGCGCCCGCCATGGCAGGACGGTCGTCATCATGCGGCCTGCTTTCCACCTGTCCCTCTACGATCTCTGCATCATCCCCGATCATGACGCGCCGGCGCCAGCGCCGAATGTTCTGATCAGTCGCGGCAGCCTGAACCGGGCGCAACGGGTGACAGGACAGGAACGTGTACAGGGCATGATCCTGGTCGGCGGTCCCTCGAGGCACTATCGCTGGCGGGATGATGCGGTGGCCGCGCAAATCGCCCGCGTTATCCGCTACTCACCGGCGCGCGAGTGGGTGCTGGCCACGTCGCGGAGGACGCCGGCGGGGTTCGCCGAGCAGGTCCGGTGTCAGGTGGATCACGCCGAGACGACGCTGACTCTCCTGACGTGGCAGGGTGAGGATAGCGGGCCCCGGGTGGCGGCACAGCTGGGAAGATCCCGGTGCGCCTGGGTGACGGAAGACAGCGTGTCCATGGTCTACGAAGCCTTGAGCGCCGGCGTTGCCACGGGATTGCTGGACGTGCCGGGGCGCGGCCGCGGCCGGGTGGTCGAGGGCATTCGGCGGCTGGCGGCCACAGGGCAGGTGACCGGCTTCGGAGACTGGGCGGCCGGCAAGCCCTTGCAACCACCCGGTGAGATCTTCGACGAGGCCAATCGTTCCGCCCGGTGGATCTGCGAACAGTGGGGGGCGTCATCGAGCCGGTCCTGACGGTACTCCAGGTGTTGCCGGCGCTGGACGGCGGTGGCGTCGAGCGCGGTACCCTCGAAATCGCCGCGGCCCTGGCGCAACGGGGACACCGCTCGCTGGTCATATCCGCAGGAGGTCACCATGTCTCACGGCTGGAAGCGGCCGGCTCCCGGCATATCACCTGGCCGATTGGTGCGAAATCGCCACTGACATTGCGTTGGGTGAGGCGTCTGCGGCGGCTGTTGCTGGAGCAGCAGGTCACCATTCTGCACGCCCGCTCGCGTTTGCCGGCATGGGTGGCGTGGCTGGCCTGGCGCGGGCTGCCGCCCGAGCGCCGGCCGCGTTTTCTCACGACGGTGCACGGTCTCTATTCGGTCAATTCCTACAGTGCGGTCATGACCCGGGGCGAGCGCATCATCGCGGTGTCCGACGCGGCCCGAGACTATGTGATCGCCAATTACCCAGGGGTGGAGCCGGAGCGGATTGCCGTGATTCACCGCGGCGTGGATACGGCCGTGTATTCGACCGGCTATCATCCGGACACGGCCTGGCTGGCGAACTGGTACCGGCACTATCCGGAAACCCGGGGGAAATATGTCATCACGCTGCCCGGACGTCTGACTCGCCGCAAGGGGGTGCTCGATTTCATCGATGTGGTGCAGGGTCTGAAGCAGGGAGGAATCCCGGCGCACGGCCTGATCGTGGGAGATAGTCCGGCGGGCCGGAAAGGTGGTTTCATGTATGAATGCCGGCGGCGGATCGCGGCCGCTGGCCTCACGGAAGCGATTACCCTGACCGGCTACCGCGAGGACCTGCGCGAAATCCTGGCCATTTCCGGTGCGGTGGTTTGCCTGGCGCGGCATCCCGAGGCCTTCGGGCGGACCGTCGCGGAAGCCTTGAGCCTGGGTCGTCCGGTGGCCGGTTATGCGCATGGCGGGGTCGGCGAACAATTGCAGGCGATGTTCCCTGCAGGCGGTGTACCCCTCGGTGACGTGGATGCGGTCTGCGGGCGACTGGCCGACTGGTATGCCGCCGCTCCGCGTCCGGCAGCCAATCATTGCTATACGCTGGAGAAGATGCTCACAGCGACGCTCGATGTGTATCAGGAAATGGCCGGGGACCGGTATGGTCCTGCCGTTGGGTCCCCGTGGCGAGAAGTTAGAAGTAAAAAGTGAAAAGTGAAAGGTGAGAAGTGAGAAAACCTCTCGGGCGACAGCGCATGAATTACCACTGACGCGACTTGTCTTCCTTCACTTCTTACTTCTCACTTTTTTACGCTCTTTTTTCCTTGGATACCGTGGTCATTTGATTGATTTTTGTTGATGACAACAATGAAGCGTAACGTCCATGGCCGGTGGTAACCGCATTCTCATCATCAAGCTGGGCGCCCTCGGCGACACGGTGCTGGCCACCCCTCATCTGCGGGCCGTCGTCGAGGCGTATCCGGATGCTGAGGTGACGCTGCTGACGTCACCGGCGTGCGCCGGACTGGTCAAGGGGTTGC
>JBAVKA010000349.1:0-10563 GCA_049688075.1 Gammaproteobacteria bacterium
TCGACGCCTCCTGGGGCAGATAGCCCAGGCCGTGGCGGGCGCGCACATGCATCGGCTGCAGGGTAAGGTCGATGTCATCGAGGGTGATCGTGCCTTCTGCGCAGGGTATCAGGCCCACGATCATGTAAAAGCAGGTGGTCTTGCCGGCGCCGTTGGGCCCCAGCAGGCCGGCGACTTCACCGGTTTTCACGCTCAGGGAGACGTCATCCACGACCTTGCGCGACTGGTAGCGCTTGCCGAGCCGATGGGTCGCGAGGACGCTCACGGCGCGGTTTCCTTAACAGGTGCAGGGGGGGGCGGGGCCGGCGCAGGCGCAGATTCAGGGGCCTTCGATTCCCTGGGTTTGGGCTGCAAGGTGATGTGTACCCGGTCGCCGCCGCTGCTGTCGCCGGCATTTGCCGTGTTCCTGGTGATGTCGTAAATGATCTTATCGCTGCGCAATTCCTTGCCGTCGGGTTGCCAGACACGTGCCGCGCCCGTCAGGATCATGAGTCCGGCGCCTGCCTGGTATTCCATACGCCGGGCTTCGGCATGCTGATCGATATCCTGGCCGTCGGGCCGCTGCACGGAAGTGGCCGGATTGCCCGTCAGAACGGCTTTCTCAATATGGCCATCCCTGGTGTAAACTGTCATGGTGTCGCCATGCAGCCTGAGCGTGCCCTGATCAAGATAGACATTTCCCTGATAGACGCTGATGCCTTCCTTTTCCTTCAGGGTTGCCCTGTCGGCCTCGATGGTGATCGGCTGATCCCGGTCGGCGGCAAGCCCGTGGGCCAGCGCCGGCAGGAAGATCAGCAGCAGGGCAGACAGGCGCATGGCTTGCTCAGTCGCCGGCATCGATTCTTCCCCGCACCTGCGAGTGCAGATCCAGGCGGTTTTCCCTGAAATTGGCGAGCATGCCGACCCCCTCGATCCGGTAAGCGCCGGACGTAATGACGGCCGCTGCCGTCGTTTCGGCGGTATCCGCCTGCGGTTTGACCATCAGGTCGCTGGTGACCACATTGATCGCTCGCTGGTCGGCAACCTGCGGGCGATTGATGACGGCCCGGCCGAGGAGCCACACGGTATCGCCCTGATCCGCCACCCGCCCGCGTTCCGAACGCGCATCCCAGATGGCCTGCTGCTGGCTGAAAACCTGCATGAAGGGGTCCGTCAGGTCGGAATGGTCATCGTAGGGGAAATGCTCCATGCGGCTTGCCTGGACACGGTAGTGCACGTTACCGTCTTCACCGATTATCTTGAGGTCCATGCCGTTTACGAACAGGTCGGGACCGCGGGGCGAGGGAGGTGCCTGGTCTGTCAGGATGCCCTGATCCTGCACGAGCCATCCGGTTATCATCGCCACCGTCAGCAAACCGCCGAACAGGATGATCTGTTTTCCGTTCACAGATAGCGGCTCATCTCGTCATCAAGTACACCCCTGGCTTCCATGATCAGTTCACACACATCGCGGGCGGCGCCGCGCCCCCCCGGGCTGGGCGTCTGCCAGTGGCTGTGCTGGCGCACCAGCGGGTGGGCGTCCTGTACCGCGATGGCCAGGCCCACGCGACGCATCACCGGCAGGTCGACCACATCGTCACCGACGTAAGCGGTCTGCTCCTCGGCAACGCCGAGTTTCTGCAGCAGGTCGCGGAAGGCCGGCAGTTTCTCCAGCTTTCCCTGGTAGACATGCGAGATGCCGAGATTCTTCATGCGGTGTTCAACCACCCGGGAGGTGCGACCGGTGATGACGGCGATCTCGACGCCCTGGCCCAGCAGCATCTTGATGCCGTGCCCGTCGCGCGAATGAAACGCCTTGTATTCCTGGCCGTCATCGCCGATGTACAGGCTGCCGTCGGTGAGCACGCCGTCGACGTCGAATACCACCAGGCGGATACGGGATGCCTTCTCGAGTATGTCTTTCATCAGTGTTGCTTCCGATTTTTTTCAAACCACGCCGGCTCTCAGCATGTCATGCATGTTCAGTGCCCCGACGACCTTGTTGGCGTCATTGACCACCGGCAGGGCATTGATCATTTTGCTGTCCATGAGTTGCAGCGCCTCGGCAGCCAGCATGCCGGGGTGCACTGTCTTGCAATTCGTCGTCATGACATCCCTGACCCGGGCGACATGGACATCCACCTTGTGGTCGATGGCGCGGCGCAGGTCGCCATCGGTGAAGATGCCGACCAGATGACCCTCCTCGTCGACCACGGCCGTCATGCCGAGGCCCTTGCGCGTCATTTCCATCAGCGCGTTGCTGAGCAGGGTGTCGGGGCCGACGGCCGGGATGGCATCGCCGGTATGCATCAGGTCATCGATCAGCAGCAGCAGGCGCCTCCCCAGTGCGCCGCCCGGATGGGAGCGGGCAAAGTCCTGCTCGGTGAAGCCGCGCGATTCCAGCAGCGCAATCGCCAGGGCGTCACCCATGGCCAGAGCCGCCGTGGTGCTGGCGGTGGGCGCCAGGTCGAGGGGGCAGGCTTCCCGCTCCACGCGCACATTGATGTTGGCGGTGGCGGCCTTCGAGAGTGTCGATTCGGGATTCCCGGTGAGGGTGATCAGCGGCACGTTGAGCCGCTTGATGATGGGCAGGATGGTGATGATCTCGGCGGTTTCACCGGAATTGGACAGGGCCAGCACCACGTCTGAGGCGGTGATCATCCCGAGGTCGCCGTGGCTTGCCTCGCCCGGGTGGACGAAGAACGCCGGCGTACCGGTGCTCGCCAGCGTGGCGGCGATCTTGCCGGCGATATGGCCGGATTTGCCCATGCCGATCACCACCACCCGTCCCTTGCAGTCCAGCATGAGCTGACAGGCATGGAAAAAGCCGGTTTCCCGGATCTCACCGGCAAGCGCGGCGACCGCCCTCGATTCAATGTCGATGACCGCCAGCGCAAGCTCCTGGAGTTTATGTTTATTCATGGCTGTTCTCCGCACAAGTCCGTGTAACGGCATGCGGGCGCTCGCGGTGGGTCATACGGGTATTCATCTCGGTGATCGAAGCGGGTCTATAGCCTGCCGGTTTCGGAAAAGTATAACAGGGTCTGGTAAGCGATATACGCCGTCAGCAGCATGGCGCCTCCGAAACGGGTGATTCGTCCGGGGCTGCGAAACCCGTAGGCCATGGCGAACAGGGTCAGGGTCATCAGGAACATGACCGGGAAGTCGCGATAGATGACGTGTGCGTCGATGGCGCCTGGATGAATGGCGCCCGGCAGTCCGAGCACCGCCAGCAGGTTGAAGATGTTGGAGCCGATGACATTGCCGATCGCGATGTCATGCTCCTGCTTGATCGCGCTGGCCAGCGAGGCCGCCAGTTCCGGCAGGCTGGTTCCGAGGGCGACGACGACGATTCCGATCACCAGTTCGCTGATGCCCAGATGCTGGGCGATCGATGCCGCCCCCCAGACCAGCAGTCGGGAACTGATCAGCAGGAACAGGAAGCCGAACAACAACCAGAACAGGGCCAGCGGCATGGTCATGCCGGCGCGTATCTGTTCCCCGAATTCCTTGTCCATGGCGTCACGGGACTCCCTGGATTTCATCCCCAGGCGTGTCATCCAGGCGAGCATCGGCACCACGCCGGCCAGCAGAAGGATGCCGTCGAGTCGACCCAGTTTGCCGTCCGCGAGCAGCAGCCAGGCGATCAGCATGATGCCAACCAGTACCGGGAGTTCCCGGCGCGGGATGCTGGAGTGCACGTTAAGCGGGGTAATCAGCGCGGTCAGGCCCAGAACCAGCGCGATATTGATGATGTTCGAACCAATGGCGTTGCCCACGGCGAGGCCGGTGTTGCCTTGCCAGGCGGCCATCGCGGAGACGAGGATCTCCGGCGAGGAGGTGCCGAGGCCGACGATGGTCAGGCCGATGATGAGCGGGGGGACCCTGAGGTTATAGGCGACCGCGGCCGCGCCGATCACGAACCGGTCGGCGCTCAGGGTCAACAGGCCGGCGCCACCCGCTACCGCCAGAAATTCAAGCCACATGACGGTGTGCGGATTCCGCTACGCGCCGCGCGCGCCACGGCGATGAGCCATGGACGAACATAGGCGCGCGGGCGGCGGCGCTTTCATCGGGGCGGCCTGCGGGATCTGAAGCGGTGGTTCTCATAGATAGCGTTCGTGGGCCAGAACGTTTTATCATACACGCCCGCGTGCAGGGACCAAACGCCTGCCGCCGGTGTTATATGATGACCACACGCAGCCGCCGGCTGCGGTGAACAGCCGCGGATCATATGGAAAAACCCAGTCAGGAAACAAGCCAGCCGGCGCGTGATGCCATCGTAAGCATCCGGGATCTGCGTTATGCGCGCGGCGAACGGCCGATCTTCGACGGCATCGACCTGGATATCCACCGTGGCTCCGTCACGGCCATCATGGGTCCCAGCGGTACCGGCAAGACCACGCTGCTCAAATTGATTGGCGGACAGCTGCGTCCCGCGGCCGGTTCGGTCGTCGTCGACGGGGAGAACGTACCGGATCTGGGCGTGCAGGCGCTCTACGCGCTGCGCAAGCGCATGGGCATGATGTTCCAGAGCGGCGCACTGCTGACCGATCTGAATGTCTACGACAACGTGGCCTTCCCGATCCGCGAGCACACCGGGCTTCCCGAGACCCTGGTGCGCGACCTGGTGTTGATGAAGCTGCAGGCGGTGGGGCTGCGCGGCGCCTGCGGCCTGATGCCGAACGAGTTGTCCGGCGGCATGGCGCGGCGCGTGGCCATGGCGCGCGCTATCGCGCTGGATCCGGCGATTGTCCTGTATGACGAGCCGTTCACCGGGCAGGATCCGATATCCATGGGGGTGCTGATCAAGCTGATACGGGAACTGAACGATGCCCTCGGCCTGACCAGCATCGTGGTATCCCACGACGTGAAGGAGGCGGCTACGATCGCGGATTATGTCTACCTGCTCTCCGGCGGAAAGGTGGTGGATCACGGTGTTCCGGAGCGGTTGTGGGACTCCGCCTCGGAATGGTCGCAGCAGTTTCTTAACGGCAAGCCTGACGGGCCGGTGCCTTTCCATTATCCCGCCACGGGATTCCGGGAAGACCTGCTTGAGGGAGGCCGTTGCTCGTGATACTGGATCCCTTTCAGCGGCTCGGCAAGGCCGGCCTTGGTTATTTCGAACGCCTGGGACGCGGGCACCTGTTCCTCATGTATACGCTGGCGGGTATCCCAGGACTGTTGCTCCGTCCGCGTCTGGTCATCGCCCAGCTTTTCTCGGTCGGTGTGCTGACCCTGCTGATTATCCTGGTCTCCGGGCTGTTCGTTGGCATGGTGCTCGGCCTGCAGGGTTACAATACCCTGGTTGATTTCGGCGCCGAGGAATCGCTTGGCGTGGTGGTCGCCCTGTCGCTGGTGCGCGAACTGGGGCCGGTGGTGGCGGCGCTGCTGTTCGCCGGGCGCGCGGGATCGGCGCTGACGGCGGAAATCGGGCTCATGAAAGCCACCGAGCAGTTGTCCGGCATGGAGATGATGGCCGTCGACCCCATGAAGCGGGTGGTAGCGCCGCGCTTTCTGGCGGGATTCCTCTCGATGCCGTTGCTGGCGGCTATTTTCAGCGCGGTCGGCGTCTATGGCGGTTATTTTGTGGGCGTCGGCCTGCTCGGCGTCGATGACGGCGCCTTCTGGTCGCAGATGCAGGCCAAGGTGGACCTGCACGAGGATGTTTTCAACGGTGTTATCAAGAGCGTCGTGTTCGGTTTCGTCGCCGCGTGGATAGCCGTTTTCGAAGGATATGATGCCGTGCCGACTTCCGAGGGTGTCAGCCGTGCGACGACGCGCACGGTCGTGCATACTGCCCTGGCGATACTCGGCCTGGATTTTGTGCTGACGGCGCTGATGTTTGGAGGTTGAACGATGCAAAATAGCAGATCAATGGAAATCGGGGTGGGACTGTTCGTTGCCGGAGGGCTTGCCGCCCTGTTCATGCTCGCCATGCAGGTCAGCAATCTCAGCGCCAATATCAGCAGCGAGAACTACACGGTAACCGCGGCCTTTCAGAACATCGGCGGACTCAAGGTCCGCTCGCCGGTGACCGTATCCGGCGTGCGTGTCGGGCGCGTCGAGGCCATCGATTACGATACCCACGCCTATGAGGCCGTTGTCACCCTGCGCATCGAGGACAGGTACAACACCTTCCCCGAGGATACCTCCGCCAGTATCTTCACCGCCGGTCTGCTGGGCGAACAGTATATCGCCCTGCAACCGGGAGGTTCGGAGAAGAACCTCAAGGCGGGTGACCGGATACACCTGACCCAGTCGGCGCTGGTGATGGAGCAGATCATCGGCCAGTTCCTCTACAACGTGGCCTCGAAAGAAAGCAAGTGACGATCCTCGTTACATGCATCGCGCCCAGGGCGGGGCATGACGACAGGCGCCAGCGCCGGATCTCGTGGCGGCTGATCGCCGGGTTCCTTACTGCGGTATGCGCGCTGCTTCCGCTGTTCGCCATGGCCGGCCCTCCCTCGCCCGTCGAACTGGTGAAGGATACGACATCGCGGTTGCTGACGGCCGTCAGGGAGCAAAAGTCGGACATTGACCGCGATGAGGGCCGGTTGTACACGCTGATCTCCGACATCGCACTCCCGCATTTTGATTTCAACCGCATGAGTATGTGGACGCTGGGCCACTACTGGCGTTCCGCGACGCCGGAGCAGCGCACGCGTTTCGTCGCGCAATTCCGGCAGCTGCTGGTACGCAGCTACAGCCACACCCTGATGGAGTATCGTGATACGAAGATCCGCTATCTACCCTTGCTGGCGGCGCCGGATGCGCAGCGGGTCACTGTCCGCTGCGAGGCAGAACCGGCCGGAGGGAACCCGGTCCAGTTCGCCTATGCCATGTACCTTACCGCGGATGGCTGGAAGGTTTATGACGTGCTGGTCGAGGGGGTCAGTCTGGTGACGAATTATCGCTCGAGTTTTGCCGCGATCATTCGAGAGCAGGGGATGGATGGTCTGATCCGGCAGCTTGCGGAGAAGAACGGGGAACCGGACCATGGCTGAACCCCGTATCGAAGAGACCGGCCATGGAAGCTGGCTGCTGGTCGGAGACCTGAGCTTCACTACCGTACCGGCTCTCAGGGGCGGGCTGGACATCAGGTCCGCCGACCGTCCCCGCATCAGCATCGACCTGGCGGGTGTCACGCGTTCCGACAGTGCAGGACTGGCGCTGCTGATCGAATGGCTGCGGGAGTCGGAGCGGCTGGGTAAAACCATCACCTTTCTGAACATGCCGGTGCAGATGCAGTCGATTGCGCGTGTCTGCGGACTCGAGGGCATACTCCCGGCGGATACCGCTGCGCCGCCGCCACCGGTCCCGGTTCCCGCACCGGCGACAGGGCAACCACCTCGCAAGGCTACTCCCCGGCGCCGAAATCGAAAAGCCAAACGCTAGAAGCCTGTCCGGGTAACGATGAACCTACTGCGAAAGCGCCACGACGGCCTGTATGCACGCAAATCCTCGTCAAATTGCACCCACTATTCTCCTCGAATTTGCATGCATCTGTCCTCGCCGTACCACGTTCTCGCTACGGCTCCCATTGCCCGGACGGGCTCCTGGTTTGGCCTCATACACGTCAACGCCTTATGCCGGCCAAATCCTTGTGTTCGGTCGTACGCAACCCACATGGAGGAGCAGCGCAGCCATGCAAGCCAGTGAATTACAGGCCCTGATCAAAGCCGGATTGCCGGATGCAGAAGTGATCGTCAAGGGGGAGGGTGACCATTTCGAGGCGGTGGTCGTCAGCCCGCAGTTTGCCGACTGTACCGTGGTGCAGCAGCATCGCCTGGTCTACGCCACGCTGGGTGACCGCATGGGCGGTGAAATCCATGCCCTCGCCTTGCGCACCCTGACGCCCGAGTCCTGGCAAGGCCCGACCGGGCCGTAGGAAGCCGCTACTCTGGACAGGCTGATCATACGAGGCGGGACACCGTTGCGGGGCGAGGTGCGCATCTCCGGCGCCAAGAACGCCGTGCTGCCGATCATGGCCGCCACGCTGCTCGCCGACGGTCCGGTTACGATCAGCAATGTGCCGCATCTCCACGACGTCACCACCACCCTGGAACTGCTCGGGCGCATGGGTGTTGATCTTATCGTCGATGAGCGCATGAACATTACTATCGACGCCCGCTCGATATCCTCCTGCTGCGCGCCCTACGAGCTGGTGAAGACCATGCGTTCCTCGATCCTGGTGCTGGGGCCGCTTTTGTCGCGCTTCGGACAGGCCGACGTGTCCCTGCCGGGCGGTTGCGCGATCGGTTCCCGGCCGGTCAATCTGCACATCAAGGGTCTGCAGGCGCTGGGTGCGTGCATCGAGGTCGAGAACGGCAATATCAAGGCGCGCGTCGACCGGCTGAGGGGAACCCGCCTGGTCATGGATCTGGTGACGGTGACCGGCACCGAGAACCTGATGATGGCGGCGGCGCTCGCGAGAGGGACGACGCTGATCGAGAATGCCGCGCGTGAACCCGAGGTCGTCGACCTGGCCGACTGCCTGATCGCAATGGGTGCACGCATCGAGGGAGCCGGAACGGACATGATCGAGATCGAGGGCGTCGATGAACTGCATGGGACGCACTACAGCGTGCTGCCCGACCGGATCGAAAGCGGCACTTTCCTGGTGGCGGCGGCCATGACCGGCGGTCATGTCCGCATCAAGGGCACCGCGCCGCTGATCATGGATGCCGTGCTGCAGGCGCTGCGCGAGACCGGGGCGGAGATCAGCCTGGGCGAGGACTGGATCGAGCTGGATATGGCCGGCCGGCGGCCGACGTCCGTCAGTATCCGCACGGCCCCCTATCCGGCGTTTCCGACCGACATGCAGGCCCAGTTCACGGCGCTCAACGTCATCGCGCAGGGCACCGGCACCATTACGGAAACGGTGTTCGAGAACCGATTCATGCATGTCCAGGAACTGCAACGCATGGGGGCGGCCATCCAGCTGGAGGGCAACACGGCGATCATCAAGGGTGTGGCGAGGCTGACCGGGGCGCCGGTCATGGCGACTGACCTGCGAGCTTCCGCAAGCCTGGTGCTGGCCGGTCTCGTCGCCCGTGGCGAGACGCTGGTCGATCGCATCTACCACCTGGACCGCGGTTATGAATGCATCGAGGAAAAGCTGGCGCAGCTGGGAGCGGATATCCACCGTATCCACGTCTGACCGAGCTTGTAAATCAGGGTTATCTCCCGGAAACTTGTCCGCCATGACTACGCCGATTACCATCGCCCTGTCCAAGGGACGCATTTTCAGGGAAACGCTGCCGCTGCTTGCCGCGGCCGGCATCGAGCCCTTGGAGGATCCTGATACCAGCCGCAAGCTGATCCTGGATACCAGCCAGGACGACGTGAAGCTGGTGATCATCCGCGCCGCGGATGTGCCGACCTACGTCGAATACGGCGCGGCCGACCTGGGCGTGGCCGGAAAGGATGTGCTGATGGAACACGGCGGCAACGGCCTCTATGAACCCGTCGATCTCGGTATTGCCAGGTGCCGGCTGATGGTGGCCGGTCCGGAGTTGGGGATTCCGCGAACCCGGCGCCTGCGCATTGCCACCAAGTACGTGCAGAGCACCCGCCGTTACTATGCCGACCGGCGCGAGCAGGTGGAAATCATCAAACTCTACGGTTCCATGGAACTGGCGCCGCTGGTGGGGCTGGCTGACCTGATCGTGGATGTGGTGGACACGGGCAATACACTCAGGGCCAACGGTCTGGTGCCGCTGGAACATATCGCCGACATCAGCTCGCGGCTGATCGTCAACAAGGCCGCGATGAAAATGAAGCATCAGCGCATTGCAGGGCTGATCGCCGGTATCAAGGCGGCGTGTGGAAATTGAACCCTCTTCCGCAAATGAGGCCATGTTGACGTTTTTTTTTACCTGGTGTGCATCCACAAACACCGTTATCACCGCAAAGACGCAAGGATCGCAGAGAAATTCTTTAACAAAGATAATTAAATACTTTGCGTTCTTTTCGTCTTTGCGGCGAATTATTTTTTCTCTGGATGACACTGACTTTAGTCATGTAACAATGAGACAGCGATGTTCGATATAACACGACTAGACAGCTGTGATCCCGGGTTCCAGCAGGCGCTGGAGCACCTGGTGACGCGCGAGGAAGCATACGACCGCAGGATCGAGGCCACGGTCGGCGACATCATCGAGGCGGTGCGGGTGCGCGGCGATGCCGCCTTGCTCGAACTGACCGGCCGTTTCGATCACTGGTCGCCGCGTCATGCCATCGAGCTGGAGATCCCGCCGGCGCGCTGTACGCAGGCGTTGTCCTCGATCGGCGAGGCCGAGCGCGGCGCACTGGAACACTCCGCGCAGCGGGTGCGGCAGTATGCCGAACACCAGCGGCTGGAATCCTGGTCCTACACCGAGGCCGACGGAACCCTGCTCGGACAGCAGGTCACCGCCATGGACCGGGTCGGTCTTTACGTGCCTGGCGGCAAGGCAGCCTATCCCTCGTCGGTACTCATGAATGCCATACCGGCCAAGGTAGCCGGCGTGCCGGAACTGGTCATGGTGGTGCCGACGCCCCGCGGCGAAGTCAACGACATGGTGCTCGCCGCTGCCGCCC
>JBAVKA010000350.1:0-3886 GCA_049688075.1 Gammaproteobacteria bacterium
GTACAAAAACGCTGCTTATCATCGCCCATCGACTGAATACCGTGAAAGACTGTGATGTGATACACGTGCTGGAACATGGCAGAATTATCGCCAGTGGGAATTACGAAGAACTCATGAAAGACTGCGACATCTTCCGCGCCATGGCGCAGGCCTAAGGTTACCAACCCGTAATGCGGTGAAGCATCCAGGCATGAACAGTCGATATCAGTGGCATTTTTCAGCATTCATCGCATAACACGATGCGAATGGCTGTTCAATGGCAGTGTACAATGGGGAATTCATCTTGTATTCTTCGCGACCGGCGATAATTGAGTAATCGAAGATCTGACGGCCGCATTACCCGGTGCGTTCGCCAGAGAAACAGGCAAACAAGCGACCTGTGGACAGGATGCCCTGCCACACGACGCATGACAATCGAGGACATACGCGAGATGGGTAAACGGCCAGGCCACAAACGGTTGCAACCGGGAGAGGAGGACTTCCGGTACGACCTGCAAACTATACTTGCACAGTCATTTCACATGGATGCTCGAAGGGTGGTAGACCGTTTTCTACGCTATGAGCGCGTCCTTCAGGTGAAGAGCGCCTGGACTCCTCTCGACTTCGACGGAAAGCGTTTTCTGGAGATTGGCTGCGGACCTCTATTGGGCGTAGGGCCGATCGCGGTCTACCTCGGCGCTACTGAGTACGTGTGCGTCGAACCCTGTTATCAACCAGATGTGCTGGAATCGGACGTGGTGTGGACGCGCTTTTTTCTGCCCTTCTACCAGCAACTCGATGCCCTGTTCGATTGCGGCTTGAGCTTCGACGAATTTGTCGACAGGGTGAGATCCAGGATTCGGATTGCCGCTGTCGCGATTGAGGACTACACCCGTGCCGGTGATCCGGTGGATGTCGTATATTCCAATGGTGTCCTGCAGCATATCGGTGATATCAGTGGTGCCGTGGCTCTGATCCGGCAAGTGTCTCATGCATCTACTCGGCAGTTCCATGTAGTCAATTTCACCGATCACGTAAGTCCACCCGACAACCCGTTTCGAGAGATTTACCGGCTGGACCCGGCAGAGTACTTCGAACATGATTCGCTGCTTAACCTCAAACGCCCCTCGGAGATCATCGGCCTGTTCAGTGATGCCGGCATTGCTGTCACCATGGTCCCCTACATCGCAGATCAGTCTGCTGTATCCTGCGAGCTGGCGCCGTACTGGTCACGCTTCGACGAATCCGATCTGACCGTTCAGATAGCATTTTTCGTAAACTAGCGACGCCAACCCGCCACGCTGACAGTGTACCGGACGGAAACTGGAAATGGAGCACACTGCACCCGGCCAGTTGGGGCATCCGCGTACCCGGTTGACATCAGGAATCTGATTTGCCGGCCCGATCCAGGTCTCGCCATGAGGCACTGTCTATTGGCGGGATTCCCGGCCTGCACTGCCCGGGGGCAAGAACTGCGCTAACGGAATCTTCCCTCACGTACGCGGAATGACAGAGGATGGTAACTTATTCCAGCTTGAACTCGGAAAGCAGAGGGAAATGGTCCGATGGATAGTAACCATCGGCATGATAGTAAATGATGCCTGAGTCAATCACTGTCGATCCGCGGGGAACAAATATATGATCTATCTGCTCTCTGTTTTTTTCACCGCTTAAACCGGCATTGTAGGTACCGGTATACCGTGCATGCGGATTTGCCACCGCAAAGGTATCCAGCATGGGCATGGGCATTCTGACAGTTGCTCCGTCCTCGCCAGCATAGGCCCGCTGTCCCGTCAGATATAAATATCTGGGCTGATCCGGCTTGCCGTTGAAGTCTCCAGTCAGTATTACCGGATCAGCAAACTTACGCTTCCTTATCCATTCACCTATCAGTACCCCGTCCAGCTGGCGTCCACGTTCGGATGATCGATGATCCGCGTGCAGGTTAAGGACGTAGAACCGTTTACCGCTGATCCGATCCTCCAAATAGACCCATACAAAGTCGCGCACCCCGACATTCGTCCCGGTTTTTTCGGGTTCCTGGCGCAACATTTCGTGTCCATCATCCCGGAGGTCGAAGCGGTCCAGGCGGTAGAGGATGCACTCATCACCAGCCTCGGCAGGCAATGGAAACATGACAAACCCGGGCAGTCCTGCAGCAAGTGCTGCGCGCTGTTCAATCGATGCCTCCTGCAGGCTGATTATATCGGCACCAAACTTCGTGAGCACATCGAGGATCAGCGGCTTGCGATGTGCAAAATCCGAATCAAAATATTCTCCATCGTCAGCGTACCCCTGCCAGAGGATATTGAAAGTCATTACCCTGAGACTCGTACGATTGGCCACGGACCCGAGATCCGACCATTGCTGTACATTTGCCGAGTCTGTGCCGGGCTGCTTTATGGTACTTGCCACATGCGCCTGGTTCGTACATGCGCAAATCGATGCCATCAGAATCAGCAGCAGGAGCAAGGAATGTCTCATATTCCCGCACACCTTGAAGACGCATGACACGATATGCCAAGGATGACAGGCCGTATCATACTGAGTATGACACCTTTCATTGCTGATTCACTCAATCAGATACGATCGAAGATCCTTGCTCGCAAGTATCACTGGCAGTCCGGCCACAGTTCCTGCCGCTTGTCTTTATTCCTACGCAAGGCTCACACTCCGGTCAAGTGCAAATCCAATATCAACAGTTTGGTCGGATGCTGATATGACATCAGGTAATATTCCACTTAATGCCTTTCAATCAGACAAGCATGTAAGCTATACTTTTTTTATTTCTTTTTTGCTAACCCTCATAGCCCTTTTTCGCAAGCTCACAGCATGCTCCTCGGCACACGGTCCTTCAAGGCGGTTTCCCGTATGTTAAACAGTCATAATCATTTTAACGGTAAATTACGATCCCGTTCATCGATAGTAAAGACTTTCCCGTTCATAGCAAGTTGCCTGATCCTGTTACTGGGCAGTTCATCGGCATGGCCATTTGCAGTTACCTCCGAGCCAACATTAACCCTGAATCCCAATGGAAATACGCCTCTTGCGGGTGTTATTCACCTCAATACAGACCTGCCTGCACGGGTTACTCTTAAGGTAAGCGACGGGAAGAAAAGTCGAACCATCGAATTCGCTGAATTCAAAACGGATTTTTCGCTCCCGCTTCTTGGACTTAAACCGGATAAGACATATACGATAAATGTAATACTTACGGATCAGAACAACCAGCAGACGACCCTGGCGCCAGCTCTGAAAGCCGTGACGGATCCGCTGCCTGATGACTTTCCTGATATCAAGGTCCTCGTCAGCAAGCCTGCCCTCATGGAACCCGGCTATACCATGATGGCCAGATTTATTCGAGCAGGCGGTAACAGGGAAATTACCCTTGCGGGATTCGGCACTGGACTAACAGAGCAGAAGTTACCGGACTGGATGTGTCAGGCAATAAACTGGGTAATAGAATGCGGGTCTGGTACTGCTCCCACCTACACAATCATAGTGGATTCTACAGGTGATGTCGTCTGGTATTCGCCGCTCGGTGCTGAAACCAACTATCAACTGGAAGATGGAACAATATTATACCGGATTGAATCGGACGTTATTAATGTGGATATGCTGGGCAATGAAATACGGCGTGTCACACTTGATGATCCGGGGACTGGTCTTACACATGACCTGTATCCGACTGACAATCAGACGTATCTCGGCATAACAATACAACAGGCAGTCATTAAGGACTTCCCTACTTCTTATACAGATCCGGATGCTGAAAGAACAACTGCCGAGGTGGAAGATAACCCGATAGTCGAATTCGACCGGGAAGGAAAGCTTCTGCACATCTGGTCTCTGGTAGACCTGCTCGATACAACCCGGATCGGATATGACTCATTCACAAAGCGTCCCC
>JBAVKA010000351.1:0-5073 GCA_049688075.1 Gammaproteobacteria bacterium
GTAATTGCATGAAATCTCCCCGCACGCTACGTGAGTTGTTGTCGATGCCGGGCTTTGCGGCCAGCGCAATACTTGATGGCGTTTTTGGCGACCGCTATGCACGGGTTGTCACGCTCAGGCGGCGAAAAAAACCGCCATGTGTTCCCACTGCGGCCATCGCTGCCGCAATTGTTACGACAAGCGCACTCAGCGGGTGCGTGACCTGGCGGTGGCAGGATTTCGTATCTACCTTGAATTTGAGCGCTGGCGCGTGCGCTGCCCGGAGTGTCGTGGCGTGCATGTAGAGCACCTCGACTGGCTGGCAAAGAACCCGCGTTACACCCAGCGCTTTGCCCTGCAGGTGGGCAAACTGTGCCGCGACATGCCTAACAAGGCGGTGGCCGAGTTGGAGCGCCTGCACGACAGTACGGTCAAGGAACTCGACAAACTCTACATGCAACAGCAGGTCGCCAAGGCCGGCATGCCGGCCCCGCGCGCCATTGGTATCGACGAGATCTCGATCCGCAAGGGTCACAACTACCGAGTCATCGTCAGCGACCTGGACCGTGGTCGCCCGATCTGGGTTGGCGGGGAGGGACGCAAGGAGGCCGACCTCGACCGATTCTTCGCAGATCTGGGGCCGAAAAAGAGCGCACGCATCAAGCTGGCCGTGATGGATATGTGGAAACCGTTTCGCAACTCCGTTACCCGCAACCTTCCCGTGGCCCGCATCGTCTTCGACAAGTTTCACGTCATGCGCCACCTGGCCGAAGCCCTCGATGAAGTGCGCAGAAGCGAATATCGGCGCCTGGCGGGTAAGGACCGCAGCTTCATCAAGGGCAACCGCTATGTGCTGCTCTCCAACCGCGAAAACCTCTCCCTGGATGGACGGCAGGCACTCAAGAAGCTGCTCACCGCCAATAAGCGACTCAATACCGCCTACCTGCTCAAGGAGACCTTCGGGCAGCTCTGGGATTACCGCACCGAGCGGGGTGCACGGGCGTTCTTCGAGCGCTGGCAAGACGCCCTCAAGTGGCAGCGGCTGGAACCTTATCGCAAGTTTGCGCGCATGATCGAACGCCATTGGGACGGCATCGCCTCCTACTGTGATCCTGATAACAAGGTCAGCCTTGGCTTGGTCGAAGGACTCAACAACAAGATCCGCGTCCTGCAACGCCGGGCCTACGGCTACCGCGACGAGGAGTATCTCATGCTGAAAATCATTGCCGCTTTCCTGCCGCCTCTGCCAAAATTTACCGAAAATGACCCATACTAATCCGCGAAGATCCAATAATATATAGTTTCCACCACATTCCATTTGGCACCTGTAAAATGCTTGACAGGAAGAAGACCATGACTGAAACCACCACGGCCAGCGGTTTACGCTATCAGGATATCAGGCCTGGCACCGGCGAGACGGCCACGGGACGAGGTCAGACTGTTATCGTCCACTACACCGGCTGGCTGGAAGATAACACCAAGTTCGACTCCAGCCGGGACCGCAATGAGCCATTCAGCTTTCCCCTTGATTGTCGATACGTCATCCCCGGCTGGGACGAGGGCGTCAAGGGCATGCAGGTCGGGGGAGTACGCCGTCTCGTCATTCCACCCGGGCTTGCCTACAGTGCGCGCGGGGCCGGCGGCATCATACCTCCCGACGCCACGCTGATATTCGAAATTGAACTGTTAGAAATTTCGACCTAAATGCTGCTTGACGTTCTTGAAGGACCGATGCTGCGCAGCGTACGCGAGGCCTTATCAGAGGATATCGGCACCGGGGATATCACGGCGGCACTGATTCCCGAACACAAAATGGCCACCGCGACCGTCATCAGCCGCGAAGCGGCTGTGCTCTGTGGCATGGCATGGTTCAACGCCGTATTCTCCGAACTGGATACCGGAATCACGGTGAACTGGACAATGCGAGACGGTGATGTGCTACGACCCGGCCAGAGCCTCTGTACGCTTCATGGTGCGGCAGCGATGATTCTCACCGGCGAACGCACCGCGTTGAATTTTCTTCAAACACTGTCTGGAACAGCCACCCTCGCACGCCAATATGCCGAGGCGGTAAACGGGCTGGCTGTCAAGGTGCTCGATACCCGCAAGACCATCCCCGGCCTGCGTCAGGCGCAAAAATATGCGGTACGCGTCGGCGGTTGCCACAATCACCGCGTGGGCCTGTATGACGGCATCCTGATCAAGGAAAACCATATTGCCTCTGCAGGCTCGATTCAACACGCCGTGCAGGCAGCCCGCCGCGCCAACCCGGGCATCCCCATCGAGGTGGAAGTGGAAAATGAAGCCCAGATCACCGAGGCCCTGACGGCCGAAGCGAATATCCTGCTGCTGGACAATTTCACAACCGTGGCACTATTAAAGGCCGTGCAACAGGTCGGCAGACGCGCCAAACTGGAGGCTTCCGGTGGGATTACACTAGAAAATATTCGTGATTTTGCCCAAACCGGAGTCGACTACATTTCCATTGGGGCGCTAACCAAGAACCTGTATTCAATTGATCTATCAATGAGATTTCACTTTTAGTCCGCATTTCTCAGCGGATTCCGATGTTGGCATAGGTCTCATGTGTCCGGACACCACTCTGGTGAGCAATGGGGGCAGGCATGCGATCAGCGCCATTGCAGCAACAGCCACCTCCAGGCTGATATAAATAACGCTGTCCTATAGGAATCGTTTCGACTGTCGATAACGACTATCGTGGATAGGCAGTTCCACCTGTCGATTATCACCTTATCAGTCGAGCATTATGAAACCGAAATACAGCAAGGGCTTCACGATTCCTGAGGTGATTATCACTCTCGGTATCGCCGCCCTCATTCTCACGACCACCTTACCCGTTGTAAGTACTACGCTGAAGGACAACCGACTGGCGACAAAGGTCAATGACGTCATCACGGATATCCATTTTGCACGCAGTGAGGCGGCTAAACGGTCTATGCATGTCATAATGTGCGGAAGCAAAAATCCCAATTCACAATCGCCACGATGCAGTACCGATTGGCAAACCGAAAATACCTGGTCCTGGGGATATCTGATCTTCGCGGAGAACGGCACTACCGCTAACAGTATCTATGACGCAGGCAGCGATATCCTGTTACGTCGCGGTCAGCCAGCGCCATCCGGTGTCAGAGTGCGCACCAGTGCGACCTGGAACAAAAACCTGAAATTCAACCCGAACGGTTCCACCAATGAAGGTGGAGCCAGCGCCAAGGCGTTGATCTGCGACGATCGCGGAAAAGAGCATTGCAGACAGATTGTCGTAGCCCCCAGCGGGATCCCCAAGATATACAGCGCTGATAATTTCGACGTTGCAACAACTGCACAGTTGTCAGAGCCGACATCAAAATAGTGGATCGGGAGTCAAGGCAAGGCGCCGACCCCGCGAGGAGTGCAGTTTAACGGAAGTAAATGAACACCGGAGCAGGGTACGCAACACCGCATTGGCGGGTGAGACGGATGTTGAGACAGTTACTAATATCCTCTATATATACCCAACGGCGGAGAATACCGGTGTCTATATAGGATTATGAGATCCAACGGCGTCAGAAACAGGCCTATGCTTCCGCCAGTCTTGCAACCTTAAAATACGGACAAGATCCATCTACTAAAGCACGCTAGCTCGCTTCGGTTGGTGTGGTTGCATTCAGGCCGAGACAAGGCGTGACGTCCGCTTGCGGTCCTGTTCCAGCAGCTGTTTCTTGCGCAGCCGGATATGATGCGGCGTCACTTCCACCAGTTCATCATCATCGATGAATTCCAGCGCCTGCTCGAGGCTCATGCGTATGGGTGGTGTCAGCAGGATGTTCTCATCCGAACCGGCCGCCCGAATATTGGTCAGCTGTTTCGCCTTTAATGGATTGACCACCAGGTCATTGCCGCGGGAATGGATGCCAACGATAGCACCCTCATAGACCTCGTCGCTGTGACCGATAAAAAGCCGACCCCTTTCCTGCAAATTGAACAGGGCGTATCCCAGCGCCTTGCCGGCGCCGTTGGAGATCAGGACACCGTTGATGCGTTGCCCGTATTCACCCGGTTTCATCGACCCATAGTGGGAGAAGACGCTGTAGATCAGGCCCGTGCCCTGCGTGCCCGTGAGGAACTCGGTGCGAAAGCCGATCAGCCCGCGGGAAGGCATGATGTAGTCCAGCCGTACCCGGCCCTTGCCATCGGGCATCATATCCGTGAGTTCACCGCCGCGTTCGCCCAGCTTCTCCATAACGGTACCCTGGTGCGTCTCCTCGACATCCACGGTGACCTGCTCATAAGGTTCCTGCTTCTCGCCGTCAATTTCACGAATAATGACCTCGGGACGGGAAACGCCGAGTTCATAGCCTTCGCGACGCATGTTTTCGATGAGAATGGCCAGATGCAGCTCACCTCGCCCGGACACCCGGAATTTGTCCGGGTCCCCGGTGTTCTCAACGCGCAAGGCCACGTTGTGTATCAATTCGCGGTTGAGTCGTTCCTGGATATTTCGCGAGGTGATGTACTTGCCGTCACGCCCTGCGAAGGGTGAATTATTCACCTGGAACGTCATGCTGACGGTGGGTTCATCGACGGTGAGGGGCGGCATAGCCTCCACGCAGGACGGATCGCACAGGGTGTCCGATATCTTGAGCCCGTCGATACCGGTAAAGGCAATGATATCACCGGCCTGCGCCTCGGGAACCACCACGCGTTCCAAACCCAGAAAACCGAGAATTTGCAGCAAGCGTGCATTGCGCCTTTTGCCACTCTGATCCACGACGGTGATCGGCATGTTGGTTCTTGCGCGGCCGCGAGTGATGCGACCAATACCAATCACCCCGACATAACTGCTGTAATCCAGGGAAGACACCTGCAGCTGGAACGGGCCGTCCAGGTCCACTCGGGGCGGTTCGACGTGCCGCACGATGGCCTCGAACAGCGGCGTCATGTCATCGCCCGGCTTGTCCGCCTCGGTGCCGGCGTAGCCCTGCAGGGCGGAGGCATAGATCACGGGAAAATCGAGCTGCTCATCGGTAGCTCCCAACCGGTCGAAAAGTTCAAAGGTCTGGTCGAGCACCCAGTGCGCGCGCGCCCCCGGGCGGT
>JBAVKA010000352.1:0-2672 GCA_049688075.1 Gammaproteobacteria bacterium
TCCCAGAACGCCTGGTTCCGCGAGCACTTCCTCGACCGGGTCGCCCGCGCGGCTGGCAGGGATCCCTACCGGTTCCGTCTCGATCTGCTGAAGGAGGCGCCCAAACAGCGCGCGGTGCTGCAGGCGGCGGCGGAAGCCGCCGGCTGGGGATCGCCGCTGCCCGAGCGCACCTTCCGCGGCATTGCGGTCGAGACCTCCTACGGTAGCCACGTCGCGCAGGTCGTGGAGCTGAAGCTGGAGGAGGATGGCCGCTTCCGGCTGCTGCGCGTCGTCTGCGCCATTGACCCGGGGCACGTGGTCAACCCGGACACTATTGACGCCCAGGTCGAGAGCGCGATCACCTACGGGCTGACGGCGGCGCTGTTCGGCGAGATCAGCATTCGCGCGGGCCGCGTGCAGCAGGGCAACTTCCACGACTACCCGATGTTGACCCTGCGGCAGATGCCGAAGGTGGAAACCCGCATCGTTGCCAGCGGCGATTTCTGGGGCGGTGTCGGCGAGCCGCCCCTGCCGCCCATTGCCCCGGCGCTCTGCAATGCCCTCTACGCTGCCACCGGCAAGGCCATCGATTCACTGCCGCTTAGCGCCCACGGCCTGCGTCCCGCCTGAACGCGGGGCGATGCTATCTGACGATTGCGTTCGTACCGAATGCTGCTTGCTCAAGGTTACCTCAAAAGATCGCGATTCCTGACGTAGGAGCGGGCTTGCCCGCGAACAGGGTGATCTATTCAACAGCTACGCGGAGAATCTCGCTGCTGCTTTCGGTTCGAATACTCATAGCCACAAACGGCGCTTCTGACCCATACGAATCGGATATGAAACCCCCGTTCAACCAACCATGCGGTCTAGAGAAGAGGAGTTAGTTGTTCACCAGGGAACTGGCGTCCATAATGAAAACCTGAATACTGTACTCGTTACTGAAGGAAGTGTGCCATGACCGCGAAACCCGACCCAAAGAAAATCCTCGATGAGGCTATGCAGCTGGAACCCAGCTCGCGTGCCTTCATCGCGGAAACACTCCTCGAAAGTCTGGATCTGGATCAGGACTTCGCCGTTTCGCCGGAGTGGCTGGAGGAGATTCGGCGTCGTTGCGGGGAAATCGATAGCGACGAAACGAAGCTGCTTGACGGCGAGATGGTCATTAACGAGTTGCGCGAAAAATATACGCGATGAAGCTGCGCTGGCACGAGAATGCCAGAGCCGAGGTCGATGAGTCCGCTGCGTTTTACGAGGACAAACAGCCCGGTCTTGCACAGCACTTTCTGGATGATCTCGAGGATGCCCTGCATCGCATTCAACGTCATCCGCTGCTGTATCGCCAGGTGGAAGGCGACCTGCGGAAATGCCGGGTGAGACATTTTCCTTATGGTGTGATCTACCGCGTGCGATCCGGTTTCATCGAGATTATTGCCGTCATGAATTTGCGAAGGTCGCCGGCTTACTGGAAAGAGCGCGGTAAGTGATCGAATAGTTGCTACAAGATCATATGACGAAGCAGGTCACTACCGACCATGTCGGTGCCGGGTAGAAGCGAATTCAACCGCTTGTTCCCCGTCCCGTGTACTCAGAAACCGAAGCCGACGCCCACACCGCCTCCGCTGCCGCCGCCACCAGTTCCCACGCCGATTCCGAAAATGGTCGAGGTGCCGCCGAGTGACTGTCCCTGGGGCCACAGGTGGAGTTGCTTCGCGGCGACGACCGGGTAGACATAGTCCGCCTCTCCGACCCGCCCGGTGCGGGTGCCGGACACCGTTCCGACCACGGTGACCTGGCGGCCCGCGGCGTAGTTGGCCGGTTCCAGGTAACCGCTCCGCTCGAGGATAAAGCGTCCCTGCGCCGCGCCATCGGTATTCGGCCGTCCGTCGGAGTCGAGCGGGTAGGCCAGCACCTCGATCTGCGTGCTGTTCTTGAGGTTGGCAGTGCTCACGATCGTGCCGCCCCACTGCACGCTCTTGCCCGTGGCCGGCTGCGGTTTGGCGGTGACGCCCTGGGGTGTCAGCAGGGGATCGACCCCCATGGTATTGAAGTCCGGGCCGCTGGCGCAGGCCGTCAGGAGAAAGAGGAGAACCGTTAAGGGAAAGTGTCGCATGAGTGACCTCGTCAACGCTTGTAGGGATAGCCCTAAGGATACCGGGAATTGTAGTACCATGCGCGTATCACAAAGGTGAATGTCATGCAGATTACCCGTGAATTCCGTGAAACCGTCCGGGCACGCGCCCAAGCGGACGCGCGCTTCCGCGCCGCCATGCTCACCGAGGCGATCAACGAACTCCTCGCCGGCGATCTCGCTACCGGCAAGGTGCTGTTGCGCGACTACGTGAACGCCACCCTCACTTTCGACCGCCTGACGGAGGCAACCGGCATCCCGATCAAAAGCCTGCAACGCATGCTCGGACCCAAGGGTAATCCCACGGCGGAGAATCTATTTGCAGTCATCAAGGCCCTGCAGGATGCCGAGCACATCACCCTGGCGGTGAAGCCAACAAGACATGCCGCATGATTTCAGGGTAGGCCCCGCTCACGCCACCTTGTGACGCCCGATGTAATCCAGCGCCGTGCGCCAGCAGTCCCGAACGTGTTTCACACTCCCGCCGGGCATGTCATCTACCAGCGCCAGCACCCGAGCTGAGCGACACCGGTATAGTTGTTTTTTCCTCCTTGGGTTTTGATTT
>JBAVKA010000353.1:0-4354 GCA_049688075.1 Gammaproteobacteria bacterium
CGCGGCGCGCTAATAAGTTTGGTCAGTAATTTAAAATTAGTTGTCGATCATAAGGTTTAAACTACTGGCTTTGGCCTGTCAGCCTTAGCTGCGAGAATGAGCCGCATGAAAGGAGGTGCGGCATGGAATACAGGTACGGTGGCCATACGGAATTTCAAATTGAGTATCACTTGTATGGGTAACGAAGTACCGCTACAAGGTTTTCACAGGAGAAGTAGCGGAGCGAACCCGAGAGCTGATGCGTGAGACCTGCGAGGCGTTCGAGATCAGGATAGTGAAGCGGGTAGTGAGTAAAGACCACGTACATATTCTGACGAGTTGTCCGCCGAACATAGCGCCGAACGAGATCATGATGCGAACGTCGAGCAAGCTGTTTGAGGAATTTCCGCATCTGAGAAAGAGGTACTGGGCCGGCTTTTCTGGGCGAGGGGGTACTTCTGTGCCACAGTAGGCCAGATGAAGGAAGAGATGATCGAGCAGTATTTGGAGTATCACTTTGAGCCGAAACCGAACGACGATTTCGAGATGGAACCTGAATAAGACGCGTCGTTCAGGCGACGCGTATCCGGACTTTCAGTCCGCAATCCCAACCCACCGGCTTTAGCCGGTGGCTGTTTATTGTTAACACAGCCTAGTCGACAATGTAAATTCATCTGGCCATGAATAACCTCTTTACCAGCACCGTCCGGCTTCGTTTGCGAAGGTGGCTGTTTATCATTCTGAAAATTCTGTTTCCCGCACTGCTGCTGTATCTCCTGAACAAGCATGGCTACCTGGATTTCATGACCATTGCGAGGATAGAACTCTCCAGCACCATAATTTTCTACTTAGCTGCAATGTTGTTACTGGTGCTAGCGTCGCTCGCCGTGATTGCAGTGCGACTGCAGATACTGCTGGCACCGCATGGCATACATCCCGGCTTTATCCGTTCACTAGGAGTGACTCTAATCGGTGCGCTATCCGGCAGTGTATTACCTGGCATGATCGCCGGTGATGTTGTCAAGGCGATTTATTTGTTTGGCGATTCATCGGAACGTCGCAGCTCTTCGGTTAGTGCCGTACTCATTGACCGTCTGGTCGGACTCTTCAGCCTTGTCTTGCTGGGAGCATGCGCTTCCCTGACAGCCCTGTTATCAGGCCATTCAGGCAATATTCGTACAATACTGCTGTTTTCAATCACATTGCTGGCAGTACTGCTGGTTAGCGGGACTGCATTTATGTACCTGATCTTGGGGCCGGGAAGGCGGACCTACCGGCGATTGCGCGACCGCCTGCCAAGGAAATTTGTAGCATTGACGACAAGCCTGTTCCTGTATCGCCATCATCCGGCACTCCTCATTCAGGCGACCCTTCTGTCAGTGTTCAGCCATGCGATGATCGTAGCTACCTTTATCATTGCGGCAGAGGTCTTGAAAGTTCCTCTGGGTATCGGATTGCACATGATTCTAGACCCAGTTGCCATGCTGCTGAATGCCGTCCCCATAGCTCCCGGAGGACTCGGCATCACCGAGAGCGGATTTGCGTACCTGTATCAATTATCTGGTTCAGCTGCAGGTGCGGCGGTCTCGCTTGCAGGGCGATTTGCCCAGTATACGGTATTCATAGTCGGTGGTTTCTGGGCCTTGTTCAGCCTTCGACGCCGCATCAAGCAACATGCCAATCCGCAACGTGAAATAATCTAGTCAATGTAACGAATAACGTTTTCCAATGTCGTATGATGTGGCGTGTCATAACTACGGTAATCTTTTTGCCATGGGCGCACCTATAGCGATCGTTTTGTCACATAAGGATCGGAAGAGATATGAGCAATTAAGCCGCAGCGGAAAGACACCAGTGCGGCTACAGGAACGATTGGGGATTGTACTGTTGGCTAATGCCGGTTTGACTAACGGTGAAATAGCCGAGCGATTATCGGTGAGCGCGCATAAGGTAGGGCGATGGAGGAATCGGTTTGCCGAGCAAGGATTGGCGGGCATTGAGAAGTACCTACCGGGGGGCAATAACCACGGAGGCAAGAATACGGAGACCAAGCGGGACCGGAGAGCGATCATGGCGATGTATCCGATACAGTTTCAGCCGGGCATGAGCCTGTCTGAATTGTTTGAGCAGTATGGGACGGAGGCGCAATGAGAGCAGTCTCTGTAACGGATGCGCTTGCCATAAGGCTTTCAGTGCCCGCGTTGCGGTGCTACCGAGCATAGTCATTTTTAGAGGGTTTCGAGGTAATAGCTATCGATTGCAAATGAAAAAAATCAGCGTAACACCCATTTCTCCAGTATCTTGGGTTATTAACAATATCACGTATAAAGATAATGTCCGGCTTTCGAGTTAATGCCGGCACCACAACTGCCTCTTCCCCTTTCTCGATACTCTGATCAATGATCCGATAACGTGCCTCCAATTGTGAACTGTAATAAGGGGCATCGTTTAATAATTGTTTTACAGAATGGGGAACATTTCCCTCAAGCAAGATCCCTACTGTCAAAATAATTTTTGCCGCCGTATAAATATATCGTGGCAGCTCAAGATTTTTCCTTTGCCCTGTTGAAAGGGTTGCTATTATCAAGAAAATCCCAAGAAACCAGCCCAGTAAAAACACCAGGTAGCCAGTATTTGAAGCCCTTGCCGCGAAATATTCTCCGGCGACGTAAGGCAAAACGAAAGCAGAAGCAATCAAACTCAACCACAGGATGAAGTAGACAGCGATAACAATGTGTTTCCTGTTAATAGCCTGCAAAACACCTGAGTTTTCAGCTAGGGAGACGAAATAAGGGACAGCCAATATACTCGCGCTCAATAACGCGGAATCCAAGACCCAGTTCGTAAAATGCCACATAAATTCATTGATACTTTTCAGCACACGCAACATTATAGCCGTTGAACTATAATCTACTCCCCATCCCTTTATTTGTGCTTTCATAAGTAATACGTTGGCAGGCGTTAGGAACGTCATAACACTAAATATGATGGCTGTTCCTAAAACCAGCCGCCACAATGTACTAGTTGGGTGCTTAGTAAGAGTTGTTGTCACTACACCTGTAAATGCAATTGTTAGTAATACAACGCGAGTGACTTCGTTACCGCCAACAACTCCAATGGTGAGCAGCAAACAAATTAAATAATAGAAAAACCGCTTTCTTGAATATCCCGGTAAAGATGCGCTGGACGAATAAAACAATAACGACAAAAGTAACAACAGGAGAATGTTTGCGAGTAGATGAGCACCAATTGAGTCCAACCAGTAAAACCCCTCGGCTACTGACGGGAATCTACTAAGGCAAAGGACGAATAAAACAAGCGTCCCCCAGAAAATATGCCTATTAGATATAAAATTTTGAGCGATGCTTTTTACAAAAGCCAGGAGTGCGAAAAAGAACACAACAAACATCGAAAGTGGTATGAACCTATATCCCTTAAGATATCCCCCAAGCAATTCAGCAGCATTAGTGAAAAGATCCACTGTAAATGTTGAGAAGTAACGACCGTTAAAGTGAGTGAACGCCCATATTTGATGGCCCCAGAACCCTCGTTGGAACATGCTAACCGCCGAACAGAAATCATCTGTCTGCGGATGAATGTATGCAAATAGGAAGAGGAATGGTACAACGGATATCAGTAGAGTCGTCTTGAGAGCTTTATCTGGAAACATCAATGTTACTCCATGAGGTTTTCTTGATCTTATACATTGCATTGTGAGTTACACATGCATAGTTAAAAACCTATCTCAGGAAACCCTGAAAAATTAGCACCTGCAGCAATGCATAGTATATTTGCTCTGGATTCAATCAGTAAATCTTACTGATGCATAAATGTTTTTGCTCTCACTAAATTGCGATTCACCGGCATATTTGGGATGTATTGTTTCACCGGTGAGCCTGTGAATCCGGTGGGATAGAGAGGCCGGGGAAGGCGGATCGGTTTCCCAGTGGTTTCACCGGCAGGCACCGAATTGGCGTCTGCGGCAAAATAGCGGAACGTGTGGATAAAGAGAGGCCCGCCACGGTAGCCGCCGTGCGGGCCAGTGGCCGGTGCAACTTCGCTTGGAATGTGAACTCACCGGCGAGGAGTACATTAGCCAACAAGCCTGGCGCAAGACAAGTCTGCCGCGCTATCCGCTGCATCCGCACGGTGGCTGCGGGTTTGCGCGCCACGGCACCTATGAGCAGCGCTCCCCGCCCTGAACCTTGATCGCCCGCTGGTATTGTCGACAGCGTCATCGCACTTTCAGTCTGTTGCCGGACTGTTTGGCCGCGCGCCAGCCGGGCACTTTGGCGGAGCTCGAAGCGGTCGTGGGTAGCTTTGAGCAGGCCCGAAGCCTCGAGGCGGCGTGTGCGGATCTGCGCCTGGAGATCGA
>JBAVKA010000354.1:0-12456 GCA_049688075.1 Gammaproteobacteria bacterium
CAGGTCAACCACCAGCCTGTAACCCGGGGTTGCCACCACGTAATGAAACAGACGCTCCACGGTGGCGGCTTCCAGCACGATCGGCAGCACGCCGTTCTTGAAACAGTTATTGAAAAAGATATCCGCATAACTCGCTGCGATCACCACCCGAAAACCCTGATCCAGCAAGGCCCATACCGCGTGTTCACGTGATGACCCGCAGCCGAAATTCTCGCGTGCCAGCAGAATGGTCGCGTTACGGTAACGCGGTTGATTAAGGACGAAGTCAGGATTCACGACGCGTCTGCTGTGGTCCATCCCGGGTTCGCCGTGATCCAGGTAGCGCCATTCATCGAACAGGTTGGGGCCAAACCCCGTGCGCCGGATCGACTTCAGAAACTGTTTGGGTATGATCGCATCGGTATCGACATTCGCCCGGTCGAGCGGCATCACCAGTCCCGTCCAGGTCGTGAATTTATCCATGACTGTAACCACCCGCCAGCGTCCGCACATCCACGAAATGGCCGGCTACCGCGGCGGCCGCGGCCATTGCCGGACTGACCAGGTGGGTCCGCCCCCCCTGCCCCTGGCGGCCCTCGAAATTCCGGTTTGATGTAGACGCACAGCGTTCACCCGGCGCCAGCCGGTCGGCGTTCATGGCGAGACACATGGAGCACCCCGGTTCCCGCCATTCGAAGCCTGCCGCCCTGAAGTCGCGGTCCAGACCTTCCATCTCGGCCTGCTGTTTGACCAGCCCCGAACCGGGCACCACCAGCGCCTGCTTGATACCCTCCGCCAGCGTTCGCCCCCTCAACACGGCGGCCGCCTCGCGCAGATCCTCGATGCGGGCATTGGTACAGGAGCCGATAAACACGTGGTCCGGCTTGATGGCATCGACCGGCATACCCGGCTGCAGGCCCATGTAGGCCAGCGCCTTGCGCATTCCATCACGTCTGATCGGATCGGGTTCCTCCTCGGGATAAGGAACGATGCCGTCTATCGGCGCCACCATCTCGGGCGAGGTTCCCCAGGTTACCTGGGGAACCAGGGCAGAACCATCGAGCGTGACCAACCGGTCAAAGCCGGCGTCATCATCGCTCCGGAGATCGGCCCAGGCGGCAACTGCCGAGTCCCATAACTCGCCGGCGGGAGCATAGGGACGCCCGGCGAAGTATTCGATAGTGGCATCATCCACGGCAATCATGCCGGCACGAGCTCCACCCTCGATAGCCATGTTGCAGACTGTCATACGCCCTTCCATGGACAGTGAACGTATGGTCGATCCGCAGAATTCGATAGCGTGACCGGTTCCGCCAGCCGTACCGATACGGCCGATGATCGCCAGTATTACGTCCTTGGCGGACACCCCGGACGCAAGCCGCCCATCTACACGGATTTGCATATTCCCGGACTTTTTCTGGATAAGGCACTGGGTTGCCAGCACGTGCTCCACCTCAGAGGTGCCGATACCGAAGGCCAGGGCGCCAAAGGCGCCGTGCGTCGAGGTATGGGAATCACCGCAGACAACGGTCATGCCCGGCAGGGTGGCGCCCTGCTCCGGGCCGATCACGTGTACGATTCCCTGGCGCGGGTCAAGCATGGAAAATTCGGTGATGCCGAAATCCGTGCAGTTTCTGCCCAGTGTCTCTACCTGGAGGCGTGACACCGGGTCGGTGATTCCGGTCGCACGATCCGTTGTCGGGACGTTGTGGTCGGGAACGGCCAGAATGGAGAGGGTCCGCCAGGGCCGGCGCCCGGCCAGGCGCAAGCCTTCGAACGCCTGGGGTGAAGTCACCTCGTGTATCAGATGCCGATCGATATACAGCAATGCGGTACCGTCCGCGCCCTGCCGGACGAGGTGCGAGTACCAGAGTTTGTCATACAGGGTTTTGCCGGGCATGGGAGTTAAATATTCTGTACGCGGATTCAAGGCAGGGGATTATATAGGATGGGCATGGCGAATACAGGACTCGCGTACGGATCATGAATAATCCCCTTCGATTCCCCGGTAAGCCACAACAAGAGCGGAGAAACTCGCAGCCGCGGCCAGCAAGAACATCGCCTCGGGACCGATGCCCTTCCAGAGATAGCCGCTTGCGAGACTGCCCACGGCTCCACCCGCGCCGAAACTCAGGCTGCTGTAAAGCGCCTGCCCACGGCCCTGATGAATACCGGTAAACAAGCGGTGGACGAGATAAATCGACACGGCGTGGTAGAGGCCAAAACTGGCTGCATGCAGGGTCTGGGCCACGCCGATCACGCCGGGGTATGCCGGAAAGACGGCAATCAGCAGCCAGCGCAGGGTGGTTAGACCGGCGGCAAGCAGCAGCAGCTGGCGCGAACCGAAACGCGGCTGTAACCGCGGCATGAGCAGGAAAACACCGATTTCCGCGATCACGCCCAGCGCCCAGAGTTGCCCGATCGAGGCGCGCGAATAACCGAAGTTCTCGAGGTAGATGGTAAAAAACGTATAGTAGGGTCCGTGGCTGGCCTGCATCAGAAAACAGACCCCGAACAGGGAAACCACCATGGGCTGCCTGATCACTGTACTCAGGGATTCCTGCTCCTGTGTGTGACGCTCTGCCGCCGATTCCGGCACCGCCAGACTGCTCAACCAGATGGCAACAAACAGCGCCAGCAGAATTGCGGGCAACAGACCGGCTCCATAGCGATCCAGCACCGGTCCCAACCCCGCGACTGTCAGTATGAACCCGACGGAACCCCACAGGCGGATACGACTGTAATGCCGGGTCTCACTGCCCAGGTGATTCATGGTCGTAGCCTCGAGCTGTGGCAAGGATGCATTCCAGAAGAAACTGAACGCCGACATCACCAGCGCCAGCCACCAGTAACCGGTACCGGCGAACACCCCGGCAAAGGCCAGTGCGGCCAGCAGGGAGGCGATGCGTACAATGGCGATGCGCCGGCCGGTGTGATCGGCGATCCACCCCCAGACATAGGGCGCCACGATCTTGGTTGCCATCAGGATCGCGGTCAGCTGCCCGATTTCCGTGACGCTGAAATCCAGCGATTTGAGGTAGAGGCTCCAGTAGGGAACCAGGGCCCCGAGGGTGGCGAAATAGAACAAATAGAAGCCGGACAGCCGCCAGTAATTCATGCCGGGAAACAACGGGTGCGAGCTGAGGTGTCCGGAAGCGCGGGCTGAATTATTCCGGAGCCCTGGCCGGAATGACCGGCGTGTCGGATACGACATCCAGGTTCTGGGCGCGATGCCGCAGCAAATGGTCCATCAGCACGATCGCCAGCATGGCTTCGGCGATCGGCGTGGCGCGTATGCCGACACACGGATCATGACGACCCGTGGTAATGACTTCAACCGGTTCGCCCCGGACATTCACGGTCTGCCCCGGGAGACGGATACTCGATGTTGGTTTCAACGCGATACTGGCGACGATGTCCTGCCCGCTGGAAATACCGCCCAGCACGCCGCCGGCGTTGTTGCCGAGAAATCCTTCCGGGGTGATCTCGTCACGATGTTCGGTACCCTTCTGTTCGATGCAGCCAAAACCGGCGCCGACTTCCACCCCCTTCACGGCATTGATGCTCATCAGGGCATGGGCGATATCGGCATCCAGCCGGTCGAAAATCGGTTCACCCAGTCCGGGCGGCACACCGCTGGCAACCACATTGACCCGGGCGCCGATCGAATCGCCCTCCTTGCGCAGGGCATCCATGTAGTGTTCCAGTTCCGCCACCCGGGCAGGATCGGGACAAAAGAAGGGGTTCGTTTCCACCGCGTGCCAATCCTTGAGATCCAGCCGGAGCGGGCCAAGCTGGGCTAGATAACCGCGAATCCGGATACCGCAGCGTTCGCCCAGATATTTCCTGGCAACAGCGCCTGCTGCCACGCGCATCGCGGTTTCCCGTGCCGATGAGCGACCGCCGCCGCGGTAGTCCCGAAAGCCGTATTTTTGCTGGTACGTGTAATCCGCATGGCCGGGACGGAAACGATCCATGATCCCGGTATAGTCCTTCGATCGCTGATCGGTATTCAGAATCAGCAACCCGATCGGCGCACCGGTCGTCCTGCCCTCGAACACGCCGGAAAGGATCTGCACCTCGTCTGCTTCCCGTCGCTGGGTCGTGTGCCGCGACTTGCCGGGTTTGCGGCGGTCCAGGTCACGTTGCAGGTCCTGTGTGCCGAGTTCCATCCCCGGCGGGCAGCCATCGACGATACAACCGAGCGCCGGCCCGTGGCTCTCCCCGAAACCGGTGACTGTAAACAGTTTTCCGAAGCTGTTTCCTGACATGCGTTTATTGTAACGGGTTACTAAACAAGCGTCCCCTGTTTATTAATGAGTCTCACGTTAAAGGACAGACAGTTTCGTCCGATACGAAGAGTGCGGTAACCGCGGAATGAACATCAGGAGACAGACATGGCGCAATCTGCTACCCAACCCCCCCGGATTGGCAAGTACCTCGGACATCCAATCTACAAGACCATCCAGTCGAACAATGGCATCTACGAGTTCGACCGCATCGCAAGGAATATTGACGGCGAGTTTCCACTCGACCAGCTGAACAAGGATGAGGTGTTGATAAGGCCGGGACTCATATATCGCGTCAAGCGCTAGGCTCCGGTCGGCCGGCAGGAAAGACCAGGGCAACCGGAGACTCAGTCTGCGGAAAGATCCAGGCCCTGCTTGTGGGTCTGGTTGATCCGGTAGAACAACCGTATAAAAGGCAGTGTCTTTTCGTTGCCTCTTTTCACCAGACGCATGAAGGGCAGATCCGCGCGACCGAAACAATAGCTGCCATTTGACATCGATTCGCGCAGCTCCCGCACCTCCTTCAGCAGCAAATCCAGGTAGGCGGGGCTGTTGTCGATTTCATCGATATCATAGGCCGTCGATGCCATCAGCTCCTCGAGGTCAAATATCACCTGGTCCACGAGTTCCACGTATTCCTCGGTCGTGCTTGCCCTCTCTGACATAATCAGTAAACCCCGTTTTCCTGTCCGCCGTGCCGGTTCGCACCCGCCACCCGGTTAAAATCCTGTTGATGCTTCCTCAACTGGTCCTGTTCCAGCAGAAACACCCCCTCACCACCCTGTTCGAACTCCAGCCAGAGAAACGGTATGTCGGGGTACAGCTCGACCAGGGCCTGCTGACTGCAGCCCACCTCCACGACGAGTATGCCGTTGTCTGCAAGATGGTGTGAGGCATTTTTGAGAATCTGCACCACGACATCAAGTCCATCCTCGCCGGCCGACAGACCAAGGACCGGTTCATGCCCGAACTCTTCCGGCAATTGTTGCACTTCCGACTGCGGGACATAAGGGGGGTTAGAAACGATCAGGTCGAAACGCCGTTCACCGATACGGTCGAAAAGACTGCTCTCCAGCAGCTGCACGCGATTAGCCAGTTCGTGGCGTTCGATATTCTCCCGGGCGACGGCCAGGGCATCGCCGGAGATGTCGGTGGCGAGCACGTGCGCATCCGGGAAGGCACAGGCGCAGGCGATGGCAATACAGCCACTGCCGGTACACAGGTCGAGCAGGCTGTCTATCCGTTCCGGCACTACCCAGGGGGTAAACCGGTTGGTGATCAGTTCGGCGATCGGCGAACGCGGCACCAGCACGCGTTCGTCAACGTAAAAGGGTAATCCGGCAAACCAGGCTTCATGAGTAAGATAGGCGGCCGGTTTGCGGGTGTAGACACGGGACTCTAAGAGGTGAATGACCTCCTGGCGCTCGGCCTCGCTCAACACGGCATCGAGGTAGTCCACGGGCAATTCCATACCGATATGCAATGCGTGCAACACCAGGGCCGCCGATTCATCCAGGGCATTATCCGTGCCATGGCCAAATACCAGCCCGGCCTCGCCGAAACGGCTGGCTCCCCAGCGTATGAAATCGCGCACCGTCGCAAGTGAATTCATGATGCTCTCCGGGATATCCCGGTTACACGGGCCCCTGGTCAATCCCGCCGGTTCCCCTTGATGTTGGATTGCCTGATGAAGCCGGGGCGGCTCTGTGGAATAATGGGACGCCATGTCCACACCAGGCAAATCATCAATCATGCTGCGTGGCAGCGCTGTGCTGGCCGCCGTCATTGCCCTCGCAACCGGGTACTGGCTCTCCGATTATCTCCTGGGCAGACCTCCTGACCTCTCCGGTTTACACGCAACGGTGCTAAGCCAACCGAGAGATGTACAGCCATTCAAGCTTGTCGATCATACCGGAAAGACCTTTGATAACCGCGCCCTTCTGGATCGCTGGTCATTTATCTTCTTCGGTTACACCCATTGTCCCGACGTCTGCCCGACCACACTGTCTGTGCTGAACAGCGTTGCCCGCAAACTCGAAGGTCTTGAAAACCAGCTCCAGTTTGTCTTCATCAGCATCGATCCCGTGCGGGACACGCCGGAAAAGCTGGGGCAGTTCGTATCCTACTTCAATGGGACCTTTATCGGAGCCACCGGCACCGATGACGCAATCAACGCACTGACCCGGCAACTGGGCGTCATCTACGCACGTGTTGAGGAGAAGCCCGGGACGGATAATTACCTGATGGACCATAGCGCCAGCGTCTTGCTGTTCGACCCCGCCGGGCATTTCCACGCAGTCTTCACACCCCCCCTTGATGCAGTGGACATAGCAAGTGATTTCAGAATTATTTCAAAGTCTTATAAATAATTTATGAGCCCTGTTATAGCAATCCTGTACGCTGCCATGTCACTGCTGCAGACTGCCTCAGTAGCGTATCACCAGCAGCATTGACACTCCGGCGCCGCTCACAGTGATGTCTTTCAGCACCCCGGGTGACTGGCTGAAGTCCTGGCCGCTGGCCGTCCTGCCGCATCATCTGCTTTCACGGTTGGTGCGTTCAGCCACGCGCTGGCGGGTTCGCTGGTGGAAAAATCTGCTGATTGGCTGGTTCATCCATCATTTCAATGTGGACATGTCGGAGGCGGCCGAACCCTCACCCGCGGACTATCCGGATTTCAACAGTTTCTTTACCCGCTCCCTGAAACCCGGTTCCCGTCCGCAACCCGAACAACCCGGGACGATTACCTGCCCGGTGGACGGCCGTATCAGCCAGATCGGAGGCATCACGGACGGACGTTTGATCCAGGCGAAAGGTCACAATTTCTCCCTGGTCGAGCTGTTGGGTGGTAATGATCGCCGGGCGGCCGCTTTCCAGGAGGGGGGGTTTGCGACGCTGTACCTTTCACCGCGAGATTATCACCGTATTCACATGCCGTGCGATGCCCGACTGGTCGAAACCGCCTATATTCCCGGTCGCCTCTACAGCGTCGCACCGCATACCACACGGACCATACCCGGACTTTTCACCCGGAATGAGCGGCTGGCGGCACTGTTCGAGACGCCTGCCGGACCGATCGCGATGGTACTGGTCGGGGCCATTTTCGTGGCTAGCATGGAAACCGTCTGGGAAGGCGTCATACAACCCGCCGGAACGACTATCCGGGTCTGCAGTTACCCCGGCGAGGAGGGCCGGCAATGGCAGTTCCGGCGTGGCGATGAAATGGGCCGTTTCAACATGGGCTCCACCGTCATACTGCTGCACGGTCCGGGCCAGGCGGAATGGAACCCGGAGCTCTCCGCCAACCAGTCCATACGCATTGGCCAGATTCTGGGACGCTTCATGTCGGGCCCCTGACTACGCTTTTTCCTGTTAACCTTTTTCCCGGTTCTGCGTTAGCCATAATTAAGATGAATTACTAAAGGTACCGTGGCATGTATTTCCAACGCATAATTCCCGGCAGTAGTCAGGCATTTCCTGTGAGAAACAGGCATTTCGATGGCGGGCACCATGGAATCTGTCAGGCAAAACCCACTGTCGGGATTGGCTATACTGGTCAGCAGTAATGGTCCGGCTTGTCCACGCAGAGGGCAGACATCCCGGATGCATGCCGCATGCGGCGTGCTAGCGAGTGTCGTCTCCTCGACATTCACCATGTCAGCATTTGACGTAATGAATGCCATATCAAACACGGGGATCGCCTTGCCGGCCAACAGTCAGAGCAATCGGGAATTGGACATGTTCTTCGCCAGTCACGAGGAAACCGCCTACTATGTCGCCTATGCGGCATTGTGGCACCATGAAACCGCCATGGATGTGGTACAGGACAGCATGCTGAAACTGGTCGAATACTACCGGGACAAATCGCCCGGAGAATGGCCTGCTCTGTTCCGGACCATATTGAACAGCCGAATAAATGATGTCAGGCGCAGGCGACTCATCGAACAGGGCAAGCACAAACTGGTATCGTTCACCGGCCTGTTCCGCAAGGATCGTGATGACAGAAACTCCATGGAGGAACCCGACCTTCCGGCCGACGACCGGGATGATCAAATAACGGCGCCCGAAGCCGGGATGGTCGCCGCGCAACTGCGGCAAAAAGTCACGGAAGCCCTGCACAGCCTGTCAGAGCGTCAACGCCAGGTCTTCGTACTCCGGGAATGGCGCGGCATGACGACCCGCGAGACAGCCCTGACGCTCGGCTGTTCGGAAAACAGCGTAAAACAGCACCATTTTCGCGCTCTGCGCGAACTGCGCAAACTTCTGGCGGAGGTATGGGACTATGCATAAACAGGCACATCCAGATACAGAACTGCTCGACCGTTTGAGGGCCGGCCTTCTCGATGACAGCATCGATATAAAGAATCGACTGGAACACCACCTCGTCGCCTGTCCGCAATGCCGCAGCCGGTTGCATGCGTGGGAACATCTGGACCGGCAAGCCATGGAAGCGTGGCCCGTGGCGGACAAGAAACTGTCTGTCGGACTGAAACTGGCGCGCCGGCAGGCCATGACCGCCGGGCGACATCGCCGTATGATCAGAAACCCGGTACTCGCCACGGCGGCCGTACTGCTCATCGCCGTATCGGCCGGACTCTGGACACTGCGGCATGAGTTCGTGGACACTATGCCCATGACGGCCAGGACCACCGGCGAAGAGATCCCTGACCTCTATGAAGATCTGGATTTCTATCTGTGGATGGCCAATCAGGGCAATGACAAGACGCAGGAACAGGGCGGCAATGGCAATTCCTAGACGAGCAGAAACAGCGCAATGAAACCGAAACAACCCCACATGGTTATACTGCTGCTCGTGGCCATGACAACCGGGTTATTCCCGCCGACGGTACTATCCGGGGACCGTGGCAGTAACCACCAGCAACAGTCACAGTCGACCCGTAACGGCGGGGTGCCATGGAACGCTCTTTCCGGTAACGAACAGACCGTATTGAAGGATCATCGGCGCAACTGGACGAGTTACTCTCCCGCAGAACAGAATAAACTGCGCCAGGGCGCCAACCGCTACCTTAATCTCCCGCCCCGTGAGCGCGACGCCGTCAAACGCAAACAGCAGCAGTACAAAAACATGTCCCCGCAGGAACGCGAGCAACTGCGCGAAAAGTACCGCAAGCAACACAACTGAAGTCCAATTCATCCCTCGAACGACCGCCGTCGCATACCGCGGCGGTCGCTTCTCTGCTATTCTGTGCAGCCTTTTGTTAACAGGCTTTCCAGGCAGGTCAAACACCATGCATCCGATGCTGAATATTGCGGTCCGCGCGGCCCGCAGCGCCGGCAATATCATCATTCGCAACATGGACCGGCTGGACCAGCTGACGGTGCAGACCAAGAAACACAATGATTTTGTAAGTGAAGTGGACCGCCAGGCCGAACAGGAAATCATCTATATCCTGCGCAAGGCCTATCCCGGACACGGGATCCTCGCCGAAGAAAGTGGTGTGCGAGCGGGTGACGGGTACGAGTGGATCATCGACCCGCTGGACGGCACCACCAACTTCCTGCACGGCTTCCCGCAGTTCGCGGTGTCCATCGCCTTGCGGCACAAGGGTCGCCTCGAACAGGCCGTGATCTATGATCCCCTCAGACAGGAACTGTTTACCGCGACACGCGGCGCGGGCGCACACCTGAATGACCGCCGTATTCGGGTAGCCTCGCGACGCACGCTTGAAGGTTCGCTGCTCGGTACCGGCTTCCCCATCAGACAACAGCAGCATCTGGACGCCTATCTCGGCATGTTCCGGGTATTGTTCCCGCAGACGGCGGGTGTACGCAGGGCTGGATCGGCCGCCCTGGATCTTGCCTATGTGGCAAGCGGCCGCCTGGACGGATTCTGGGAAATTGGCCTGAGCATCTGGGACATGGCGGCCGGTGTACTGCTCATACAGGAGGCCGGCGGCCTGTCCGGTGACTTATCGGGTGGCCACGACTACTTCAAACACGGCAATATCGTCAGTGCCAATCCCAAACTCTTCCCGCACATACTCAAGGCCATTCGCCCCTACGTGACCGGCACGCTCGCCGGCGAAACCGGCACGGAATAAGCACTTCAGGCATCCCGGCGGGATGGCCGGACAGTGGAATCGCCACCACACACGCGTTCAAGTTTGTTATGTCAGCGCCGATTCATGTCAGGCGCACGGCAGGTGAATATCGGGCTATCGCCACAAACAGCTCGCACCACACAAAAAAGACACCGGATTTCAACCATGACGAACAGAACACTCGGCGGGGTCGCACTGGAGATGATTATGCGTGACGTCCTCAAAGGGCTGCAGGATTTCACCCGTCAGGCGAGTCTCGCAAGCAGAAAGGAAGACATCGAAAACGGGCAGCAGAAAAAAAAGACGTCCGCCCGGATAATTCACTTCCGGCGACGTTCCACGACCAGCTGACCGGGAATTCCCGCCCGGCAGGCAGCAAGCTCAGGACAGCCCCTCACCGCCGCGCTCCGCCCCTTCCTTCTTGACCGGAGCCAGATCCGATTTGCTGACACCCAGGGCCAGCGAGACCGGGCTGGCCACATAGATCGAGGAATAGGTGCCAACCAGAATGCCCAGGATCAGGGCCAGAGAAAAATTGTGAATAACCTCGCCGCCAAAGATGAACAGCGAAATCACCACCAGGAGGGTGAGCGAGGAAGTCATCACCGTACGTGAGAGCGTCTGGTTCACCGAGATGTTCATGATCTCCTGGGGCGCCCCCTTGCGTATCTTTCGGAAATTTTCCCTGATGCGGTCAAATACCACGATCGTGTCGTTCAGGGAATACCCCATGACTGCCAGTATGGCAGCCAGCACGGTAAGATCGAATTCCAGCTGAAAAACCGAGAAAATTCCGAGGGTGATGAAAACATCATGAATCAGGGCCATGACCGCCCCCGGTGCGAATCGAATGTGAAACCGCAGCATGATGTAAATCAGGATACCGAACGTCGCATAGATCATGGCGAGTCCGCCCTGTATGGCCAGCTCATCGCCGACTTGCGGGCCAACGTACTCGACACGACGCAGCTCGATATCGGGATTGCTCACTCGCAGTTTTGAAAAAACCGCTTCACTGAGTTTGGCGCTGTCCATGCCTTCCTGCGGAGGCAGATAGATGAGCAGATCCCGCGAGGTGCCGAAATACTGGACCTGGGCCTGGTCATAGTCGCTCTTCGATAGCAGGGACCGGACATTGTCCAGATCAACCGCCTGCTGGTAGGCCACCTCTATCAGGGTCCCGCCGGTGAAATCGATACCGAGGTTCAGCCCCCGTGTCAGCAGGGAACCCACGGAGACCAGCAGCAACACACCGGATATCACCACGGCATAGCGCCACTTGCCCATGAAATCGATGTTCAGATCATGTTTGAAAAAATCCATTGGGATTGCCTTTCGCGCGAGTGGTTAGATGGATAGTCTGGCGACACGCCGATGGCCGTAGACCAGGTTGACGACCGCCCGGCTGCCCATAATAGCGGTAAACATTGAGGTCAAAATCCCGATTGAGAGCGTCACGGCGAATCCCTTGATCGGTCCGGTGCCGTAGGCCAGCAGCACCACGGCGGCGATGAGGGTGGTGATATTGGCATCCGCGATGGTTCCAAAAGCCTTCTCGAAACCCGCCTGTATGCTCGCCTGGGGGCTGTTGCCGTTGCGCAGTTCCTCCCGGATACGTTCATAGATCAGAACATTGGCGTCGACCGCCATACCGATGGTCAGAACGATGCCGGCAATGCCCGGCAGCGTCAGGGTCGCCTGCAGCAGTGAAAGTATGGCCACGATCATCACCAGGTTGAAGGCCAGCGCGAGGTCGGCAATCAGACCGAATACCCGGTAATACATCGCCGTAAAGATCAGTACGGCGACAAATCCGATGACAGTCGAAAGAAAACCCTGTTCGATATTCTGCTTTCCGAGGCTCGGTCCGATGGTTCGTTCCTCGATAATCCGGATCGGTGCCGCCAGCGCACCGGAGCGCAGGAGTAGCGCCAGCTCGTGCGCCTCCTGCGGGCTGTCGAGCCCGGTGGTCTGAAATCGCTTGCTGAACACATCACGAATGGTGGCCACACTGACCACCTCCTCCACTTTCTTGGTGTACCTGACCGGCTCTCCGTTTACCAGTTTGGTGTCCGTCTTGTTTTCGATGAACACCACCGCCATGGGCTTGCCGACACTTTCCTTGG
>JBAVKA010000355.1:0-2605 GCA_049688075.1 Gammaproteobacteria bacterium
GGCGCCAGCACCTACACCAAGGTGTTCGACGGCAATCCCGACCAGCCCATCACAAACACACCGGCCCTGGCCGAACATCCGACCGAAGAAGGCTACATGGTGTACTTCGGTACCGGCAGCATCTTCAGCAACGATGATGCCCTGAATGACGGTGAAGACCCATCCAATCCCGGCAGCTTCACCAAGAAACAGGCCGTCTATGGCATCTGGGTGGATACGTCCAGTCTGGCGGCACTAAAGGCCAATGCGGACGGGAATGGATTCCCCTACACCAGCAGCGATTTGCAATCCCAGACGCTGGCTGCCACCAGCAAGCAGTTCATCGTCGACGGTCCGATCCAGACTGTGCGAATTACCCCCACCGAGCAGGCGGTCAATTACCGATGCCCCACCCCGTCGGATACCTGCACCCTGCACAAGGGCTGGAAGGTGCCGCTGCCGAATTGCGGTGAACGTATGATTGGCACGCCCTTCGTGCGCGCCGGCCGCATACAGTTTGTCACCAGCAACCCGACCGGCCTCAATTGCGGCGAGCGGACACTGGAAGGCGACAGCTGGGTCATGTCCCTGGACTATGTCAACGGGGGTGACGGTGAAAACACCGTGGTCTACAACCTGAATGACGATCTCATCCTCGATGACGGCGATACCGTGCCCTATAACGTCGGCGGTGACACCGTCAACAAGGCGCCGGTCGGACTGGGACTGGGAGAAGGCAATATCTCCCAGCCGACATTCGTACGCCTCAGGCTTGGGACCGACAAGATGTTCATCAACGGCCTGATCCTGGCCTTCCCGCCAATCTCGAACCCCGGTGAAATACTGGGCGGTCATATCGACGTGGAAACCGACAGCCCCACCAACGGCGTGATTGCCACCAATAACCGCAACAAGCACAGCGAGGGCTACAATATCCAGATCAATGACGGCCTCGGCGGCGCCGTCGACGGGCATGTCCACGATTACGACGGCATCCATAATGTCGACTATGTGGATCTGTTCGAACTGGAACCACGCCGCGGGCAGGCGAATCTTAATGCCGTGCTCGCCGCTCCGCCCGTCGGTGGTGTATGCAGCACAACGGATAATGAAAAGGGAATCCTGGTCGGCACCTCCTGCATCCAGGCGATCGAGGGTGAGCTGAATCGAGCCTATGACACCCTGCACACGAATGCCGATGGTAAAAGTGACCCGATAACCGGTGGCATATCCACCTATCAGTCCGAGGTCAACTCCCTGAATGCCATCGCCCCGCCGGATTACACCACAGCGGTGCCCGCGCAGAAATTCATCGTGGTGCTGGCCAATGCCGATCTTTCCACGGGCGGTGTGCTGCAGATCGGCTGCCGGACCTGGCCAGTGGTCGCCTATCAGACCATGATCACCAGCCAGCTCGGCAAAGATCCCGATCAGATGGACGATACCGTCAACGGTGGCACCGATAACCTGGTGTTCACCCTGAACAGCATCGTGAGCGATGGCTCAGGCGGCGTGTGCACGAATATCGACGACAACTACGCCTATGACCACGGTCTCAGCAAATCCCCCACGCTGCGCATCGGTTTCGGCGAGCGTGCCATCTACGACGAGGGCATCATACCGACACGCTCCCAGTGCGTACTCGGGCTGCACAAGCCGGATGACAAGGTCTGCTTTACCGATCAGCAGATACTCACCGCGGCCGAAGCGAATCTGGCCGCCGGCGCGGATCCCTCCTACGACCCGGGCAATTCGTGCAACAGTTTCAAAAACATGTCAACACCGCCTGCTAACTATGTCAGGAATCCCGCCTGGAACCTGCATATCACCCCTGACGGGGGCGGCTACCGCTGGCGCAACGGCGCACTCACACTGCAATTGCTCAAGGTGAAAAGTGACGGCACGGCAGACTACACGCTACAGCCGGCGAGCGATCTGACGAGCGGAAGCGGGACGATTGCCAAGGCCTTTACGGTCGGCAACAAGGGGGCCATCACGGCTGACAACACCACAAAGGGTCCGAATGAAAGCGGCATGCTCTACGAAGCCGACATCTTCTTCCATTACGCCGCCCTGGTCGACGGGATACGCAACTCCGATCCGGCGAACAACAGTACACCTCCGGAGGGTGGCTGTTACGGGGGAAGCGGCTATAACGGCAAGACCACCATCGACGTCGGCGGCCTGAACCCCGCTGACTACAAGAAGCTGGTCAACCCGCTCAATGCCCAGTGTGATGCGGACCCGGCTTCCTGCCCACTCCAGCGCTATTCCGAATTGCTGCAGATCATCGAGGCCCCGGAGAGCGATGCACAACTCAACCAGGCATTGCTGGACCTCGCCAACCTGCTGGCGACCAGTCCGGAACTGGCCGAATACGTCAAGTACCGTGAATATGTCAGCCCCAAGTTCAATTACGGCAAGGACCTGCTCGACATCGACAGGAAGCAGCTGGAAGGCGGCGGCAGTGGCACGTCAACCAATGAAGACGGAACCCCCCTCGACGTGACAACCATCGAGACCATCGACCTCGAGGCCAAGGGTCCCAACTTCTCCTATGGCCGTCGCAACTGGGTCGATATAAGACAGTAGAGGAAAACACCCTCCCTGGCGCACGGCCCTGTCC
>JBAVKA010000356.1:0-1555 GCA_049688075.1 Gammaproteobacteria bacterium
ATCTGGAACTCTGTCATGACACGACTTTCCAACAGACGGTTCCTGATCTCCGGAGTGCAGTTAAAAAGCTTGATGCTCTTGCTGATATGACCCGCACGGTCACGCAACATTAATAACATAGCCAATCCTGAATCCAGAATATCCCTGGTTTTGCCGAGATTCACTATGATCGCTAACAGATTGGGGTACTCGGCCAGCTTGCAGGCCTGCACGAACACGCTATGGGCACTGAGGTCCAGACGCTCGTCGGCCTCGATAAGGATCACTCTTCCATCTGAAGTTTTAACATCTGCCAATTTCATCTCGCACTCCTGATTATTATGGGTCGACATTCCCGCTGGACGACCTGGTGCCTCATCAGTATGAGGTATCGCAGGTCTGTTATGATTCACCTGTGCCACAGCCCCCCCTACCACACATTGGAGCGATTCTTATGAACATGCCTGTCCCAAACGACTGCAGGGCACCTGATAGTCTTTTCCGGGATTCTTCCGTGGGGGCTATCGACAAGCGACACCACTGGACAGTATCGAACATATATACGGATTCAGAGAATAAATATCCGTGAGATTACTTAAGTATAAATACGTAGTCAGTTCCCGGTTTGAGCACACCTCATGGCTGGCCGTGCCGAGAGTAGCTTTGTGGTTTAAATGAATGCGTTCTAGTGGCTGGTATCCAGATTTTTCAATGGCATAGAATACACTGTTGTCACCGTGGATATGACTGGAGGCGATGTCTGGCCAGAAGTTGACGGGGCCTCGTGAAACATGATTCTGTTAGGTTGTTAGTGCGTTCCGGGGTCCAGCGGCACCTTGCGTCGCTGCTCCGTGATATAGGCCTGCAGGGCGATCATGCGCGGGTCATCCAGCGCCAGCGGTTCTGACTCCAGCGGATTCTGGATGCACCAGTTGATCATTTCGCCCAGCACGGCCACCTTGCCGAGCTGCTTCTGGAATTTCGGGTAGGTCTCGGGGTGGGTATTGGCGGCGTTGGGATGACACTGGTCGCAGGATACCGTGTTCTTGCTTTGAAGCCCGCCGTGAAACAGCTGTTCGCCCTGATCCACGACCGTCAGGTATTCCTGCTTCCAGCGTGCCAGATCGGCGTCGGTGAATTCATCGGACTGCGCCGCCTGCGGAATGGCAGTAATCAGCGTGACAGCAATGGCAATGTTTCTTGCACGCTGATCGATCGTGTTCATTTCAGGCTCCTCTGCCGTGCATCAGAAGTGGTGTTGCGGCGGAATACGCGCCGACTCCGGCTGATAATAGGTATCAATCGGCTCTCCCTTTTCCTCATTGAATGCAACGATGCGGTCGCGGTTGTCGGGCAAGGCGTAGTGGACACCCACATCGCCGGTGTGCAGGTTGATGAACTGCCAGCCGGTGGCGTCACGTTCGAAGAACGGGTCGGCGCGGTTCATTGCGACCGTGAGCTTGGGCATATAACTGGTCTGCTGTGTGAAACTGACCGGGTAGGGCCAGGGCCAGGCGGTCGCCATGGCGGTATTGAAGCTGATGTTGCCAATCTGGTTGTACTGGATCTGGTGCAC
>JBAVKA010000357.1:0-2035 GCA_049688075.1 Gammaproteobacteria bacterium
TTTCACGGCTGGAGCCGCCTGCCTGCGAACGAACGCGCCGCGTACCTGCGCACGGTCGCGGCGGCGCTGATCAGTACACGCGATGAGTTCGCAGCCTGGCAGGTGCTGGAGGCGGGCAAGAACTGGAGCGAGGCCGATGCCGATGTGTGTGAGGCGATCGATTTTCTCAACTACTACGCACAGCAGGCGCAGCAACTGAAGAAAGGCCATGTCGTCGCGCTGGCCGGCGAATACAACCGCCTCGACTGGCGGCCGAAGGGCGTGGGTCTGGTTATCGCGCCCTGGAATTTCCCGCTCGCCATTCTTACCGGCATGCTCTCGGCGACCATCGTCACCGGCAACACCGCCATCCTCAAGCCTTCCTCGCTGACGCCGGTCATCGCCGCACGCTTCATGCGGTTGCTCGAGGAAGCCGGGCTGCCGCCGGGCGTGGTGAACTTCCTGCCCGGCGCGGGCGGCGAGGTCGGTGAATACCTGGCGGGCAGTCCCGACATTCACCTCATCGCCTTCACCGGCTCGCGCGCAGTGGGCACGCGGCTGATCGAACTCGGCGTAAAGGTGCAGGACGGTCAGACACACATCAAGCGCGTGATCGCGGAAATGGGCGGCAAGAACGCGATCATCATCGACACCGACGCCGATCTCGATGCGGCCATACCGGGCGTGCTGGCCTCCGCCTTCGGTTACCAGGGACAGAAGTGCAGCGCGGCCTCGCGCGTGATCGCGGTCGGCGATGTGCACGACGCTTTCCTGGAACGCCTCATCGCGGCGACCCGCAGCCTGACCGTGGGCGATCCCGCGCAGCCGGGCCATTTCCTGGGACCGGTGATCGACGCCGTCGCCCAGCAGCGCATTCGCTCGGTGATCGAGGACGGCGCGCAGCGGGCGCGGCTGGCGCTGTACGAACCGCAGTCACTGCCGCAGGAGGGCTGCTACGTCGCGCCGGCGATCTTCGCCGAGGTGGCGCCGGAGGATGCGCTGGCGCAGGAAGAGATTTTCGGCCCGGTGATTACGCTGCTGCGCGCCGCTGATTTCGAGGAGGCCCTCACGATCGTCAATGGCACCTCGTATGCCCTCACCGGCGGCGTCTACTCGCGTCGCCCCGCCCACCTGCAGCGTGCCCGCGAAGCCTTCCGCGCCGGCAACCTCTACCTCAACCGCAAGATCACCGGCGCGCTTGTCGCACGCCAGCCCTTCGGCGGTTTCAGGCTGAGCGGTATCGGCAGCAAGGCCGGCGGCGAGGATTACCTCAAGCAGTTCACAGACCCGGTGTGCGTCACCGAGAACACCCTGCGCCGCGGCTTCGCGCCCGATGCGGAAGAATCTGAGTCGTAAATGGTCCGGGTGGCGCGTCATGCTCCCGGTGTAACTGGATACTCGAAAATCCAACACCAGCCATCGCGCTTCCCGGCAGTGAGCCGCCCGGAAAAGATTGCGACGGTATACGTAGAAACCGAAATGAAATTGTGTAGTGACCAGGGACTTCTACGCAGGAAATCCCTTGTTCCAGTGGATTATGTAATGGGCTCCCTGTTACTCTACTATGTCGTTGAAAATAACCCAAATGATGCCTCACCGGTGACACAGGTGCAGGTGCAGATCCATATACCCCAATGAACCCGGTAAAGTGCATTGATGCCCTTGTTCACAAAGATAACGTGAGAATTGCAGAATTCGAACTGGCACCGGATTCAGAAGGTGAAGTTCATTCTCATTCAAACGCAACGGAACATTGCGTTTGTTTACAAGGCAGGATTCAGGTAATACTCAAAGATGATTCGACTCATTCATTGTCGCCGGGTGGAAAAATGTTTATTCCTGCGGGTATAGAACACCAGATCGTCAATACCGGCAGTGAGCCGGGCCGGTATCTGGTTGTTCAGTATGGTGGAGCTTATGATTTCATTGCAAAGTGAGTTACGCGACAAAAATGAATGCGGCTCGTTCTGATGAGGCAACCGGTTCGTCCAGTAAGCGACGCTGATCCCCGGCCACGTTGATTACCTTCAACACGGGAGCCTGCATGCACGAAGAA
>JBAVKA010000358.1:0-3326 GCA_049688075.1 Gammaproteobacteria bacterium
TCGCAGAAGCACCTGGTGGTGGTGGCCTCGCCCATCAATTTCGTGGACGTGGCCGGTGCGGAATTCCTCGCCACCGAGGCGAAGCGCCGCCGCGCCCAGGGCGGTGGCTTGTATTTCATCCAGTTGAAGACGGCCGTTATGAAGACGCTGCGCAAGGGCGGCTTCATGGAGACCATCGGCGAAGAAAATTCCTTCCGCAGCAAGAGCGAAGCCATCGCCAGCGTGTTCAACAAGCTCGATCCGCAGGTGTGCAGCAACTGCCCGCTGCGGGTGTTCAATGAATGCGGCAGCATCCCCGGCGCGAATACCGCGTCCCCGCAGAATAACGCGATACCACCCGCGACGAACATGAACCCGAGCCTGACCACCGGCTAGCCCGTCAAGCCCACTGGAGGCAACCCATGAAGCAGTGTAAAAATATCCTTTGCGTCATCGACCCGGACGCACGCGGCGAGCAGGTGCTGCAGCTGGCATGGGAACACGCCCGGCGCCAGTCCGCCGCGTTGCTGACGGCCCATGTGGTCGACTATCACACCGGTTTCGAGTCGGACCATGCCCCGTTCATGTCGCCGACGGAGCTGGCCACGGGACTGGCCGAGGCCGCCTCCCGGCGCATACGCAGCATGCTCGACAAAATCCATCCCTCGGGCAACCTGTGGGTGGAGGTGGGACCCGAGCGACAGACCGTCATCGGGCTGGCCAACGATTGCGGCGCGGATCTGGTGATCGTCGGCTCGCACAGTCCTTTCGGATTACGAACCACGCAAGCCCGCACAGCGCCCCATCACTTCCCCTTCGAGGTGCTCACCGTGCAGGTCAGACGCAGCTGGAACCCGATGCACTGGTTCCATTACGCGGGCCAGACCGAGCCGCGACATGCCCCGCGCCGCTGAGGCATGCTGCGGACCCGTCCGCCTGACCGGACAAACACATCTATAACGACAGAATCCTGCTGCAGGAGCGGCCTTTGTCGCTCCTGCATTACGGGCGTTTCCCTGTAACAATCCGGCTCCGATGGCTTGCAGAGCGGCAAGCTACCCGTCAGACTGCACAGCCTGACGGGGCCGGCCGCAGACATCACCCCGGACCCTCTTCCCCGTAATGTGAACAGCGGATCGACCTGCCATTTGTCATGGCCGATAAACCGCGCCACCCAACGGACCGGCAGGAGAACCACGTGACAGAACAACCAGCAAAAGTCCAGGAACATGAACGTCTGAACAGGGTATTCGCCCTGCTCGACGCGGAGGACAACGAGGCCCTGCGCGGGGAACTCGACCAGCTGCATGCCGCCGAGACTGCCGATCTGCTCGAGTCACTGCCGCCCGAGGAACGCTGCCAGCTCTGGGACCTGGTGCCGGAAGGGCAGGAAGGCGAGATCCTGTCCTACCTCGGCGATGAAGCCCGCGCCGTCATCCTCGACGAAATGGACCACGCCGATCTGGTCGCCGCCGCGGAGACCATGGAGGTCGAGGACCTCGTGGATGTCATGGAGGAACTGCCGGAGGATGTCACCGAGGCCCTCCTGCGTTCCCTCGACGAGGATCGCCGCCGCCGTGTAGAGGCCACACTCAACTACGACGAAGGCACAGCCGCCCGCCTGATGAGCACCGATGTCATCAGCATGCGCAAGGATGTGACGCTTGCCGTGGTGCTGCGCTACCTGCGCCGGCGTTCCGGCCTGCCAAGCCACACCGATGCCCTGATGGTCATCACCGATGACGAAACCTACCTCGGCAGTCTGCCCATCGCCGACGTGGTGACCGGCGATCCGGATGCCCCCGTCGAACAGGTGATGAAGCCGATGGCCGACTGGGTGCGCGCCGAGGCCACCGAACACGAGCTGGCGGTGCTGTTCGAACGGCGCGACCTGATCTCGGTCGCGGTCATCGATCAGAACAACCGGCTGCTGGGACGCATCACGGTGGATGACGTGGTCGATGTCATTCGCGCCGAGGCGGACGCCGCGATGCTGCACCGCGCCGGTCTGAGCGAGGACGAAGACCTGTTCGCCCCCATGTTGCCCAGCATGCAGCGGCGCGCGCTGTGGCTCGGCATCAATCTCGTGACCGTGTTCCTGGCGGCCTGGGTCATCGGGCTGTTCGAACACGCCATCGGCAAGATCGTCGCCCTGGCGGTGCTGATGCCGGTGGTCGCCAGCATGGGCGGCATCGCCGGCAGCCAGACGCTGACGCTGACCATCCGTGGCCTGGCGCTTGACCAGATCGCCTCCGGCAACGTCCGCTGGCTGTTCAACAAGGAGTTTGCCATCGGCCTGCTCAACGGCCTGCTCTGGGCCGTTGTGGTCAGCGTAATCACGGATCTCTGGTTCCACCAGCGCGGCATCGCCCTGGTCATCGGCGCGGCCATGATCATCAACCTGCTGGCCGCGGGCGTCTGCGGGGTGGTGATTCCGCTGGTGTTGAAGCGCTTCGGCATCGATCCTGCCCTCTCCGGGGCGGTCATCCTGACCACAGTGACCGATGTCATCGGCTTCATGAGCTTCCTGGGTCTGGCGACGCTGTTTCTGCTGTAGTCCGGTATGCCATCAGGCGCGTAATTAACCGCAAACGTCGCGGAATGGTGAACTTACCCGCGACACCTTAAACTATAGAGAACACAGGGGTTGAATATATATACGAATATATGTATATATGAAATACGATATGTTTTCACGGTTAATTACAACGCTATTTACTTGATCCCTTACTCAATTGAATAGCCACGAAATCACACGGAAAAACACGGAATAATTACTCATTCGTGTTCATCCATAAGGAGATTTTTCACCGCAAAAACGCAATGAGCGCAAAGTATTTAATTGTTTCCATTAAAGATTTTCTTTGCGCTCATTGCATCTTTGCGTTGAAAACGGGGTTTAGTTATCCGTGTGTTTCCGTGGCTATTATGGAAGTCGATCGGAATGTCTTCCGAAAGCACTTGATCATGCATCAACCCACCCGGAGCAGCCAGATTCAATGGAAGCCGATCACTTTTTCAAAGCCCTCTGTGACCCCACCCGTCTGCGCATGCTGGTGCTGCTGAGCCGCGAAGGGGAACTCTGTGTCTGTGAACTGACCCATGCGCTGGATGAGATCCAGCCGAAGATCTCCCGTCATCTGGCGCAGCTGCGTGAAATCGCCGCGGTACTGGACCGGCGACAGGGACAGTGGATCTACTATCGCCTGAACCCCGACCTGCCGGACTGGGCGCGAACGGTGCTGGCTGCCACGGCCGAGGGGGTCATGGCGCAGTCACCGTATAAAGAAGATTGGCAAACCCTGCTGGACATGCCGAACCGGCCAGGCAGTTCCTGCTGCGCCTGA
>JBAVKA010000359.1:0-4123 GCA_049688075.1 Gammaproteobacteria bacterium
GCTGTAGCAGTGGACATCGTGACAGGGGAGAATGAAGCAAAAAGGTTGCTGCATGAATTTGTTTCCGCGATGGAGCAGCCGATTACGCGGATAATGGACGGGAATGACGCCTCGTGAAGTGAAAGCAAGACAGGGAGAATCTGAACGGAATGCGCTTGTATAATCGATTATTTGTCATTGTTATCACTGCAGTGATGTTGGTGTCCTGCGGCCGATTGTTCATGGATGACCAGCAAATGGTGCAGAACGCGAGGCAATACCTCAAAGTTCGAGATATGAACGCCGCGGCGATCGAACTTAGAAATGCCCTGCAGAAAAACCCGAATAATGCCGAGGCGCGCTATCTGCTCGGTTCAATTATGCTGGATTACGGCGACTTCGCCAGCGCCGAAAAGGAGTTCCGGCGTGCAATTGCCGCCGGCTGGCGCGAGGAAGAGGCGTCTCTCGGCTATGCTCGCGCGCTGCTGGGGCAGAGAAACTTCAGCAAGCTTGTCGATGACCTTCGCATCAAGGATTCCTACCCGGTCGATTCGCGTGCCAATCTTCTCGCCTTGCGTGCCCTGGCCGAGGCGGGGCTGGAAAAACCTGAACAGGCAGCTGCCTCTTTGGCGAGTGCGAAAGAACTGCAACCCGATGCCTTCGAGGTCCAGAGGGCCGGCATCATCCTGGAATACGCGGACGGCCATGATCAGGAAGCCGTGCGTGGAGTTGTCAGGGCGCTGCAGCTTTACCCGGATAATCCTGAACTTTTGCTGCTCCAGGCCGGGATTCCCGTGGACGGTAGGGAAACGGCAGCGGTCAAGGAGATCTATCGTAAGGTGATCGAGTCAGATCCACCCGATTTCGTGACCCACAATGGCAGTCAGGCGCGCCTGGGACTGACTCGCCTCCAACTCCTGGCGCGTGAATTCGAGCAGGCCGAGGCTACTCTCTGGCCCTTGTATCAGAGAAATTCTCGAGACCCCGAGACCAACTACCTTCGCGCCCTGCTGGCGTTCGAGGAGGACAAATTAGACCTTGCCGAGGAGCGGTTACTCAAGGTGCTTCAAGTGGCGCCCAAACACGTTCCGACATACCTGCTGTTTGGTTCCGTAAGTTTTGCAAGGAAGAACTACCAGCAGGCGGCCTATTACCTGGCGAAGTACCTGGATTCCAACCCCGGGAATTATGATGCCCGCAAGCTGCTGGGGCGCACCTACATACTACTAGGCGAACATGACCAGGCACAGGCGACATTGCAGGCGGCGTTGATACAGGGGGAGGATGATGCCGAACTCCTGGCTTTGGTCGGATTGTCAGACCTGCGCCAGGGCAGGGACGCCGAGGGTATCGCCGGTCTCGAGAAGGCCGTCGGCGCGGCCCCGGAGAACACCGCGATCCGTGGTGAACTGGCCCGTGCCTACATAACTGCGGGTGAGACGGAACGTGCGATCCAGGAACTACAGCTTATACAGAAGCAGGACGGCAGACAGGTCAATACCGAAACGCTGATGGTCGTTGCCTATTTGCGTGATGGACAGTTTCCCCAGGCTGTCAGCATTGCACTGGAACTTTTATCTGAGCACCCGGATGATCCGGCGATCATAACGCTGGCCGGTAATATTTTTGCCGCCAGCGGCGACCGGCACCAGGCGGAACAGTATTTCAGGCAAGCGCTGGAGATCAGTCCGAACTTCCTCCCGGCGGCCCTGGCGCTCGGGCGAAGCGATGAACTGGACGGTAATGAAGGCGATGCGACAGCGGTCTACCAAGGTCTGGTGGACGCGGGTGTGAAATCGACGGAGCCAATGCTGGCGCTGGCCCGGTTGGCCGAAAAAGCGGGCAATCCCCGGGAAAAGGTCGAGTGGCTGGAAAAAGCGCATGCGCTGGAGACCGGGGATATCAAACCCTACATTGCGCTGGCGGAGCACTACTTGAGCGACAATCAGCCGACCAAGGCGGAGTCGCTGGTCAACGATGCCATCAAGGTAGCACCGGAGCAAAAGGAACTTCAGGTCCTGCGAGCTCGTGCCCTGCTGGACCAGAAACGTGACAGCGAGGCGTTATCTTTACTGAACGAGTTGGTGATCAGGGAGCCGGATTCTGTTTCTATCCGCATTTTACTGGGGGAAGCCTACCTGCAAACGGGACAGGTGAATGATGCTCGCAAGCAGTTCAAGATCGCGTTGCAGGGGCAGGCCTACTCGCTTTCCGCTCTCGCCTTGCTGGTCAGGACAGAGATGCAGGCGGGCGAATTCGACCAGGCTCTGGAGTATGCCAGGCGTATCCAGCAGGCTGAGCCCGAAGCGAATGCCGGGTACGAGCTTGCGGGGAATGTCCAAATGGCAAAAAAGGACTACACGGCCGCAGTTAACAGCTATACCACGGCCTGGGAGCGGGAACAGACAGGTGAACTGGCCATTAAACTCTCCGAGGCCCTGTCACGTTCCGGTGAACGGGAAAAGGCACTTGTACCCCTGCAGGGTTGGCTGGAGTTGCATCCCGATGACCTAAAGCCAAGACAGTTTCTCGGCAACGCCTACCTCAATGCCGGCCAGGATACAAAAGCGATCGAGACCTACGAAGCCGTGCTTGCAGCGGAACCGGATAACCAGGTTGCCCTCAATAACCTGGCATTTCTCTACAGCGAGGATAAACCCTCCAAGGCGCTCGAACTGGTTGAAAGGGCCTACCAGGCCGACCCCACTGTTCCCGGTGTCCAGGATACCTATGGCTGGATTCTCGTGCAGCAGGGCCAGGCCGAAAAGGGCCGCAGGTTGCTGAAAGAGGCGATGGACGAGCTTCCCGGAGTGACGGAAGTTCGTTATCACTATGCGGTGGCCATGATAAAGTCCGGCGATGAAAAGGCGGGAAGAGCGCTTCTTAAAAAAATCATCGCAGAGAACTCGCAGTTTGCGGGCCGGGAGGATGCGGCCCGTTATCTTGAGTGAATGCTAAACTGATTACACAATCCATAGAAACCGCACTTGCGTGCGGTTTCTATGGCGCTACCTGATGAAACTAGGCTGTTCTTTTGATATGACGAGCGACACCCAGTCCGACAATCCCCAGTCCGAGCAGCGTGAGGATGGATGGTTCCGGGACGCTTTCACCTGGCTGGTTCTCATCCAGCTTTTCTATTGGGAATTCACCCTCTGATACGATGGAATCTGTTATCAATGCCGGGGGGGCCGGGGAATGTATCAGGGCCGGGGGGGAATCAGCTACTTCTCTCCCGTTGAGCAGGCCTACAATCCGTTTCTCATGCTTCGTCTGCTTTCTCCATAGCTTGTTGGTCAATTCGTCCTTGAGGGAAAGTTTGTCAATCTTTTTCAGGCTCTTGGCGGCCATTTTAGCCGGCTTCCTTTCTGACTTGCTCGTGGAGAGTTTGCCGTCAGCGATGAATTGCATGATCAGATCCCTGGGTATGCTTACATACTCAGTATCACCACTGATCACGAAGGCCATGGCATTGCCATAGAATCCCAACATACTGGCAAATACGAAAGAAGTAATTATGTTTTTCATGTGATGTCTCACTTTAAAATTCTGCACGCATTATCTTATGCGCATAAGTCGTGCCAAATTATTATTATATTGTTAATCAGTAACTTATAAAAATGTGGCTTGGTTGAATCGCATTAACTGTAAAAAATATTGACATGAACTTGTAAAAAAGTGCCTTAATGTCCAAAATTTTTATGGTAATAATCACATGTATTTTTATATATGTATAAAAAACAGAATATTATGTGTTTTCGCAATTTTGTAAAATTATTGACGGTGTGTATAAATACACTACCAGGATGTCTAGCCATGTAGATTTAGATTACACCGCCAGAGGTCAGTGATGCAGTCAACCAACAATTTCCTCAATATATTCAATATTATTAAATCATATCTGATTCAAGGCGATATTTAATGATAAATTCTAGGAATGTGTAAGTGGCTGTCTTGTTTTAAAGTAGACAGGCATGCATCTGGTATAATGTAACGCAATTTAACCATATAGTTAAATACTGAAATGCACGAGCAGATTAACGAATTATTCGGCTACCTTCACGGTTTATGGCGCTATCGTTGGGCAGGCCTATTGATTGCATGGCTGGTCGCCATCGCGGGCTGGTGTTATGTCTATGCCTTG
>JBAVKA010000360.1:0-1758 GCA_049688075.1 Gammaproteobacteria bacterium
GCAAAGTCGGGTGAGGTTGACCCGCGGTTTGGGAACCAACGCCGCAAGCCGGGCCAGAAAGTCCAACGGCTCGAAGATCACATGGGTGGTGCCGTCTCGATAGGGCGTTTTCAGTTGGTACCGGATCCGTCCATCATCCAGAAGCGACAGGCGTTTCTCGGATACCGCAGGCCGGGCAATATACCGGCACAGCCGTTCCAGCTTGTCACGCTGATACGCCTCCGCCACGACCCCGGCATGTATGCTGAAACCCGCTACCTTGGCGACCCGGCTCGAACCCGCCTTCGGTTCTTCTAGCGGCGGTAGGCTTTGCAATGTGCCAACAGTAGGCGCTTTAGGCGAACACCTTGCGGCCCTGGTGGGGCCCGATGGCGATGCGGTAGGTGATCGAATGCCCGTGCAGTTGTTGCATCGCCTCGTCATCCGAGGTTTCCAACGTCCGGTAGCTCTTCTCGGCAACTGCTCCTGCGTTGCCCTACCTCCTGCATACATGCAGTCGTCTTCATCGCACTCCAGAAAACCCCGTCGTTCGAGGAATTTCGCCACGCGTTGGCTTATCCGGTGCACCAATACACCCAATTCGTCCACCGTGGGCGCCTTTATCCGGTGAAAGCGAACCTTCCCGTAGGCATCCTCGGCATAGACTCCGTCGAGATAGAGAATGTGGAAATGCACGTTGAGATTATTCCGGGCATCCCGCCCTTCACCCCTTCGGGGCCTGCCTTCGGTTGTTCAAAATCGCTCCCGGCGATTTTGTCAATGCACTCCCGAATCGCTGTATCAGAGTGACCGCCCCGGTATGGGCGCTCGACCTGCTAGCCTCTTTGGCCCATGACGACTGGCGCAGACATGGTTCATGTAACACTGGTGGGATGACCTTGCATGGCTGGTCCCGCCAGTCGTAATACGCGCTGCGTCGCACTTCCAGCAGGCGGCACTAATGACTCACCGGCCAGTGGGATGCGTGATCCCGGATTAATGCGTACTTCTCTTCATTTGCTTCGCGAAGTACGCACTGGCTTCTTTAAATATCTTTCTCCATCCGCGGCAAGCGGCTCTCTTTGCGCGGACGGTTCAACTCATCACGCTCGTCCTCGTTCAATCCGCCACCAGCGACTTCTCCTTCCTTCAACCCTCCGCCTCCAGCGTCCGGGCTGGTTCTCTCCAACGTCCAGACTGCGGGCTGCTTCGGAAACCTTGTAGCCCTGCTCGGTGAGCAGCGCCACTGCGTCTCGTTGGAAATAGTCTGTATATTGTCGTCTTGTGCGTCTCCCTGTTGCCATCGTTCGTCTCGTTATGGCTATTTACTATTTACAGCCTTAACCCGGTGCCCGGGTTTAGTACACCACTTCATGGATTTGCCGTGACAGACAGAGATACCGTCAGAAAAGACTATTTATCAGCCGACTGGCTATACAGCAAAGCCAAAAAGCTCGGCTGGTTTATGATCCGGGCTGAAATCCTTGCTCGACTTCTGTAGTATGTACCCACCGGAAGAACAAACTCACTTTTTTAAGCAACTCTGGAGTTGTTATGTGTGGAATCTGCGGAGAATTCCGCTTCGATCGAACACAACCACAAACCAAAACCCTGCAGGCAATGAATTCGGCGCTGGTTGCTCGCGGACCGGACGCCGGCGGCATCTTCCAGATGAACCATCTGGCGGTCGGACACCGGCGCCTGAAGATTATAGACCTTTCCGAACATGCGCAGCAGCCGATGCTGGACAATGAACTCGGCCTGGGTATCGTGTTCAAC
>JBAVKA010000361.1:0-2020 GCA_049688075.1 Gammaproteobacteria bacterium
GGCCTCGCGGGTTTCAATAGGTAATCAGCAGCGGCTGATAGGCAAAAATCCCGCTCAGATGATGCAGGACGGCGTGCTGGCCCTGCTTCGCCCAGATGTCATTGACTTCCTGCTGCACCTCCATATACCGCTGTTCCAGATCCTGCTCATCAGCGTGTTTGTCAGCGACTTCGCCCACCAGGTCCAGCCACATACGGCTTGCCCCCATGGCGAGTGCCGGCCAGGTCTGCTGCACGGACAGCGACCAGTGCCGGTCACTGGTATCCTCGATGCGGGGGCGCGAGATGCGGGAGGTGTTATCGAAACCGACTTTGGTCACCCTGCCCTCCTGCCTGAGCCTTTGCAGCACGGGACTCTTTTCCAGGTCGGCATAGATGCTTTGTGCGCCTGCAGCGGTGCTGTAGAAGATGAAGCTGAACACATGACCGTAGTCATCGTTTGCGGCACGCCGGTGCACACGCCAGATGAGAATATCCTGGTTGTGCCGCTCAAATACCGGGGCGATAATCTCGCCGCCGATCAGAGTTCCGATGTACCAGCGTGGCGGCTCGCCTGCCGGTCGCTCGATAAAAAAACGCGCATACCACCAGCCGGTCCCATCCGCCAGATCCCCGGGCACGGACAGTGCAGCGTCACTTGACGCCTCGGTTGGCGGCCTGAGCGCCGCGCATCCCGCCGCACCCAGCAACAACACCGTCATCAATAACAGCCTGCCTGTGTTCATGAACTATCTCCGGTATCTCCGCTTGCCGGCCGCCCGGAATCGCAGCATGGCCGGCTCACCGGGGTGATACTCCACATCCGGCAGTGCGTTTGCAAATCCTTTTCGCAACGCCAGCGGACAAACCCGGTAGCGGTACAGAAATCATAATCTTCATCACCCCGTAGCCGGCGCCCGGAATAGTGCCCGGACCGTGCAGCGTCGTCAGGGTAAGCGACCGGCTGCGTTTAAGCCGGTAAGCCGTCGGGGCCGGAGGATTATCGATGTCACTCACAGGCGGGATCATCGCGCGAAACCCTGCCGGTTGACGGCGTGGAATTACCCCCATTCATGGCTTGTTCCACGCACGATGACGCCTCATAGCCTCATTAAGCTACTGTTTTCTGTTGACCTGCCGTCATATCGGGTATCGCATAGGAGGACATGCCTGTGATGATTGCGAAAATGCTGACGGGACTGGTGCTGCTGATCCTGGGGAGTGCCGCCGGGGCTGGCGATATCGTATTGACGGATGAATACGACGCCTATACGAGCAGAATGCTGCAGGCGTACAAAAAGGAGCAGGCGGCCTGCGGGGTGGCGGGACGGGAACTGGAGTGTCTTTCCGCCGAGTACGAGCTGGAACTGGTCGCCAAACACCTGGACGCCCTGCAGGGACGCGGATGTGCAGGCAGCAGTGACTGCGAGTCCGCACCCGCCAACTTCTGGGGGATGTAGCTCCCCGTCCGGGCCGGGTTTACACGATGGCTGCACCCGGCGATGGCCGGACAGGCATTACGGGCGCCAAACCGGCGTTCCCGATGATTCCGAACATAGTGCATTATCCGCACTGATATGAAAAATCCATCAGGCTCTGCCTCATCATGCTGAACCGCTACACCCTGTCCGCTCTCGGCATCCTGATCGTACTGGCCGCGTTGTTCCTCCTGCATACGAATGAAGAGGACCGGATCCTGCAACGGCTCGAACAACTCCGTGCGCTGACCGAAATCTCTTCCCCGGAAACCGGCGTCGAACAACTGACAAGGGCGAGGCAGATCGGGCAGTATTTCAATGATCGGACGGTTTTCGATCTGACCAATGCCGGCCACGGCACAATCGTCATCGACAGCCGGGACGAACTGGTGCGGCGAATCATTCAGGGACGCACACGGCTTGTCATGCTGGAACTTGCGCTGCGGGACGCGCAGGTCAGCATCGAGGACGACACGGCGGAGGTGGTGCTGACAGGCAGCGGCCTGGGACAGATCAAGGGTGAACAAGACCGCTTCCTGGAGATTCACACCGTTGCCGTCAGGC
>JBAVKA010000362.1:0-2018 GCA_049688075.1 Gammaproteobacteria bacterium
ACCATCAAGATATCCTCCTTCACAACCTTCATTGTACGGAGCATCCGGGCCTCAGAGCAGCTGAATCCCTGCCGTGCCCTGCACAGCAACCTGGGTTGAACGAGCAGGAGGAGTGATGTCAGCCGAAAAATCCGGCAGTCGATGACCGCATTCTTCAATCCTACAATAGCGCCAACCAGTTGCTGGTTGTATAGGACAGAATCAATCAGGATTGAAATGTCTGATTCTGTTGCGGCATCCCGGTCATAAGCCGGCCGGGTTGAAATGTCTTCTTTCGGGAAAACCGGGCATTCCAGGCGATCCTGGGCATGTCTGAGAAGTACGGTGGGTTCAACCGGTGAGAGCGCAACACTTTATCTTTTTTCAAAAAGATGGAGTGTGAGCATCCTGGCGGCGACGGGCGGGATACGGCCGCCCGAGCGCCGTCGTTCACGTCTTGCGCTAACGCTGACAGAGCGCGAAGAGATCTCCCGAGGCATTTGCCCGTGATCTATCGTTACGGGCGATCGCCGTGCGGCTGGGGCGCGCACCCTCGACGGTCAGCCGCGAAGTGAGCCGCCAACGGTGGCCTGCAGGGCTACCGGGCCAGCCAGGCCGATCAGGCGGCCTGGGATAGAGCGCATCGTCCCAAGCCCTGTAAACTGGTTACCAACCGTGCATTGGCCCGCATCATATCGAAGAAGTTCAGACGACTCTGGTCACAAGAGCAGATTGCCGGCTGGTTAAAGTGCGCCTATCCGAATGACGAGAGCTGCCAGGTGTCACACGAGACCATTTACAAAAGCCTGTTCATTCAGGCGCGTGGCGTGCGACTGGTTTACGCCTGACGCAAGATGGAACTCACGCAATGGGCGCGTGAGGTCGGTCTGTACCGCAAGGAGATGGAGGATCGCATGTTCCCCACCCTACGGCAGGCACTCAAGGCGTATCGCCAGCAGATGCGGCCCGCGAAAACGCCGCCGGTAAACGACTAGCCGGCCGCCGGGTCTGCACGTGGAACAAGCGCGAAGCGGTATCTATCAGCCTGACACGTGCAGGAACGATGCGCCGGGATTCCATCGAACCCTGTTGTTTACCCGTTACATGGCGGGGAAGATGGATTGTGCTGTAGCATGAGCTGGAAGGCGACCTGCTATGATAACGCGGCCATGAAGAGTTTCCTCCACAGTCTGAAAGTCGCACTGGCACATCTGGAACTTCATGGGAGTCGGAGACAGGCGTGCTTCAGTGTCATCGAGTACATTGAAATGTACTACAATCGGCAGCGCAGGCATTCCACTAGCGGAACCTGATTCCCATGCTGTTTGAAATGAAGAAGAGGTCTTGACCAGGTGTCCGTGAAAACGGGGGAAGATCAGTCTGGCAATGTCACGACTTTGCAGATTCCACGACGTGTTTTGCGGATTGGTACAGTGACGGTCAGGATTCCGTCACTCACGGCTTTCACCTGGGACGGACCGGTCTGATCGATGCGGATCTCGGTCATGCCATCGCCTCCCCAATCAATTCCAAGGTCAGTGCGCGTTGCAATAGGGTAGATATCGTGGATTCACGCCTGTCGCTGACCAACAAAAACCCCGCCGTGGCGGGGTTGAGGATCGTCCATGCCGGGTGTCAACCGGCCAACCGTTCACGCACCTTGGACGGCGTTTGTACCTCCACCTCAGGATGCTTACGCTTGTTGGCTATCCATGCGTTTCTTGTCTCCAATATCCACGCATTGACCCGTCTCGACATGGATACGCGTTCCTTGCGTTGTTCGACCTCATCCTTCAGGGCTTTTTTCCTCGAGAGAAACGCATAACACATTACAAACCTCCTTGTGCAGACGTTGAATTTGCTGCACATAAAGGTAGCATAGTCCAGGTCCGGTAAATGGCAAATCACGATTATTGCAGAAGGAGATGAGCGGCATGCCGCTGCCGAGGCCCCTGCCGGGGCCCACCGTACGGCGGAGCTCTCGACGCTATGATTGAACGGGTACAGATTGCGCGCAACTGGCTTCCCCGTTACACGGG
>JBAVKA010000363.1:0-22006 GCA_049688075.1 Gammaproteobacteria bacterium
TATAGAGTTCCCGTGCCTGGCGCTTGCTCAACAGACCTTCTTCATTGGCCCAGATCAGGAAGTCGCTGAAGGCGACCTTGTTGTCCTTTTTGGGATCGCTTTCGGCAATCGTAAGCAGACGCTGGAAATACTCATCGAACTGCTGCTCGCAACCGGTGGTCAGGTCGAAGCGGGCAGCACTGATGGCGCGCTCCAGGTTGGGGCCCTCCGGCAGGTTGCAGACGCTGGCCCGCGACGGGTTCGCGTTGAACCAGTGCTGCATGAAGTAGATGCGCAACATCCGCTCCAGCCCCTTGGGGCGGCGGCCCGGACCGGCCGGATCCGGATAATAAGGCTACAGCGCCTGTGTCAGTTCCGACCAGGGAACGATCCGCTCCATATCCTCCAGAAACTGCTCTTTGCGGGTCTTCTTTGTGTACTTTTCAAAGCAGGTCAGACTGCTCTGGCGCATCGTGCGTTGCCCTCGTTGAATACCACGCCTATTATCGCAAAGACGGGGAATTAATCAGAGCGTCCCTAGTTTTCAGGTGCGAATTTTGAATTCGCCATGGACAGGATAAAGCTGCTGTTTCATCGTAACAGTTGATTGTGATTTAAGCCTTTATTGTTTGGGTTAACGGGACAGCAGTGATTGCATTAAGAGCGTGCTGTTTGCCCAACAGCAATTCAGGTTTAAATCCTTTCAATGGTATTAGCCGGGATTCCGGTTGCTGAAGTATTGTATGGATTTACCAGTTCCAAAAAAACGGAAATCATCTGATCCGCAACAATGGGCCAGCTGTAATTCGATTTAGCCAAATCTTGTGCGGCGGCACCTATTCGAAGCCTTAATTTCGGATCGTTAAGAAGAGCGAGTATGGAATCCGTGAACCCTTGAATATCATAATCCTTCACTAACAGCGCTGAGTGATTGTGCTCCAGCACCTCGGCTGATCCAGCGTATGAAACAATGGGTTTGCCTGCGGCCATGTAGTTGAGTAATTTCTGCGGAATTCCATCACAATGGACGCGTGGGTTTACCAGCACATCCGCACGGGAGAACTCCTTCGGTAACTCCTCGTACTTTGGGTTACTGAAAGTTACCGCATGGTCGATTCCCAGTTCTTTACATCGCTTGGTCGCAGTTTGTGTGTTAGAGGCCGTGAGTATAGACAATTTTGCGGTTGTTTTTGCCTGCAATACTCCTTTGAATGATTCAAGTAGCCGGTTCACCCCTTGATACCCTGCTAGGTTACCGGAGAAAGTAATGCGAGGATCACGATTGGGCTGGTCACTGGCCAGAGTGGGTTGGGAAAAATGCTCGTATTCCACTCCGTTGGAGATCACGGAAATTTTCGATTCCGATATCATGGCTATCTTGCAAAACCAGTTTTTCATGCGCTTAGAAACGGCGACAATATGATCTGCCCGAGTCGGTATTGTCGTGTCAATCCGCTTTCCAATCCATTTCTTCGCGGCCGCCGGCAAGCCTAGTCGATAATCAGAAAGTTCAGAAACAAGCAACGTGTGCGCGTCATACACTATTGGGATTTGTCGTTGGGTCAGGGCCCTTGCACACAGGGCGCTAATTAATCCCTCATAATGATGGGCAAGGATTACATCAAATTGGCTTTCTGTGATCAATCGGCGAGCTTTTAGAATAAGTTGCGGGTCAAGAACGAAACTCTTCGTCAAAGAAGGGCCTGGATCCGGCGTGACGTGAAGGCCTATATTTCTAACTCTATGAGTTGTGTAATTCGCGGCGTAATTGTCGTCGAATAGTGGGTAGGTAATCACTTCCACATGGTGCCCCTTATCGACGATCGCATTTTCCATGTGATGGATGCGTATCGGGGTACCCCTGTGCCAGGGTAGCGGGCAAGCTGCAATAGCAAGGATACGCAAGTATTGTTTAGGCACGTATGAATAACTCATGAAAGAATCGGGTACGTTCTGGTGGTATTGTCGTTTTTCACATTGATCTGTTTTTCCGACGCGATCTGGCCCGGAATTACCCGTTTCATGCTCTAATTTTGCTATTCCTGACATTGCGGACGCACCTTCCCTATGGTTGGTAACGCAATCGGCGTCGAGCAAGATGCAGATTGGTCAATGCACAGAGCACGAACAGGGCATTGGCATTCTTGTTCAGCCCACGGTAGCAGACCTTGGTAAAGACAAACACGCGCTTGATCACCGCAAAAATATGTTCCACCCTGGCTCTGACTTTCGACTTGGTACGGTTGCGTGCCTTGGCCGCCTCATCCAGCGGTTGACTGGGGCGGCCTTTCTCGTGCGTGAAGTCCTGTGCAGCAGGCGCCGCCTGGCGAAGGGTTTCCGTCTGGCCGCTATAGGCCGAGTCGCCCCACACCCGCGTTTCCTCTCCGTGCAACAGATCTTCCGGCACCTGCGAGTCATGCACATTAGCCGCTGTGGCCACCACCGAATGAATCTGTTTGCTCTTGCTGTCCACGCCGATGTGGGCCTTCATACCGAAGTACCATTGCCTGCCCTTGTGCGTGGAGCGCATTTCCGTATCGCGCGCCTTGTCCCTGTTCCTGGCCGAACTCGGTGCGCTGATAATGCTGGCGTCCACGATGGTCCCGCTGGCAATGCGCAGGCCCCGTTCCTGCAGGTACTCGCCCACCGCCTGAAACAGCGATTCTCCCAGGGCATGCTGCTCCAGCAAATGCCGGAAGTTGAGGATGGTCGTCTCGTCCGGCACCGGTTCCCGGCCGAGATCAATGCCGACAAAGCGGCACATCGACCGGGACTCATACAGGGCTTCTTCCGCACCCGTATCCGACAGGTTGAACCGGTACTGGAGGAAGTAAATGCGCAGCATCCGTTCCAGACCCACCGGCGGGCGACCATTTCCCGCCTTGGGATAATAGGGTGCAATCTGCTTGCAGAGTTTCTTCCACGGCACCACCTTATTCATCTCCATGTGAAACTGTTCCCGGCGTGTGGGCTTGCGAAACGTTCAAAATCCCCAGCAGCGAAGCTTTGTTGCTTCATTGAGATCCGTCCGTTGTACACAATGCGCGTATATCGAAATGTAACGACTTAATCAGAGCTGCCTTTAATTATTCCAGCCAGATAGAGTCTTGTTGTTCTGCTAATCGGTGAGAATTTTACCACGTCCCACCAGGTCGGCCGTTGATGTTAATCATGAACGATGTTGATCTCCTGTACGTAAATATACGTAACCTGTACGTAAATATACGTACATGGAAATGCAGGCTTGCCTTTATACAAAGTTTCGGACAAGCCGCCAGTACCCGCGCAGAATCCAGTCAGCGCCGGAAATTAGCACCTCCTTGAATCCCTTGCGGACAAATTCCGTTAAAGGAATTGCTGCATCAACAAGAATGCTGCGGTCAGGGGCGCGGCGACGGGCTTGTAGATCGCCTCTTTCCCGAATAAGCCGTTCTCTCTCACTGAAAAGACTCTTGGCAGCGTGAAACCAGATAGCGGGCTTACGTTCAGATATTAGCCAGCACAACTGCATTAATTCAAACAAAAGAATGGCAGGAAGCAGGATTAACAGCGTTTTTGTCGAAAAGCACTTCGCTATTACAACCCACCGGTTGCGAATAAGGCAAAACAGGCGTTGCCTGCTTGGAACAAGGCCCGGTCGATATGATAACCCAGGTGTTCCCGATCCATGCTTTACTACGGCATCAGGCTGGCACCATAGAGAATATCCTAGCAGTGTGGCTCTGACGCCAAGCTCATGATCTTCAAGATTAAAGATCATGTCTTCATCAAAGAGAGGTTCTCTACCCCATATCGAACGATTTATTAGAAAACACGCAGATACAAGTGACGTTGTTTGTGTCGGTGTATTGTCAGATTGCTGCGTAGGAACGTTAGCGTTTTGCAGCGCCATTAGACCCAAGTAGTGACAATTGGCGCTATCGTACTGGACCTTGCCTGGATCATCAGCATACACAACTCTTGGGGCGACCAAGAGTGTATCGGGTTTATCGCGGAGATGTTCAACCAATATAGTAGCTGTGTGAACAGATAACTGAATGTCGTTATCCTGAAACAGTATGAGGTCATGTTTTGCAGCAGCGAATCCGGCATTTCGGGCAGCACCGGGACCACGATTACTCTCCAGTTGCAGACATGCTGCCTCTGGGCAGCATTTCTTGATTAATTCAACACTACGATCGGTGGAGGCATCATCAACGAATAGGATCTCAGCGAATTTCCAGGCTTGTGCCCGCATCGCATCTACCGCGTGTGCAAGGTGCGATTCGCCGTTGTAGTTGATGATGCAAAGTGTGACCGGAGGGTTACTGGTTATCACACCGGCAACTGAACCGACTTGCAATGACATGCGGGTTTATTAAAAATCCAGATATTCATCTTTTTCCCCATAATAACTTTCCCTGACCTAGGGCTCCCTTGGCCGCAAAAATTATCATTATATACGTTAGGATTAACTTCAACTATGACCTTGGCAAGGCTGCAGCGGTGGCGGCGTCAGTAAGAGTGCCAGGATACCCCCCTTCCACCGGCTATAGCTGGTCGCTTCCGGTTACGGCTAAAAGCCGGTTCAATTGGGCTGCCTGCCGATGACCGTCTCTACACAACGGTAGAGTCATCGCCGGGCTCTGGCGGCTTCTGATTCTTGATGTAATTCTTTCATTCCTCATCGCTCATCTTCCCACCCGAAGCCGCCCAATAACCCCGGGCCAATAGATGCTGCCTCCAGTACCGCTTCCTTAAGCCTTGTATTCCGACGACAGCCGGTAAGAACTCTTCCTCTTTAAGATATTGCGCCGCCCTAGGTACCGATAGCCGGGGCAATTCTCGACACCGGTGACCCGGCTCACCACCGACCGCCTGATACCGGACTTCATCGTTCAGCCCGGTGGTGCTTGCAATCCCATACCGCATGGCTGCCACCCTTGCAATCTTTCTACGTTGAATCATATCATCCGTCGCCCAAAGGCAAGGAGTTTTCCGCCGCCCACTATCGGGGAGCTCTAAATTGCCATAAAAAATTAAATAGATGCGTGCCGGTATAAGCAGCATGTTATTCTAAATTATTGAGATTTGAAGCCGAAGACTAGGGCATCTGATACTGGATCACGGGGGCGAAGCGGGTAGTAATGAAGCCATTGAGTAGTTATGTCAGCAAATTCATGCTTTGGGCAACGAGCGCGAATCCGCCGAATCAAACGCTAACCGTTTTTAATTTTCATGGAATTCTCGAGTCACCGTTGGCTGTCCCGGATTGTTGCTTCATAGAGTTCGGAGCGTTTAAGCAATATCTGGCGATCATTCAGAAATCCTATTGTGTTGTATCTCTCGATAGCGGCATCAACATGTTGCTTTCCGGTTCGCTCAATAAACCGCTGGCCATGATAACGTTTGATGACGGGTTTGCTAGCTTGGTAAGACTAGTCCTTCCGTTGTTGAAGGAAACGTCGATACCGGTTGGTTGCTTTATCAACACCGACATGATCGACAGTGATGACACGTTCTGGTTCTGCCGGGTAAATCAGATAATTAGCGAAACCAGGTGCAAGTCCGTGGATTGGAATGCTCATCATTGTGATCTACGTACTATATCCGATAGAGAGCAGGCATCCCATGCAATCCAGGAATCGCTCAAGCACATGCCGGCAGGAAGATTGCGCGCAGAACTGTCCACCCTGGCGACACTTCTTGGAGTGGATATATCTGCTCCTGTCGATAAAACCTCTCCGTTTCGAGTTTTGAGCCGTGCACAAATAGCTGAGGCATCCGATTCAGGACTGGTGGAATTCGGTGGCCATACCCATAGCCATGCCATACTCAGCCAACTTACTCATAGCCAGCAGGAAGTTCAAATTCTTTCGAACATCGAGGAGATTCGTAACTTGACGGGGTGTCAACCGAACACTTTCGCTTATCCGAATGGCCGGCCGGATGATTACGATGAGAATAGTATCCGAATACTACAGGAAGCTGGTGTAAAAGCCGCTTTTACAACTGATTCTGGCCGATGTGAAAAGAGTGCTGACGTGTATAGGCTGCCTCGCGTGTTTGTAGGTCCAAATGCTACTGCGAGTGATTTGATTTCGCTGGTATGAAGAGAGTTTATATTTCTGTCTGGTGGTTTGCCGATGCCGGTGGCATGGAGCAGCATGTGGAGAATCTTGCTTGCGCACTGTCCCGTCGAAATCTGGATGTCGTGGTGTTTTCCCAGATGCCACTGGTGCGCGGTAATCACTATGTCAATCAGCTTCGCCGATCTGGAATTCGAGTAATCGGCCCTCCTGGCTGGATGTACACGCTTTTTCACAGCCACAAAGTGCGGAACACCATACGAAAGACTCTCTCGCTATCGCTGCGGCCGTTACGGCATGTCCAGGTAATTGGGAACAAGTTGTTCGGCTGTTCAGATTCTTCTGGCGACGACGATTGGTGCGATAGAGTTGTCTATCGCGAGTACTCTCAGACACTTTCGCACCTCTTGATGAGCCTCTGGCATGTTTTCCGACCTGCCGATATTTTGCATGTTCATGGTTTTAGACTGGAGCAGGTGTGGGCCCTGCATTGGGGCAAACAGCGGTCGCTTGCAACGGTCTATACCGAACATGGAACAATAGGGGAGTGGGGAGGGCCTTGGGATGATGGTGCCGGCTTAAACTTAAAATATGCTGATGTTGTAAGCTGTGTCTCCGCACAATCCAGGGAAAGTTTGCGAGAATATCAGCTGGACTCCCGGTCCATCGAAATTGTTACCCATATTATTGCAGACCCGGGCACTCAGGAGGCAAGTGCGTCGCGTGAGACGCCAAACCCAGCTCGCCCAGGGACCACGTTCACCATGTTTGGCAGACTTAGAGAGGAGAAAGGTGGCGCATTCCTGTTGCATGCGCTGAAACTGGTCAGGCAGAAAAGATCTGACATTGTTGTCCGTTTTGCCGGCGACGGCCCTGACCGATCTCGATTGGAAGAGCTGACCAAGCAGTTAGGGCTCAGCGACCACGTAATGTTTCTCGGCTACTTTTCACCCCTTGAGCTTAATGCTCTCATGGCTGAAACTGACGTCGTAGTTATTCCCTCCCGCACCGAAGGACAGCCTCTGACTCTGGTGGATGCGCTGGCCCATGGGAAACCCATTGTTGCGACACGAGTAGGGGGTATCCCCGACCTTATAACAAATCTGAAGAACGGATTGCTTGTCGAGCCAACAGATGTCGAAGCATTAGCAGATAGTATTCTGTTGCTAGCGAACGACGAACCGTTGCGGAAACGGCTGGGGGAAGCTGCGCGCGGTTGTTTTCTTGAAGGTAAATTTACCGAAGAAGCGGTCATGCAGGACATGCTGGCACTCTATGAGAGAGCCAGTGTGTTAAATCGAGCTAGCGGCGAAGGTGCTGCGGAAAGTAGCTGAAACCAGCATGCGTATTCTGATTATCAATAATATGATTCCGTACCCGCCAAACTCCGGCGCGCGCTTGCGGGTTTTTCATTTGTTAAGACGAATCGCGAGTGAACACGAAGTAACTTTAGCCTGCCACCTCTGGGATCCAGACGAGGCGGACGCAATTCCGGAATTGGAAAAAATCTGCGCTCGAGTTATTACCGGTTACGTACGCCGATTCCCGCTATTCAGGTTGCTCCCTGCGATGATAGGCAATATCACCGAAGGTCGTCCTCCCGAACTTGCTTTATGGCGGTCTCAAGAATTGGCCGGGCGGCTTAAGTATTTATTCGAGCAGAAAGAATTCGATATCGTTCACATCAATGAATCGCTTCTGGCTCATTATTTTGACATTCTGCCAGATGAATTCAGCGGGCACAAGGTTCTGACTTTCCACAATATTTCATTTGACCAGTACTCAAAATTGGCTCGAATTGGCCCCAGTTGGCTCAAACGTCTCTGGGCACGACTAAACGCAGGGGTTTATCGGGTCTGGGAACCCAGGCTGGCGTCAACGATTGATCTGAATATCACGGTGTGTGAACGAGATCGGGAGTTGTTGCTGGGCAAGAACCCGACTGCGAACGTGCAGGTTGTATCCAATGGCGTCGATGCAGACTCTCGCCAGGTCCTGCCACCTTTCGAAGGAGAGCCGGCGTATCTATTTGTTGGCGACATGAGCTACGCACCCTGTGCAGATGCCGCCAGGTATTTCGTGAAGTCGATTTTGCCTTTGATCCGACGCGAGCAGCCTGACGCGCAAGCTTGGATCGTCGGTCCAGAACCGTCGGATGATGTGTTGGCGCTGAGCGCACCCGGCGTTCATGTTACGGGAGTCGTGCCTGACGTAACACCATACTATGCAAGATGCCACGCGGCCGTAGTGCCGCTGCGCGCCGGAGGTGGCACGCGACTGAAAATACTGGAAGCGATGGCTCTGGGCAGACCGGTCATTACCACATCGATAGGCGCAGAGGGCCTTTCGGTTGAGAACGGGGTACATTTGTTTATTGCCGATGAGCCCGGGGTATTTGCAAGGCTCGCTATTAACGCTTACTCAAGTAGCCCGGAATTGCGGCGAGTGCTGACGTGCGCACGTAGCCTTGTCGAGCAGCAGTACGATTGGAATACTCTTGCGAAGCAGGAATTGGAACTCTATCGGGCTATGCAAACTACGCGCGAAACAGTTCAACGCCAAACTGCTAGTCTTCCTTTCAATCGAGTCTATGTGATTAACCTTCCTCATTGCACGGATCGCTGGAAGTCAGTTCAGAAGGAGCTTCAGGCAATCGGCGTAGCGGATCCGGTTCGCTGGCCAGCTGTCAATGGTGCCTATTTGGATGCTTCGCAAATCAATGAGCTTCAACAGCAGGGGATATTGGACCCTGATCTACATGAGTTTGACAGTCAAGCTCTTAGCCGCGAAATCGCCTGTGCCATGAGTCATGCGCAGGTGTTAAGCGACATTGTAAAAGAAGGTTATACCCGCTGCCTCATTCTCGAAGATGACATTGTCATTGCCGGGAATCCGAACACTTGGGGAACAAGGCTTGCCGCGGCCTTCGAGGACCTGCCCGAAGAATGGGATATGTGGTATCTTTTCCGCTGTTTCGATGTCAAGAAACGTGTTCGCAGGCTCAGTCCAAGGACGGTTGTGCCCTATACGCCACTGAGTGGCAGTGCGTACGTTGTCAGCTTAGAGGGAGCGAAAAAGCTGCTTAGTATTGTTTATCCCATCAATAAGCCGATTGACCGGATATATGTTGAGGATGTGGTGCAAAAGGGCCGTGTAAATGTCTATGCGGCTAGCCCTTGCCTGATTGTACCGGGCTTGCACGTATCCATAATCAATGCCGATAATCATGAAAAAAAGTGGGTAGAAAAAGGGGTAAATCGACCGCCTGAATATTGGCCTAGAAAATACCGTGAATCCCAAGGGCACCTATTCATCTATCAGCCAGGCAAGTATTTGATTGGTGTTGCAGATGATGCGGGCGCGATTCTGCGAAATATAGTGGTTGATAATGTGATTTCTTATCTGCATGGTGCGATTTTGAGGCACAAGCGGTTGTCGGCCTTTCTGTTTATGGTGGCGAGTATCGTAGCGGGTGTGCTGCTGTTCGATAGCAGGCATTCTTGAAACATTGAATACCATGCTTCGTATGATGAAGTAGTAACTATGAACAACGGTAAGGCAAGCAATGTGAAAGCAGCGATTCAGCCCTCATGTGCTTGGGGATGCGCGACCTGATGCCTGACAACGCCCATGATTCGGGTTACAAGCCAACCTCTGCTCGGAAGCAATCGCCGAATGGGCCAGACAACCGTCTAGGCCGCGGACTGGACTGGCTTGATTTTGCCTCTGGCGCTAACCGATACTTATTATTCAGCATGGTGAGGAGCAACATTCGGATTAAATATCAATCTTCTATTCTTGGCTTTGCTTGGACGTTACTTAGTCCTTTGCTTATGCTTGGCCTGTTGATCATCGTATTTTCTCACGTAGTACGAATCCCTATAGAGGATTTCTGGGCATTCCTGGTGAGCGGGTTTTTTGTCTGGAATTACGTCAATATGACAATCAACTATGGTGCGCAATCGCTCGAGGAACATAGTAGTCTTGTGAAAAATTACAGTTTTCCCAGTGAAACACCACTGATTGCAGGCGCCTTGTCCAGGTTGGTGGAATTCTCTTTCGAGTTGATTGTGATCGTTGTGATACTGGCTGTATTCCATCACGGTACATTTCCAGCCAGTTTCCTGCTCTTGCCAATGCTCGTTACCCTGCTGTTCTTGTTGATACTTGGTCCTATGTATTTAGTATGTACTGCAGCCGTGTTTAACGAAGACTTGAAGCATGCGCTTCCCATTATTTTCACTGCGCTGTTTTATGCAACACCGATATTCTACAATATCGATTTGGCGCCGGAATCCATGCGCTGGGTCTTCTATCTTAATCCAATTGCCCTGATAGTAATGTGTTTCCAGATGGTTTTGTATAACGGGGTCTTCCCGCCAATCTGGCTATTGGTATGGCTGGTGGTGACAGCGGTTGGGCTCGACATTATTGGGTATCGTGTATTTCGCCGATATAGAGGTCAATTTGCAGAGCTCGTTTAAAAATCCACATACGAGGGCTGCTGCCCCCGCCATTGAGCTGAGTAATGTCTCGAAAACCTTTCGCCCGGCCGAAAGCGAGCGGGGTTCCTTGCGTGAGTGGTTTATAAACGCGGCGTATGGGCGCGATCCGATCGACACAAACAATCAAATCCGGTTGAATAATGTTAGTTTTCGTGTAGAGAAAGGCGAGTCAGTCGCTTTGATTGGCGATAACGGTTCGGGCAAAAGTACTTTGCTGCGCATCGTGGCAGGCATCTATCAGCCTAACCAGGGTCAGGTTACTGTCAATGGTCGCGTATCACCGGTACTGGAACTTGGTGCCGGCCTGCATCCGTTACTAACCGGTATGCAAAATATTTGCTTGAACGCGGCAATTCATGGCCTTGCTCCTGCACGGGTTTCGGAACTCATGCCAGAGATACTTGAGTTCTCCGAACTCGGCAAAGATATTGAAATGCCTGTAAAACACTATTCTTCAGGAATGAAAGCAAGGCTAGCTTTCTCGATCGCCACAAGCGTGGAAACGGATATATTGCTGTTAGACGAAGTTCTCTCAGTGGGAGACAAGTCGTTTCAGAAAAAGTGTGAAACTCGAATACGGAAGATTCAGAAGTCAGGCGTGACTATCCTGTACGTGACGCATACCCTGGAAGACATCTCCAAGATTTGTTCCCGGGCTATTTGGTTGGCCGACGGAAAGATCGTTGCGGATGGTGATGCAACGGCAATCGTTAATAAATACTGGGGCGATTAAACTGAATATCCTGGTGCCCTAGAACAGGTGTCTCCAGCCGGTTATACGGTTGATTGCTTCTACTAAATGCTCTGGTATAAATGCGGCGAGGTCGGTGATTTCTTTCGGACCTTGGAGACAGTATTTGGCGCGTAATTGGTTTGACCCTGAACCCTTTCGGAACGTAATTACGCGTTGACCCAAGGGTAGTTCGTTCAGTGCGCGGTTTAGCTTGTCGCTGAGCGTTTGCAGGTCCATTCCCAAGGGGTCGGCATTTATATAATGCTGGTCGCCAGCTTCTATTGAAAAGTACGGTGCAACGGCAATAATATTTCCTTCGGACGGTAACTCGGTGACCAGCGCCGGTTGAAGTCCCATTACTTCAAGCGCCTCGTAAATACTTCCTAAACGCCTCCAGTAGGTAGATAGCTCCTGCCAGTCGTCGTTCTCTGGGTTTTTGTTCCCAGAATTGTCATCTTGCGGGTCGCCGCACATCTCGCCATTGGACAACTCGCAGTAAATGAAGATGTTCGGCGGTCGCGAAGGCAACGACGCAGTCAGGTCGTCCAGCCTTACGGCGCGCATGCCTTGTTTGTCCTTTAGCCAACTGAGCATCGCTCTAAGGTCTTGCAAATGACGCGCCGAGCCATCGCGAAATGGATGCATCAGCATTTGTACGGATGGAGACCGCTGCGCTCTGGCTTGTCGTATCGCTGACTTAAGCGCCAGTCGGACTGCTGAGCGCGGGCGATTATAGGTTTCTACTGAGACGGGTAGCATCCATATCGTACCATTTGGTGTCCACACGAGCATTGGAGCTGTTGGCATTTTCCGATATGCGAGGCCGGTATATACGTGCTCCATGGATACCATGAAGAAGCTGAACCCAAGTGCTGCCAGCGCGCCGTGGGTATTGGCGTTTGAGCGGAAAATGAAGTTGGCACCGGATAGCCGTTCCTTGCTTTCGTAAATTACGGTCCGCCTAAGCAGCTCGGCATCACCAGGTTGTTCGATCTGTAGTTGCTGCAACCACTCGAGTTCACGTTTCAACGTGTGCGATTGTTGCTCGAATTCGACAGGAAGATACTCATGAAAGCGTCCATGGACGCCGACACAATGGCCACTTTGCTTCAGAATATTCGCCAGATCGGGATACAGTTCGAGCATCCAGCCGGTTACAAAAAACGTGGCCGGCATCTCCAATTCATCGAGCAAATCCAAAATCCCAGGAAGACCGAAACGCACCCCGCCGAGTTGTTCAGTATCGAATATCAAACCGATACCCAGAGCGCCTGGTGGCGCCTTGCAAGGCCTCACTGGATTCCGTTGCCAGTCCAGCCGGGTCTGCCCTCTAACCAAGTCCTGTAAGCAGGTCATGGTTTGGTTCAGGTATTCAGCGTCGTCGATACCACTGATGCTGGTATATCCGGCTTTCGTTATCCGAATCGTATAGCCGATATCACCTTTGTAGAGAACCTGGTCATTCTCTGTGAAGATAAGCAAATCCCTATCCTCGCGCTGCAACAGTTCGAGAATCTCTTCATGTTTATCATTGAGGTCCTTGGAATTAAATTGCAGTGCAGGCAACCCCAGGCGCCGGAGATGTTCGACCTCCGGTAGCGACGCAGTTTCCGGGCTGAGTAGCAGCAGCGCGCGTTTGTGCCATTCCGCCATAATTAGGGTGTCCCCTTCCATTGGATGAGTTGGGCCGCATAATCTTGGCATATCACAGGCCAGCTGAACGCGGATTCGGCCAGACGCCGTCCATTGGCTCCCATCTCGCTCAGGGTCTGCACGTCCAGTGCGGCGGCTTTTTTAATCCCAGCCGCTATTGCCGCTGGCTCAGGCTCGACAACGAGTCCACATTTATACTCGCGGACCAATGTGGCCGTTTCGTCTACGTCGGTCACCAATACGGGGCGCGCCATCGATAGGTATTCGGCGAACTTTGTAGGAAACGCAATTTCAACAGCTGGGTCAGGCGTTCGCGGAATCAATAATAAGTCAGCCTGGGATAGCCTCTCTATTAACTCTTCTTGCGGTATTCGGTCGATCAACTCCACTTTGTCACTGAGTGTTGTTCGTATTCGCTGTTTAATCTCGGCATTCTGATCCTGGAAACCAACTATCTGGAAGCGGATAGATTCTCCTTCCAGCAGCTTGGCCGTATTAATCAGATTCTCGATGCCTTGCCATACATGAAAGCCCCCCGCGTAGCAGACTGTGAATTCCTTGCTTGGCGTGCGAGGCCTAGGTTTGAAGAGGCCGGTATCCACGCCGTTGCGCACAAGTACCAGGCGTTTTTCCGGTACTCCCTTGTCATTTATCAGGCGCTGCTGCAAGGGCCTGGACACTGTTGTAAAGTAATCCCGAGAGCGATATTCGACCCAGTTCATTATGTGGGTCTGCAAGAGAAGTAAGGCGTTGTCCCAGTCTCTCCACTGACGCCAGTACATGTGGGCTTCGGCCAATGTGTCTGCATCGACATCATGGATGACCGTCGCGCCGCAGAATATCTTCCATACCATAGCGGTAAACGCGGTATCGCCTACAGCGTGGATAAAATCGCAGTCCTGCAAGCGCTTCCTAACGCTTCGATAGTTTAGCGGGAACAGGATTGGGTATCCTGCAAACCCCAGATCGGGGAGTGCAATAAAATCGGTCTCAATTCCTCTGGAATTCAGCCCTTGCTCTAGTTTTTTCAGGCGGTGAACCTGCGCCGCACTATTCTTCCAGTGCACGGAGCTTTCTGACAAAAAGACTACTTTCAACGTTGTGTCCCGAATCATTATGGCAGACTATCGAATTAAACCACGCCAAGCTATCGAGCGCTGTTCGCCAACTTGCGTGTACCAGTGTTACATAAATCGTCAAAAACCGAGACCATGCAGTAGTTCGCGATGAACCAAAAGTGAGTATAGGCGGATTGGACACGCCAATCTATAAAAGTGTCCGGGTATGTCTCGCTTACAGGTAAAGGCGAATTTGTTCAACCCAAGATGCAGCGGTGGGTGGCCGCGCCAGGGGTTCGACTTGTCCAACGAACGGAATGGAAAGCCCGGCGGCGAAAACTACGGTGGATGTTCGCTGAGCGCTGTACGATTCAGGCCGGTTTCCGCGGAGCTGAGCGCACGGGTGACTCGACGGTCACGTACAAGTCGCACGTTGACTGGCAGGGAAATTGGCGTTTATTTTTCTTATAAACAACATGTTATATACAGCAAGAGGTGCACATTTAGATTGCCCTGCCGGGTGACCTGACACTCAAGGAAGTTGCTGTGGGAGACAGGCTTCGTTGGCTATATCATCGACTGTGGTTATAGGTGATTATAGTCAGTAGCGTGGAATCAATGGACGGCCTGGAGTGCCCTTATCCCTCGTTTCAACAGGATAACAAACGGCGGTCGCCACCACCTGGATCCCGTTGAATACAACTGATGCTCGATACTGCAGCGTTTGCGCATGGTCTCTTACGAAACAAAATACACTTTTATCGCTCAGCAAAAACAGATGATAAAGGACTGGGTTGAATACTGTTGCGTACCCGATCAACAGTTCGAGTCCGGCACCATCTCAAGTGTTTACTATGATGCACCAACCCTGAATCTTTATAAGGAAAAGCGCAATGGCGATTACATAAAATCCAAGCTGCGTCTGCGCTGGTATTGTGATTTAGAAACAATAGATCCGGATACAGACGTTAACTGCTATCTGGAACTCAAGCGAAAATATGGCACTACGCGGCAGAAAGAACGACTATGTCTAACTCTGGCCGCAAAATTTCTGGCTTTTGATTTATTCAATAATGAGGTGATCACTGATTTACCATCGAGAGCCGATGAGCTCATGTACTTACCCACAAGAGCCTTAAAGCCGATGGCCCTCATTCAATATCACAGATCTCGATATATTGATCCGCAAAGCGGTTCTCGATTTGCCATCGATACGGGCATTCGTTGTACTCAGGTAAATTCAGACTACATTTCTGTTTTACCGCCAGTATATTTAGGTGTCGGGGTTCTGGAGGTTAAAGGGAAACAGACGGAATTACCCGCTTCGCTGAAACCGATTAGCGCTTATCTGACCAAGGAGGCATTTTCCAAATATGGACAATGTCTGGAACATCTCATGATCCCACTAAGGAGACGAATTTAGTAATGAACGAAATTCTTGATAAAATAGATAATTTGGTTCGAGACCCTGGAGTCGAAATAGATACAACCGGCTTTATTTTCGCACTCATTATATCAGCTACATCAGCAGTCATTATAGCTGCGTTATACCAGACGTTTTATGAAAACCGGGCTACAGGCTCACAAATCCATCGCAGTTTTTTGTTGATGAGCCCTTCGATTACCGGGCTTTTCATCGCTATTCAATTTTCCTTGCCGTTATCCCTGGGACTGCTTGGTGCGCTATCTATTGTTCGGTTCAGAACACCCATCAAAGAACCTGAGGAAATCGGCTTTCTGATGCTGCTCATTGCAGGGGCAGTTTTGTGCGCGACCTTTCAGTTTTTATTACTCGCTGTGCTCATAACATTAGCAACGGGACTCCTCGTTATGCAAAAAGTACTGCCCAATCTCCTGTATAATTCCAAGAGGAAGGATGGCATCTTGCTAATCACAGTTAACGGAAACACCGTCACAACAGAGAAAACGGACGGTCTTCTAAGGCTGTTAGAAACCAGGTTGCCACAAGGCAAACTTGAAAGTATCTCCTACTCAGAGAACCTGACAACCATTCATTACAGCTTTACCGGGCTGAAGTCCACTGGTCTTGCGGGCTTGCAGTCATATTTGAACGAAATCGTTCCCATTCAAAAATTGAACGTGTATTTTAATGGTCAGGGCACCCTGATCTAAGCGCCACCCCCAATTTCCTGTGTTACGCTTTTTATGCGCAAACCGATTATAGTCAAACTCTGTTTGGCAAGCTCAATGTTAATAGGAATGGTCGCGCTGTTTTTCCAATTGCCCATACAAGATGACAAGCTTGCCCGGCACTGGCACTCACAGCTATGGGGGCTAAATCAACAGCACTATCTCGAATTCAAAGAAAAACTGAAAGCTCGCGCGTACCCGAACATTGAAAATCAGTTTGCCCTTAATATCCAGGCCGCTTTTTCACCAGAACCCAAGCCCAGCATTGTCGGAGGGTTATATGATCACCCGTTGTCAATCAATCTCTCCATTGAAAACGATGAAGACACACTCATTTATTTTACATTAGATGGGAGCATTCCAACCAAACACAGTCTCCGTTATACAAGCCCGATATCTATTAACGAAACAACCGTTCTTCGGTTCCGTAGCTATAAGACAGGTTTCTTGCCCGGGATTACAGTGACCCATACCTACCTTTTGAACGCCGATATCAGGCTGCCAATCGTGTCACTGGTTACTGATCCGGTTAATTTATGGAACAAATATTCGGGAATTTATAAAAACTCATTGATGCGCGGTCGGGCCTGGGAACGAGAAGCGTTTGCCGAATACTTTGACAATCAAAACTCTCTCTCATTAAGATGGCCCGTTGGCCTGAGAATCAATGGCGGTTGGTCAAGGGCACTACCGAAGAAATCTTTTCGCCTGACCTATCCGCTATCGTCATTGCCGGAAACGACCATTGATAACATTTTGACTACTGGGAGTCCCGTAGATCAACGAACTGTGGTATTGCGCAATACAACCGATTTCAGATTACGGGATGTTCTTTTTGAAAGATTGTATTCAAAAGCCGGGGGATACACCTCATCATTTATACCGGTTATGGTTTTCTTAAATGGCAAAATGTGGGGCATGTACAATATTCGCGAAAAAATCGACGATGACTATCTCCAACGACATGCAGGGAAAGGTCAGTATCTATTGATAGATCTATGGATAGATCAGTTCGATCGTTTCTCTCACAGTACGGACATTTTCGAACCAATCCGTGAGTTTTTTGCGACCCACGATCTCTCAAACGATGATGAGTTTGAAAAAGCCGCTCAATTAATCGATATTGACAATTTTACGGATTATTGGCTGTTTAATATTTACGCAGCCAATGTAGATTGGCCACACAACAATATCTATGCCTTCAAGAATCTTGAAGGCGAAGATACCCGGTGGCGCTGGGTTGCCTGGGATGCCGATGATAGCTTTGGTGCTGGAAATGAAGCAGGATACGAGCATGATACGCTCGCTCTGGCCACGCGAAGTGAATTACGATCCGACCTGTTTCCGTCCTATGCCAGTGATGATGAAGAACTGTTGCAATCGACTTTGATCATAAGGGGCTTACTTCGAAACGAAGCCTACAAAAGAAAATTTATCAGCCGATTCTGTGAACTTCAAAACTCCATACTGGCACCTGAAAATGTGGAAGCTGAACTTGACAAGATTATTGAAGTTATTTCGCATGATCTCCCACTGGATCTGAAACGCTGGTCCATTTCTGAAAAGCGCTATCACGATGAAGTCCGAAACATTCGCGATTTTGTAGCGAAGAGACCAGAGTATCTTTACCGGTATTTTCAAAACAAATTTCAACCGGAACTAATTGTTGGGCGTGAGCGTTGTTTTGGGCCGGACGAAGGGGGCGAGACTTTTGATTTGCACCGAAATTTGACACCCCAACCGGAGTGAACCGTATGGTACAAAAACAGAATCGTCGCTCTCAAGCCGCCTCGCGGTAGTAGAAATAGAGCATGCTACCAAGACGTCCGCGGCAATGAACTGTCTTCCCATCCCCCAGGGAAACAGCAGCCCTTTTTCCCACCCATAGCGTTTCAGGGTCGCCACCGCCACGCTCGACAGGGGTACCTGACGCTTGTCCCCGTTCTAGGTTTTGTCGAGAAAGATGGTTCTGTCCTTGATCGATACCTGGGCGCTATCCAGGGTATAGATCTTCCTGAGGCACATGGCGGTTTCAATCGCCAGTTCAAAAAGACAGTTCAGCACCTTTTGACGGTAAGGTAGAATGGTCGTTGTCGACAGTACGGTTTCTCGCCGGACAGTATCGCCCGGACACGCATTTCCTCCTCATCACTCAGCCGTCGATCGCGATGCTGATCGATTCGTTTTTCAGCAACGACCGAATTTGCCTCCGAGTAGGTGGCGTAGCGTTTCGGCAGCAGGCGCAGCAGATTTGTGGTGATGTAACCCTTCCGGATGCTCCAGTCCATGCAGCGGGCCAGCGCCCGACATAATGACGAATCGTGCTCGGGGATAGATTGCGCACACGCTTCATGTCCGCCAACCGGTTCTCACACCAGGCGTAAACCACGATGGTCACCAGCGCTTCCGCATCCCGCTTGGGATCTTCCGTGTAATTCCCCGCTGCGTTCTTGTCTCTGTTGTCATCGCTCAAGTCGTCATGGCATGTTAACGTAGAGCAGAGTTTGTTTATCTGGTTAATATCTGCAAGACTTTACCGGAATATATGATCCTTGATATATGGTACTCATTATAAACATGATAATAGGGTGATGAATTGGAGGTGAATATCGAATTTAACCAAATCCGGGTGTTCGGCCTGGCTTCCATTTGTCTACCAATGGCCTCATCATCAGTCGCTGATGAATTTAACAAGCTCACGGCTACGGCGCCAAAGAAAAACACCTTTTAGCTATTCGCGGAAATGTTTCTTGACCCATGAAAATCCTCACAGTTTTCGGTACGCGACCGGAAGCCATAAAAATGGCCCCTGTTGTTCTTGGTATGCAAAGGGATTCGGCCTTTAAAACAGTATTGTGTGTTACGGCACAACACCGGGAAATGCTCGATCAGGTACTAGATGTTTTTTCGATTCAACCCGACTTTGACCTGGATCTTATGATTCCCGGTCAGTCACTTTATGATTTGATTGATAGCATTTTGCGTGGCGCAGGTGCAGTAATCCGGGAAACTAGACCCGATTTGGTGTTGGTGCATGGAGATACCTCAACTTGTTTTGCAGCGGCGCTGGCCGCGTTTTATGAAAAGACCCCTATTGGTCACGTTGAAGCGGGGCTAAGATCCGGAGACCTTTATGCGCCTTTTCCCGAGGAGGCAAACCGATCTTTGGTCGCAAGGATTGCAGCCTTGCATTTTGCTCCAACCGCATCGGCTAGAGCGAACCTGATCAATGAAAACATTGCGGAAAACAAAATAGTGGTGACAGGAAATACGGTGATCGATGCTTTGTTCTTGGCCCGTGATAAGGTGGCACAAGTCCCGGAACGGGAGTGGATGGCGCGTCTTGGGTCTGGTGTCTATCAACGAGTTGTCTCGACCAAGGGTAGGCTGATCCTTATTACCGGCCACCGGCGGGAAAATTTCGGTCAAGGTTTTATGGACCTTTGTTCTGCCATTAAGTATCTGGCGCAGACACACCCCGATTGGGAATTCGTTTACCCTGTGCACCTTAATCCCAATGTGCAAAAGCCCGTTCATCAAATACTTGGGGGTATAGAGAACATTAGCTTGATGGAGCCCCTGGAATATTTGCCGTTCGTTTGGTTAATGAATAATTGTGATTTGATACTTACGGACTCTGGCGGAATTCAGGAGGAGGGGCCTTCATTAGGCAAGCCGGTGCTGGTAATGCGTGAAAAAACGGAAAGACCCGAGGCGCTGGTGGCGGGCACAGTTAAATTAGTGGGCACCAATCGAGAGAGCATTATTTCAAACGTAGAAGACGTCCTCTTAAACAATAATATCTATGAAACAATGTCAAAGGCAGAGAACCCTTACGGTGATGGAAATGCTGTTGCGCGCATCTTGGAATTTATAAAACAACAGTTTCTCCAATAATGAGTATTCATCGCTTTTTACAAGCCCGTCTATACGGCAGGCTGCATGTTACAGCTATCCATGTCCCCTGATTCCGGACTAAAGGCGTGTCCTGCGGCCTGAAGCTGGTCTGCTGCCTTGGCTTGTCATTGGCCGCCCGCACGGACCAACCCATCCGCGGACATTTCAGGGATCAGGGCGATGACGGTGGCCAAGCCGACGGCGGGGAATATGACCCCCTCGACAAACGATGCCAGCCAATCGGCGATTGACGGCGATAATGTCTTTTGCACCACCGGGGCCTATGAGCTTGGCAATGGTGTTCAGCAGATGGGCGAGGAGTATCGGCAGGTTTTTCATCGCGTGGCAGGGTAGGGTAGCCCGCCATTCAGAGCAAGTCCGTCAAGGCTCTTGTTTTCAGTTACTAATTACTGAATCGCTACAGAAACGGCTCAGTGGGCACAGACAGCGATGCGCGGGGGTCAGATCTGCGCGATGAGAGCGACCATTCGTTTTCGCATCGCGTCATCCGGCAGCCGGCCGGTACCGGCAGCCATGTTGTCGACCAGGTGGGTCACCTTGCTGGAGGCGGGTATCGCGCAGGTCACGTCCGGATGCGACACGACGAACTTTAGAAAAAACTGCGCCCAGCTCGTGCAATCGAATTCGGCGGCCCACTCCGGCAGGGCCTTGCTGCGCACGGTCTGGAACAGCGCGCCGCGCTGGAACGGCCGGTTGGCGAGTACGGCGATACCGCGCTCCTGCGCAAGCGGCAACAGGCGCCGCTCCGCCTCGCGGTTCACGAGGTTGTAACTGAGTTGCACGAAATCGAAGGGCGATGTCTCCAGTGCCAGCACCAGCTCCTCGTGATCACGGCCGTGCGAGGTGGTAATACCGATGTAGCGCACCTTCTCCTGCTGCTTCCATTCCAGCAGGGTTTCGAGTTGCACCTGCCAGTCACGCAGGTTGTGGATCTGGATGAGATCAAAACGGTCGATGCCCGTCAGGCGCATGGATTCCTGCATCTGCTGCACACCTGTGTCCCTGCCCCAGGTCCACACCTTGGTGGCGGCGAACAGGCGCTTCCTGTCATAGGGCGCCGCCCGCAGCAGTTTCCCCAGCACTGCCTCGGCATGACCGTACATGGGCGAGGTGTCGATCACGCCGCCACCGTGCTCGAAGAACGCCCGCAGCACAGGCAGCAGCTGCGCGAGCTGTTCGCTATCCGGCGCCACATCGAAGGTACGCGAAGTTCCCATGCCGATCACCGGCAGGCGCTCGCCGCTGGCCGGGATGGCTTTGGTGATGGCCGGCAGGGTGGCGGCGCGCAGCCAGGCAGGACGCACCACCAGGCCAAGTGCTGCCACACCCGTGGCAGCGAGAAAATGACGCCTGGAGAGGGTTCTCATGATCACAGGCAAACTATAGTGAGAAAAGGGTTCGGCGTCGAATTTCTCCAGTGCTCACAGGGCATTTTCACCTTGCCTGCGGGAATCGACACCGGGCCGGGGACTAGCCGGAACGCTGCGTCTGTGCCTGGCCGAGTCGGTAGGCGACGCCGGCCCAAAACAGGGCCAGCGGGACGGCGATAAAGGCAATCGTGGACAGGCTGAGCCCCAGCGCTCGCAGGCCGGCATACACCCAGGCGCTGACCGCGTCGCCGCCGCGGTACACCACGGTGTCGATGAAGTTCTTGGCCTTGTATTTTTCCTCGCGTCCGAGCACGACGTAGAGCATCTCGCGCGCGGGGCGCATGATGGCGTAGTTGCCGGCGCGGCGCAGCACCTGTACGAGCACCAGCACCGCCAGCACCGGCGACAGCCCCAGCGCCAGAAAACCTGCCGCCAGCATCAACGGGAGGAGCGCCAGTGTCCAGCCAAGTCCCAGCCACTGCACCAGCCGCCCGGTCAGCAGCACCTGGAATCCCAGCGTGAGAATGTTCACGGCGAGATCCATGGCGGCGAAGACGGCGGTACGCTGTGC
>JBAVKA010000364.1:0-13810 GCA_049688075.1 Gammaproteobacteria bacterium
TTGGGATTGCTTACTGGTATTGGACAGGTCCTTATCAGCATTCTGCGAAGATGTCCCCTGAAGATGATCCGAAGAAAAACGCCCAGATCATGGCGCAATGTATAGCGGGCGAGACATTCGCGGAAGCTGACGGTTACAGGAGTCCCGGGGAAAACCCCGAAGAAGTATGCGCGGATGAGAACGGCCTCATGAAGATGTATGGTGAGTGGTACCACAGATGACGCGGTGACCTACGACTGTAAGCAAAACAAACCGCCCCGCCGCTGCCATTGTAAATACGTTCAGTTGCCTAGTAGCAGGATGCTACTGTCAAAGATTGCTGCTTACAAAAAAAAACGCCCCCCGAGGACATGGGGGCGATTATATGGAGGAGTCCGTGGCGAGTTATTATTTTCATGTGCCACGGTAAATACGATATTGAATTCACAACAGCCCGTGAATTGTCCTGAAGTACAACCCTATGGATACTGACTGCCTGCAAACCGCAGGGGTCAATTGCGACAGGTCAAAGTGAAGTGAAACGCAACTTTCTGGACCAGATATCCATGAAAAACGCGATTCTAACTACCCGAGAGACATTCCATACCGGGACCCGAGTTAATACCGGCCACGCGACCAAGGAGGGCGGTGGATCTGCGAAAAGTCGCTGCCGGCTGACGGGGTTGCTTATTGCCATGCGGTGACTGCCCGTCTAAGACCGCGAGTATCGAAAAAGAGCCGCGACTTGTGAGCGCGGCCAGACCGCCGAGTTCAAACCCCGTTAAACTCAACGGTCTGAATCATGCGCGATCATTTCTGAACAGCGCCTTCGAATCAGCGATCACCACATCGAAGTCGTAGCCGCAGCGCCAGTGCTTACCGTCGCGTCCGATCGGTGCGCGGACTTCTTCGAGCCGTATCTGATCCTCCGTCCCGGTCAGCACGACGACCGCGATGCCGGGATGGATCGCAGGGTTGGCGGTGGCATACCAGGCGTTTTCGGTCAATGCGGAATCGGTGGCTGTGATCAGTCGGCCTGTGCTCGGGTCGGCCGGGTCGGGACTGTTCACGGCGTTGCGTAAAAGACTGAGTTTTGATGCCATGCTGTGCGGGGCCAGGATGCAGTGGGGCCTGACGTTCAGCGGCTCGCCTGCGCTGTTGACCTGGGTGCCCATCGCGCCGGCAGCCTGATCCAGCGTTGCCACCGAAGGCGGCGCGCCCGACCCGGTGGCGATCAGGTTCCCATGATCCGAAGGGAAACAGGCGACGCCATCAGCGTCGGCTCGAGGTGTTTATCCCGCAGTGCCTTAGCCACGGGTAACAGGTTGCCGGCATTGAATGCCACGGCCACCGGCCGGTCGCTTCGTGGATACTCGCCGTGGTGGCGAAACCTTCAGCGATGCACAACGTAGCCGCGCCTTGCGTGCTGCCTATACTGAAGTAGCCGACCACACGCCCGCCAGGCAGAAACCGTTTTTCACCATCCGGCCCGATGTATTGCAGTGATTGAAGCTCGCCGCCGGCACGAAGGGGAACCACTAGCCGCCCGTCCTGCACTCTCAGGCCGTGCGCCTTGACGCCCTTGCGTGCTAGGTAAGCATGGCTATCGGTTGCGGTCGTTGCTGCCTCCCATATCGCCGCGCCGTGGTCGCGGCCTCGGCTTGCTTGGCCTCCCGTTCGGCCTCGGCTTGTGCGCGTGCCTCCGCAGTGCGGCGTCTGAATTCTTCCCGCTCCGCAACAGTAAACGGCTTGTCGCGCTTCGCTTGCCAGTTCTCGTAAAAATCCGCAGACCAGTCGCCGAAACAGCCGCCCATGCCATCGTCGAAAAGTTTGCACCAGCCCGCCGTGTTGCCGTTGCGCTTGCCCATACCTGGGAATCGGTGCAACTTGCCCGCCTCGATTTCATCGGGTGGCGTCAACCCTGCGGCTTGAATTGCAGACCTGAATTGCTCCGCTGCGTCGATCGCGTGAAGGTGTGCGGCCGTGGATTTCATCGGTCTCCCTCGCGTGTCTGATGCACTCGCCGCTGGCGCTCGATTTCCAGCATTTGGCGAAACGGGGATGTTCGGGCGTGTTCCACGGCGTCCATAATCCTTGCGCCGCTAGTGCGCGGTGGCCTGCGGTGGTTTTTCATCGCCTGCAAAATTTGCATTGCGATTGTCGGACTCACGCTGCGTTACCCGTAGAACTGCGCGGCGCGCTTAGCTTTTGCTCGATCCAGGTGTTAAGGTCAGATTCCGTATAAACAGCCCGATTCCCGAAGCGCCGGTAAACAGGTCCGCCGCCAGTGGTCGCCCACTTTTGCAGCGTGTTCCTTGATACCGGCAGGCCGCGTTCAGTTAGATACTTCGCGCTTTCATCACGAGTCAGGAAATGATTGCCATTGTTCGTGTGTTTTACCTCGCTCTTTGTACTGAGAGGGCAAGGTAAAGGTGCGGCGTAGTAATGTACAAAGGACGAAACCGGGAATTTTTCTACCCGGATTCATCCATAGGGAGTGGCGGCAACCTTGTCGGTGGCGAGAAAAACAGCAGGCCGTCAGTGTTTTATGGATAAGGGACTATCCAGCGGTATCGGCGTGTTGTAGAGCGATGGGTCGCTCGCCTTCTTTACAATAGTCTCGGGCGATAGGTCGAGCGATAGGGTTGATACCACGTTGCCGACAAACTCAAGGAATGGGCCGTAGGATTCGCCGCTGTCATAGTCGGTTCGGCGCGTTGCTCTCTCGCCTGTAGCGAATGTGAAAATGGTCGCCAGTTCTGCCGCGAGAAAGCGCGTGAAATCATCGGACCGCCCGCCTTTCTTTTCGACCGCCGAATGTTCCGATATGCTCGCTCAGCCTTTCTGAAAGTTCATAAAGCACTTCTGCTATGCGTCGCGGCGCATCGGTGCGACCGCCTCCTGCGTGACTCTGTACGAAATCGAGTAGTGGGATATCACCCTCGAAAAGTGACCGATTGACAGCCCTGAATACGCGGTCATCCTTATCGTCTATCGCGGTACGCACATTGCGCAAAGTGGTTGTCAGTTTCTTTAGTTGCGTACTGGCAGCCTTCTTGCCTGGGGGCGCCTTGAATATCTTGCCGTCCTTCCAGTACTGCGCATCGACAGCAAGCAGCCCCAGCCGCTTTACCAGAATGGCGCGGTTCTCGTCCGTCATATCGAATGCCTTGAGAATATCAGCGGCTATTTCCTCGGGCCGGTTAACTTGCGGCCTCCTTTCTTAATCTGCACAACCTGGGCTTTTTTCTTCTTTCCCGTCAGTGCGGCCGATATGTGTGCGGCGGATTTTTCCGCCAGTGCGGCGCGACTGTCCTGTGCCCAGTGGATGTAACGTTGCGCGGTCGATAGCTGGCGGTGCCCTAGCGCGGTCATGATCTCGGCGGCCTGTGCGCCGTTCATTGCCATTGCAGACGCGAGCGAATGCCGCAGGCCATGCAGGCCGATACCTGCCGGAAGTTCCGCCTCGGCGCGTATCTGTCGCCACGGTCGCGCCAGTGATACGACCCCTTCGCCACGCGCGGGAGAGAATACAAAATCGTCCGGGTTGCCCTCCGGTTGCCGTGCAATGATCGTCTGCGCTGCTGCCGGCAATCCGATGATGCGCGGCTTGCCAGTGGTGCGTCCGGTCTTGTGGGATTTCGGCGGCAGCTTGATTAACCCGTCTTTCAGGTTCACATGACCCCAGCGCAGGCCAGCCACCTCGCCGCGCCGTGCGCCAGTCAAAGCAATCACCCGGATGGCATCGGCTACTGGTGATCGGATGCGCTTTTCATTTTCCATGCGCTCGATAACACGAAACATGGCCGCGTACTGTTCCGGCTTCTCCAGGATGGTGTCGCGGCTACCGTCGCTGCCCACCTTCACCACGGCGGCCGGGTTCGTGCTGGTGTAACCCTCATCCGCGGCCCACACCATGACGGCCTTAAACAGCCGGATTGCCATGCGCGCCGCGCCCTCCCCGCCTTTCACAACGGCCAGACCACGCGGCCCGGTTTTTTCTTTCTTGGCTGTCTTGCCGTCGCGGATCGCGGCGAATGCCCGGCGCACATCTTCACCCGTCAGCTTGTTTACAAACTTCCAGCCCAGTGTCGGGTCCAGGTGGCGCTTGATCCGGCCCCGGTCGATTGCTTGCGTGGATTCGGCCTTGCTCTGGAATTTCGCAGACTCCAGAGAAGCCGCCAGCAGTCCGGCCACGGTCATTGACTCCCGCGCCGCCTGTCGGTCGGCCATCGGGTCACCGCCATCCTCGACGGTGCGGCGCATTTTCTTTGCCTGCGCGCGTGCCAGGTCGGCGGTCAGGGTGTCGCTGTGCTTGCCGATGGTGACGCGCCGGCTCCGGCCCTCCGGGGTGCGGTACTGGAACACATAAGACTTTTGCCCGCTCGGGAAAACCTTTAACCCGAATCCCGCTATCTGACTGTCCCAGACAAACAGGTCCCGGTCGGTTGGTGTGGTATCGTCTACCAGTCGTTTTGTAACTTCGGCATGGGTCGCTCCCTTGGGTCTGCTTACTGGGTTGTGTCGTTTTCGCGGTAGTGCAGGGGTCACTCAGGGTCGCTCAAGTAAGCACATAGTAAGCAGTAAAACTAAGTAAGTTTAAGTATGACCACTGCCGCAGAGAGTAACGGTAAGTGCCTGATAAAATAATGGTAAAGTAAACAACGGCAAGACTGGGCAAGCAACGGTAAAATGACTGAATCGGCATTCACACGGCAGGGGTCACTGGTTCAATCCCAGTATCGCCCACCAATTATCAACAGCCTGGCAATTCAATCTCCAGATCGGTACTTTTGGGGAACCGAAGTGCTTTTTTTATGTCTCCAACAGTCCTCAGGTAAACTGCCAGGGTAAAGCACGTTGAGGCTGGAATAGCATGAAGATCATATTGTATGTTTTCGCCTTTGTCTGGTTCCTGGCCGGACTGGGCGCCTTGATTGGTGGACCACAGCTCGGGATGGGGGCATTACTGGGCGGGGACCCATCGGTGAGCGCTGGTGCAGTTCCTGATGCCGCCACCCTCGGCTGGTTCTGGCTCTGGACGTTCCCCATGCCTTCCCTGCTCGCTGGTGCCCTGGGCGCCGTGCTGGGTCGACTTGACGATATCCGCGAGGCGATTGAATTTTCCAATGAGCGTGACGATACCGATGATAGTCAACCTGAGCCGGAGGAGCGTGTGGCCCCTTACATCGGTGAGGGCTACCTGGCGACTCATCCGGACACAAATTTCACCGCATCGAAACGGGACCAATCCCTGTCCTGATAATTCCGCGTTCCCGCCAAACTGTCAGGCTGTTGCATTGACTTCCCTGTGAGACAGTTGCCGCACGACGTGTCGCCAATCCCGAGTCTAGCGTCTATAGTGAGAACAATGATTTAAACGTTGGCCCTGGCGATTTTCTGATCAAGCCATCCCCGTGAAAGCGGGGATGGCGTATGAATCAGAGTTTCACTGGCCGTGTAATACCGGTATTCCGTGCACCGCACGCCACCAGGACGACATCTCGACGAACCGGTGATCGCAGGTGAAAAAATTCAATGCGGTACGTGATTTTTCTACTGGTTGCGATGAATTGTGCTTACTTCAGCTGGCAGGTCTTCCTTAACGGACCGGATAAGCCGGTTGAGCGTTCGCTTTCCCCACTGCCCCCGGATGTCAGGCGACTGGTAACACTCGAGGAAAAAGATGCGCGGCAGTCTCCCTCGGATTCCCGGAAAATCGAAGACCTGACCGCAACACAACCACCGGCCGCAGTTTTGCCGCTGTCCTGTCAGGCACTCGGCCCGTTTCTGGCGGAATCGGAATTGAAACCATTCGAGAATCGTCTTGACAGGCATGGATTGACCGCCAGATCACAAACCCGCTATCAGCGGGAACAGGTCGGTTACACCGTCCTGTTGTCGCCTTTAGGATATGAGGATGCTTTACAGATCAAGCGCAGGCTGGAGAAGGAGAACATCACCACCAGTTTTATCGGCGTGAATAATGTGCTTTCCCTCGGGGTCTTCAGGGACAAGCCTCGGGCGGAGAAGACTTTGGCACGCGCGCAGGCGCTCGGGCTTGATCCACGCATCGAACCGGGTTATGCAAAGCGCAGCACTTACTGGCTGATAATCGAAAGGCGCGATGATCATGACGAGGACCTGACAGGATTAACCAGGAAATATTCCGGTCTACGGATAGAGGACATTGCCTGCCCGTAAGCAGGAAAATGCAGCGGGCAGCGCCCAATCTGTCACATCTTCCGCCGTGCTTCCACCACGTTGGGCAACTGTCCGATTTGCGTGAGCACGCGGCTCAGTTGGGCAATGTTCGCAATCTCCATGACCAGATTCATTCGTGCGATACCATCACGCTTGTCGGTAAGGGTGTTTACACCGCTGAGATTGATCTTTTCATTAGCCAGTACGGCCGTAATGTCACGCAGCAACCCTGACCGGTCATAGGCCTGCACGAAGAGTTCCACTGTATAACCGGCTTCCGAGGGCATCCCCCACTCCACTTCGATAAGCCGCTTCCGGTCCTCCCCCTCCATGCGCAGGATATTTCCGCAATCACGCCGGTGGATCGTGACCCCGCGCCCGCGGGTGATGTAACCTACGATAGGATCGTTCGGAACGGGGTGGCAGCACCGGGCGGTGCTGGTCAACAGATTGCCAACCCCAAGAATACTGAAGCCCTCGGGTGCGGCCGACGCTTTACGCGATTTAGCCCGCGATTTCTCTACAATAACAGGCCCCGGCCGCGGCACCAGTTCATTGATTGCATTGGCCAGTTGACCGGTATTGATATCCCCACGGCCCAGTGTCGCCAGTAAATCATCCACCTGCTTGAAGTTGAACCACCCGGCGAGTTTCTCGACCGGCAGACCGGTGATACCCAGTCGATGCAATTCACGATCGAGTTGGCTCCGACCGGCACTGATGTTGTACTCGACATCCTGACGCTTGAACCACTGGCGCACGCGCGATTTGGCGCGCGATGTCTTCAGGTAGCCCTGGTGCGGATTCATCCAGTCGCGGCTCGGCGTCCCCCGCCGGGTGGTTAGCACCTCGATCTGCTCGCCATTCTGAAGCCGATAGGTCAGCGGAACGATGCGACCGTTGACCTTGGCGCCGCGACAGCGATGTCCGATCTCCGAATGGATGGCGTAGGCGAAATCAAGCGGAGTTGAACCCTGTGGCAGGTCGATAATCCTGCCTTGCGGCGTCAGCACATAGACCCGTTCCAGGAAGGCCTCGGATTTGAAGCGGTCGACGAAGTCATTGGCGCTACTTTCCTCATCACGCCATTCCAGCAGCTGCCGCAGCCAGGCAATCTTTTCCTCGTAACCGGGATCGAAACGGCCCCCTTCCTTGTAGCGCCAGTGCGCCGCGACGCCGAGTTCGGAGTAGCGGTGCATGTCCTCGGTGCGGATCTGCACTTCCAGCGTACGGCCTTCCGGACCAATCACCGCGGTATGCAGGGAGCGGTACAGATTCTCCTTCGGGTTGGCGATGTAATCGTCGAATTCCTTGGCGATATGACGCCACAGACCATGAACGACACCCAGGGCTCCGTAACAGTCGCGCTCTTCCTTCACCAGGATGCGCACTGCCCTCATGTCGAATATCTGATTGAAATCAATAGATTTACGCTGCATTTTTCGCCAGATACTGTAGATATGTTTAGGTCGGCCGCTGACCACCGCCTCAATACCGGCCTGATTCAGTTCTGTCGTCAGGTGATCGATGACGCGCTTGATATAACCCTCCCGATCAGCTCGTTTCTCATCGAGCTGAGCGGCCAGTTCCTGGTAGACCTCGGGTTCGAGGAACCGCAGCGAAAGGTCCTCGAGTTCCCACTTGATCTGCCAGATGCCCAGGCGGTTGGCGAGCGGCGCGTAGATATCCAGGGTTTCCCGGGCGATGCGGCGCCGGCGATCTTTATCCAGGTGCTTCAGGGTGCGCATGTTGTGCAGCCGATCCGCCAGTTTGATCAGAACGACGCGCACATCCTCGGCCATCGCGAGCAACAGTTTGCGCAGGCTTTCGGCCTGGGTGTGTTCCTTGCTTGCTTCCTTACCAAGCTCACGGAATTCCCTGATCCGCTCCATCTTGGTGACACCATTGACCAGGCGGGCGATAACCGCGCCGAACTCCCGTTCCACATCATCCAGCGTGATATCCGTATCCTCGACCACATCATGCAGCATGGCCGCGGCGATGGTTTCGTAATCAAGTTTGAGGTCGTTGAGGATTTCAGCCACGGCGAGTGCGTGGTGATAGTAGGGCTCGCCCGACGCACGCGCTTGACCCCGGTGTCCTTCTTCAGCCCACTGGGCCGCCTTGGAAAGGATATTTCTTTCATCAACCTGTCGATCCATGAGTAATCTTTCCACATGAATCCGCGGTGCATCAGAAAACATAACAAGTCATAAATTCAATTATCTTAGGTTAACCATCTAAGGTAGAATATATGTTTTAATCCTATGTATATTAAATCATTAAAGTTATCTGAATTTCCAGGTAACCAGAGATGGGGGTTGAGTCCAGGCGACTGGATTGCCCAGTCACATGGGTACACTGGAATCGAAAAATCGTTATGTGTTGCCCATGCCACAAAAAACAGAACATAAACTGTACCAGCCGCTTCGTCGGTGAGGGAGTAATACCCCGAAAAATAGCGGTGTTCTGAAATTGAATTCACCCGTGACTGTAACAGGAGAAAAACGGGCCATGCAGAGGAAAGGAAATACCGGTGATAAATGGGGTCTTGATTTAATTCAGTGCTCGTCCGTGGCAATAGGCAACTGAAGGGATTTCCAACCGCTGTTATCCGTTAACGTGAGTTGTTCAGGCAGGCAGGTTGAGGAAAGCGGCTTTATTTAAGATTATAGGGCGGCCAAGGCCGCCCCAACGATGACGCCGGAGATTACGCCGAATGCGGATTCAACTCCGGAAGCTCCGCCTTGGCGCGACGTGAACCGCGGCGGCGCTGCGAGAACATACGGGGACGCAACTGGTTCCTGAGGTCGCTCTTCCAGGCATTAAAATCCAGCGGCCGTGCACCGTACATCGCACTATCCAGCGACTGGACCAGGGCGCGGATTTTGGCCGGCTCAGCCTGCGGGTTGAGCTCGATGAGTCTCTCTGCAATCTGCGGTAACGGAGTTTGTGACGGGATCTTCAGGTGCTGGCAGATACGACTTTTGAACTGCATACACCATTTACCGGGGCTCTCTTCCTGCTCGACACAGCGCGTGCACATCCATAGCTTGACCGGCAAGGGCATATACATCGCGAGTCCGATGCGCAGCTTTCTAAGGTACTTCATTACGTTCAGCCGCTGCATGGCGACACGTAATGAGGCGGCAACCCGCTGTTTCAATGGAACCAGCACAGAGACGGTTGCGGCCATTGCTGCCTTCAGGATCGGACGTGTGCGCGCCCAGGCACCCAGCCAGTAACCCAGGATCATCCCCAGGGTAATCAGCATGGGGAACCAGAAGTAGACGGGATAGCCACCGTCGCTGGTGGCGCGCGCGGCATGTGCACTACTCCCGCTGCCAGGCAGTACTTCTGGCTGATCGGACTGGCCGGCGATTTGGGCGGTATTCGAATCGACATCCCACCATGCGACCCCGAGCTGGGGCAACCGTATCCAGCCATCCTTGAGGGGTATCAGGGTGTAGGTTTCCGTGCGGCTACCGATCAGGTAGGTACCGTCACTTGATATACCATTTTTCGTCGTTGTCGATTCGCGATAGACACGGAAATCGTCGCTCACCAGCTGGTTCTCAAGCGTGGGCAGCTGGTCGCCCACTGTCCCTTTGGCATCCAGTTCCAGTGTCAGGGTTACCGGAGTGCCCTCCTTCACACGCTGCTCGTTCGACAACTGTGCTTTCAATTTCAGATCGTTCAACGGCAGCCAGGGTTTCACGGTCGGTTCCGCCGGCTGAACACTCAGGGTTACCGGTTTGATTGAAGCTATCGTGAACGATTCCCCGGCACCCGTAGCCGACGGCATACCGGGCATGTTCCATTGTCTGTTGCCGGACACATGTGTGCCCTTGAAGCTGATAACAGGGATAACGATCTCACCGGAACGCAGGGGCGTCAGTTTAAAATGATAGGTATTGACGATTTCCTGGTTTCCGCTGCGCTTGTCTGTTCGCATGCTGGCGACAGGGCCATTCACTTTTTGCAGTGCAGCCCCTTCGATGCGCGGCAGGACGGGATTCAGTGTTTTGAGATTATCACTGCTGACCACGCGTACGGTATAAACGATATTCTGTTGCTCGAAGGGCGAGGTTTCGCTCACTTCCACCTCGACGGTCGGCTGTCCGGCTGTGGCGTTAGCAGCCACTTGTCCGGGGTACCCTGCATAACCCGACGACGCATAGGCCGGTGCGTAGGCCTGTTGTGGCGACATCATTGGGTTCATCGCCCCTGGCCAGCCGGTCCCAGGCGCGCCACCGAGGTAATAACCATTCTCGGCGCCGTTATTGATGGTCTGGTAACTGTAACTGTAGCTGTAACCGTTCGGGTCGCTGGTGGCGTTATTTTCTACCTGCAGCCCCGGTTTGGGGGCTCCGATATTGCCCCATGGACGATTCGAGGTGGTTCGTGAAGAATTTCCGTTGTTCTGCGAGCTATTCGAGCTGAAACTAAGAGAAAAACCGCTTGCCGTCTGGATGATACCGGACAGAAAACTCGCCAGCATACAAATGAGGCAGAAACGGGAAGTTTTCATACGATGCATAATGTTGTCCTGTAACCGGGGTTGTGGCACTCGGACGTCCCGTTAAACATGCCTGGACTGGCCCGAATGTTCTGTTTCTGTACAACATGATATAGCAAAAAGACCGGAATTTACCATGGTCTTGTTTCCATCACCATCCTGCCTCGGCGGTCCAGTTCCTGCCGTTCCTCGATCATGAATTGATTTCTCAACAGATAGGAGGGATCACCTTCAATCTGTTCAAGCCATTGATCCATCATGATCATGGAAATCCCGGAACCCGGTTTGCCGTCCTTATCCGGCAGCCCGGCAGGCTTGCCCGAATCATCCTGACCAAGCCCCGTTCCCAATTGGTCAAACTGGTCTACGGCCTGGCTAGCCTTGGTATCTTTCTCGGTTATTTCACTCGCAGACCCGCCAGATCCGCCTGTTTGCTGCTCAGAACCACTCCCGGGTTCCTGCTGGTCGCGATTCTTGTCGCCTCCCGCAGCGTCCTTATCCTTTTGCTCGCCTATTCCCTGCTCTTCCTCGAGCTCACCTAGAATACCTTTCTTCTCATCAGGTTGTATCCCGCCTTCACCTGAATCCTTTTGTTCATCCTGATCCTGACCCTGCGCCTCGGACTCCGGTTTCTGTTTGTCACCACCGGATTCACCCTCGGGTTTCTCTTCCTTGCCCGATTTACTGTCAGCCTTTGATTGGTCGGTAGTTTGGCCACCGGATTCCTGATCCTGCTTGTCGGGCTCCGACTTGGACTCCTTCTTACCCTTTTCTTCCTTTGATTCGTGTTCACCAGACTGTTTCTGCTCGGTTTCCTTCTGCTGGTCACCGGACTGTTCCTGCTCGGGTTCCTTCTCCTGGTCACCCGACTGATTTTCCTCGGATTCCTTCTGCTGGTCGCCGGACTTGCCCTTGGAATCCTGCTTGCTATCCGCGCCTTCTGATTCCTGGTCCTGCTTACCCGACGTCCCCTCGGAATCCTGTTTGTCCGATTCTCCCTTGGACTCCTGATCCTTTTTCCCTGATTCCCCTTCGGACTCCTGGTCGCCCGACTTTTTCTCCTCGGACTCCTGCTGCTGATCGCCCGACTTTTTCTCCTCAGACTCCTTCTGCTGATCGCCCGACTTTTTCTCCTCGGATTCCTTCTGCTGGTCGCCCGACTTTTTCTCCTCGGACTCCTTCTGCTGGTCGCCTGACTTTTTCTCCTCGGATTTCTTCTCTTCGGACTCCTTCTTCTGATCTTCGGATTTCTTCTCTTCGGATTTCTGTTTTTCTTCCTGTTGATCCTTTTTTTCTTCCTCTGTCATTTCCTCGGTCGTGCTCTGTTCGACCATTCTCTTCGCAAGTCCGAGATTGTGCAGTGTATCTTCATCGTTCGCGCGCAATTTCAGTGACTGCTGATAGGCCTCGATCGCACCGGAATAATCACTCTGTTTGAAGCGGGTATTGCCGAGATTATAGAGGGCATCCGCCTTGACTTCCTCGCGTTCGACGCTCACAAACGCTTCACCGGCATCCGTGTAGCGGCCCGCACGATAGAGTGCGACGCCACGGCGGTAATTATCGGAGAACTCGCTCGCCGCCGCCGCGTAGTCACCCTCCTCGAATTTTCCGGCGGCATCCTGCTCCGGTGTTTTAAACAAAGAGGCGCCGGCTGCTGTGGCAAATACCAGCAATGCCAGCAGAAACCACACCGTTGAACAACGCAGCTGTATACACGTATTCATCATTTGGCGATCCGAGGTGCTCATTCGCCCGATCGCCGGTAACTTGGAAGCGTCCGTCGGAACTGCGGCAGCAGCAACAGCATCGCCAGACCAGCCAGCAGGTAGAATCGTTCGTTCCAGACACGCGTGCGCTCGTCTTTATCTGATTTTGGCAGGGCCGCGGCCTTGACCTCGGCGAGGATATCCCGGGTATCGCTGTCCCGATAATCCGCCGTTTCGTATATCCCGCCGCCAGCGGTTGCGAGTGCCTTCAGCTCCGGTTCGTTCAGTCTGGAGATGACGGGCTGACCATTTCTGGCCATCAGCGGAGAATTATTCATACCCGGCACATCACCCCCTTCCGGGGTACCGACACCCAGCACATGAACACGCACGCCGGCATCAGCGAAGGATCGCAACTTTTCCTCCAGCCCCGTTTCATCGAAATCACCGTCGGTGATAATCAGCAGCGAGTTGACGCTTTCCGCCGGCTGGCCGGCGATGAGTTCCTTTGCCCGGTCAAGCGCAAATGAGAGCCGGCTCCCCTGGAGCCGCACCAGCCGGGTATCCAGCGCGGACAAGACCCGGCGTATCCCATTCATGTCTTCCGTGATCGGTGAAATCACATGCGCAACCGAGGCGAAGGCAATCAATCCCACGCGGATACCCCGGTTCTCGTTGATGATATCCTCCAGTTCCTGGCGGCCGCGCGCCAGTCGTGTGGGCTTAACATCCGTTACGTCCATGGAGCGTGAGATATCGAACAAAACCAGCAGATTGGTGCCCGGTCGGAACAATTGCACATCCGTGAAATCCCATCGTGGACCCGCCATGGCCAGCACCATCAGCGTCCAGATAGCCGTCCAGCGCGCATACCGCTTCCAGCGTGCCCGTGGCGATGTTTCCGTGCGCCCGAGGAGATAGGGCATCAGGTGGGCATCCGCATAGTTACGCAGCCTTTCATTCCTGCCCAGACCCGGCATAACCAGCAGCCAGAGGGCTACCGGTATGCAAAGCAGCAGGGCCCACAGCCAGACCGGATCCGAGAAATGGAATGAGGAGAGAAAGCCGTCACCCATGCGCGTTGCCTCTGAACAAGTTTCTGGGAATGCCATCCGGGAACAGGCCCAGCACCAGCAGAACAAGCAGTGCAACACCCAGGGGCCAGCGATAGAGCGGACTGGGAATCATGACACTGCGCGACTCCGCCTGGGTTTTCTCAAGCGCATCGATGCGTTCATAGATTTTTTCCAGTGCATCTGTATCCGTGGCCCGGAAATAGGCGCCTCCGGTCATCTTCGCAACCTCTGTCAACAAATCCTCGTCGATCTCCATTTTTTGCTCGGTCATGCGACCGTCTTCCATGAACGGCACCAGCCCCTTGCTGCCCACACCAATTGTA
>JBAVKA010000365.1:0-1825 GCA_049688075.1 Gammaproteobacteria bacterium
GGTAAACATGGGCGACCGTCAATTCAGCTGTTGAACAGAATCGGCTCAGGCATTGCCGGCCCGGCCGATCGCGAGAAAATCCTTGGCGTCCAGGGAGGCACCGCCGATCAGGCCGCCGTCGATATCCGCCATGGCGAGCAGTTCCGTGGCATTGCTGCCCTTGACGCTTCCGCCGTAGAGAATCCGGATCTTCGCCGCCACGGCCTCATCCAGCCCGGCCAGCTTGCTGCGGATGAAGGCATGGACGTCCTGCGCCTGCTGCGGGGAAGCGGTCTTGCCGGTGCCGATGGCCCAGACCGGTTCGTAGGCGATCACGGCATCGCCCAGCGCGTGAATGCCCTCGAGGGCGATGACCGCATCCAGCTGGCGGCCGACCACTTGTTCGGTGATGCCCTGCTCGCGTTCCTCCAGCAGCTCGCCCACGCACAGGATCGGCACCAGCCCGGCCCAGCGCGCGGCGGCGAACTTGCGCGCCGTAAATTCGTCGCTCTCGCCATAGATGCTGCGGCGCTCGGAATGGCCCACGATGGCGTATTTGCAGCCGACATCGGTCAGCATGCCGGGGGCTACTTCGCCGGTATGCGCGCCGGATTCCTTGTCGTTGACGTCCTGGGCGCCGAGCGCGATCGAGGTCCCCTGCAGCATGGCGGCGACCTGCGGGATGTACACATAGGGCGGGCACACAGCCAGCTCCGCCGTGGTGACCGTAGACAGACCGGCTTTGATCCCCTCGACCAGGGATTTGATGCTGGCGAGCGACCCGTTCATTTTCCAGTTACCGGCGACCAGTGGCTGACGCATTATCGACCTCCCGTGAAAGCAAGCCAGGTAGCTTAGCGATCCGGGGCCGGAAAATCAATTTGGAAAACGTGGTCTGTCCCCAGTTTCCGCAGTTTGCCTAAATGTCGCGTCAGGGCGTGCCCTCGGATAGCGCGTCGATGTCCTGCAGCAGGCGCTGGTACTCGGGCGTGTCGGTAGCGGCATAGTTGAAGTTTTTGAACAGGCCGGTGAGGCGGGTGAAGTAGTCGCGCACCGCCGCCTTGTCGGCGAAGGCATACTCGCGGCTCACCAGGGCATGGACCCGGGTGAAGGCGAGGCGCTGGCGATCGAGGGAGACCGAGGCGTCCACCTTGTCGTAGGCGTCCTGCTGCAGGTAGACCATGTCGAGGAACAGCGCCTTCTGGTAGGTGACGTAGTCCTCGGTCGTGACGCCCTCCTCGCCTGTCACCTGCATCATCTGCTGCACGGCATCGCCCTTCACCAGGAGTTCCTGCATGGCCGTGACCTGCCCAACCCAGAGGGGCTCGATGTGCTCCGCGAACCAGTTGGCAAGCTGCTCCAGGTAGCGCGACCAGGAAATCAGCGGGTCGATCGCCGGGTAGAAGCGCTTGTAGGCGCGGTCGTAGGACAGCCCCAGGAAACACTTCACCGTGCCCAGAGTCGACTGGGTCACCGGCTCTTCGAAGTTGCCGCCGGCGGGCGAGACACTGCCGATCATGGTGAGGCTGCCGGTGGCGCCGTCGGCAGCGCGGATCACCCCGGCGCGCTCGTAGACGCTGCGAATAGCGGAATCCAGGTAGGCGGGAAAGGCCTCCTCGCCCGGGATCTCCTCCAGGCGACCGGAGGTCTCGCGCATTGCCTGCGCCCAGCGCGAGGTGGAGTCCGCCAGCAGCAGCACATGGTAGCCCATCTGGCGGTAGTATTCCCCCAGGGTGATGCCGGTGTAGATAGAGGCCTCGCGGGCGGCCACCGGCATGGAGGAGGTATTGCAGATGATGATGGTGCGGTCCATCAGCGAGCCGCCGGTACGCGGATCCGAGAGCTG